>CASLVD010000024.1 GCA_949398305.1 uncultured Candidatus Melainabacteria bacterium | reverse complement strand
GATTTTTAAAACTATTGTTGAATTTCATACTCATTCTCCTTTTTAATATACACCAATTATTATACATAACCTTACGTATTTTTACAATATATTTTTTGTAGTATAATAATAAAAAAAGGAGAGCCATATGGATCAGGAAACTTATATGAAAATAATGGGCTACGTGCCTACGGTTATTGAAGCTTCTTCACGCGGAGAACGCTCATT
This sequence comes from uncultured Candidatus Melainabacteria bacterium, assembly GCA_949398305.1. Taxonomy (GTDB): domain Bacteria; phylum Cyanobacteriota; class Vampirovibrionia; order Gastranaerophilales; family Gastranaerophilaceae; genus Zag111. Next base: position 23,592 of record CASLVD010000024.1, on the reverse strand, counting down.
TGATATCTTTTCAAGACTTCTAAGAGAAAGAATTATATTCTTAGGTACAGAAATTAATGATGACGTTGCAAACTCAATTGTTGCACAGCTTTTACTTTTAGACAGCGAAAATTCAGAAAAAGATATTATGCTTTATATTAATAGCCCGGGCGGTGTAATCACAGCAGGTATGGCGATTTATGACACAATGAACCTTATTAAATCAGATGTTTCTACAATCTGTCTTGGCGACGCAGCTTCTATGGGTGCGTTTTTGCTATGTTCAGGTGCTAAAGGCAAAAGACTTGCTCTTCCAAATGCAAGAGTTATGATTCACCAGCCTTTAGGTGGTGCTCAAGGTCAAGCAACAGATATTGAACTTGAAGCAAAAGAAATTCGCAGAATGAAAGATATGTTAATCGGAATTATGGCAGAAAATTCAGGTCAGCCGTTTGATAAAGTAAAAGATGATTGTGAACGTGACCACTTCCTAACAGCATATGAGGCAATGGAATACGGACTTATCGATAAAGTTGTGGAACGTACTTCAAAGTAACAATTGTTAAGAAAGCTTAATATATGTCCAAAAACATGCAATAACTTGATATTGCATGTTTTTATATAGATGTAGGTTAGAAAAAGGTTAGTTATTAAAATTAAAAAGGTAGGGTTAGTACAATGGGCATTCTAATGTTTACAGCTCGAGTGCACGATTTGATTTACCAAAGAAGTAATGTCGAATATCGTCTTACGAAGCTGACAAAAAAATTAAGAGATTTACAACAGTATGCAGCAACAATTGCAAGCGGCGGGATTTCAATAGGCGAAATGCTTAATACCCCGGGCTCAATGATGGGCAGAACAATGAATTATCTGTCATTTGCACATAATAGTTCATTGCAGTATATGCAGCAAAACGCTCCTTATATGCAGCAGATGTACATGCAGCAAATGCAAGGTCAACAACAAAACGCTCAACAACAACAGCAATACCAAGCATTCATAATGAGAAAACTTTATGAACAAGGCAGAGACCGCGCAATGCAAATTGAAACAAGAAACCTGAAAGTCGAAGAAGAACGAATTACTCAGGAAAAAGAAAAACTTGAAGCCTTAGGAAAATCAATCGAAGCAGAACTTCAAGCAGCTAAAGAAGGCCGAGACAAAGGCATAAAAGATATGGCTCCTAAATATACATTCGCTTAAGTAACATAACACCCCCCTATTAAATAAAAAAAACCGCCCCGCCGATGGCGGGTCGTTTTAGTTTAAAAACTTATTACAACAAAATCCACAGGGATATCAAAATCATCACGCGGCAGTTTTTCAATTACCAATTCTTCAGGCAGCGCGCAAATTGTTTTAACACTTGAACTAAGCTTGCCGAGCAGTCTGTCGTAATATCCGCCGCCATAACCAAGTCTATACCCTTTTTTATCAACCATAAGCGCAGGAACAATTATTAAATCCAAAACACTTGTATCAACAGGTTCACTGCAAGGCTCTAATATATTAAAACAGGATTTTTCCAATCTGTCCCCAACTAAATAAGGACAAATTAAAAGATTTTCATCCTTCACCCGCGGAAAATAAAAATTCTTGTCATCCTCAAGCAAACCACGCAAATCAATCTCATATTTAGTCGGATAAAAAAGCATGACATTTTTTGATTCAATATAAGCAGGATGATTTCGCACCAACTTTGTTAAATTTTCAGAAATCTCACAAATCGGTAAGCTTTTTCGAATATCTTTTGCTCTAATCCTTAAATCCGTTTTCATATTCATAATTTTAATATATAATAAATGGGAAATATGGTAAACTGCAATAACAATTTAATAAATCCTAACTGGGCACAGCACGGTTATATTCAAGTCTACACAGGAAACGGCAAAGGCAAAACCACCGCTTCTTTAGGGCTTGCAATGCGCGCGCTTGGCAGATGCTGGAAAGTGCTTATTGTTATGTTTACAAAAGGCGGAAACGATTACGGCGAACTTAATTCTTTCCGCGAACTATCACCTGAAATATCCGAAAATCTCAAAATTGTTCAAGCCGGACTTGACAGGGTCATATATAAAGACAATCAAAATGACAAAGACAAAGAAGAAATAAAAAAAGGCTGGGAAATCGCAAAACAAGCAATCCAAAACCACGAATACCAGCTTATAATCCTTGATGAAGCAAATATCGCAATCGATCTTGGAATCCTTGATGTAGATGAAGTTGTTGATGTTTTAAAGAACAAACCTGATGAAATGGAAATTGTTTTAACAGGGAGAAATGCACACCCGAAAATTGTAGAAATTGCACACCTAGTATCAAAAATCGAACCGGTGAAGCATTATTGGGACACAGGAATCGCCGCTCGTAAAGGTATTGAATATTAAAAAGCCGCAAAAGCGGCTCAATTCTACTTTACATAAACACGAGGGGGTAAATAGTGCTGTCAATTATTTCCATATAATCCCAATTATAGAGTTAATCAAGGAAGATAAATGGTAACACCGATTATTTTCTTAACATCTCAATTGTCGAGCTACAAAATTAATAAATATAGCTTGACAAAAGCGATGCACCTGATAATTTCATCTTTTTTAAAGCTCTCAATTCTGTCTGGCGAATACACTCTTTTGTTACACCGTAAATATTTCCGATTTCTTCTAATGTATAACGCTCTGTATCATCAAGCCCGTAACGCATTTTAACAACTTCCTGTTCGCGCTCTTTTAATGTTGAAATTACATTTTGAATATCATTTTTTAACGACTGAAACTCAATATTTTCAGATACCAAACTTGTATTATCTGCCAAAATATCTGCAACATTAAGTTCTTTTCCGTCATTTTTTTCTAAACCGTTTTCTATTGAAATTGTTTTTGTATAAGCTGATAAAAACATTTCAATTTTATCAGGCGCAATATTCATTTTTTTCGCAACATCTTCTGTTTTTACAGAAGCATTAACCTCTTGTTCCATCTGAGATTTTACTTTAGAAAATTTAGATAAAGTTTCCTGAATATAAACAGGTATTTTCATGCAGTGAGATTGCTCCGAAATTGCCTTAAACATAGCCTGTTTAACCCACCATGCCGCATAAGTTGAAAATCGATAGCCAAGTCGATAATTATATTTTTCTGCCGCAATCATAAGCCCCATATTGCCTTCCTGAATCAAATCAATCACAGGAAGCGCTGACATATGAATAGCCTTTCTCGCAACTGTTACTACAAGTTTTAAATTTGCCTGAATAAGTTTTTTCTTAGCTTCACAATCACCTTTTTCAATTAATTGTGCAAGTTCTTTTTCCTGTTCAAATGTCAATTGCGGATAAGATGAGATTTCTCTTAAGTAAGCACTCAAAACACTGTCTTTAGAAGCTTCTAACACTTCATTTTTCGCCGGATTAGAATTTTGCGGACCGATTTTCATTTCGATTAGTGAATCTTTTGTCATAAATTAAACTCCTCTGGTGGGGGTAAATAGGGGCAAATATATTACCAACTATTACCGAAATTCTACGATGATTTAAAAATTTTTTGGTAAATATTATTACCGATTGTTGCTGATTGCTATCTGCTCACATCAACATTAGCTCTATTTATTTCATAGAACTTTTGGGGAAATGTAACACGAGATTGGTATATATTTTGTATATACCCAAATATATACTAAGCGTTACATCATGTTAACAAATGTTAAGAAGAAAATTTATTAATTTATTCATATTATAATAATGTAATGAAAAGAGGAGAAAAATATGGGATTCAATTTAAAAGAAAAACTTCAAAATGTTAGCAGAAAAAATGTTGCCATTGTAACTATAATTCTGCTTGTACTAACAATTTGCGCTTCAGCAGGCTATGAATACTATCATTACAAACAACTTGAAGCTCAAAAACAAGAATTATTTGAAAAATTAACAGCATCAGCTAACCAAACAGGTGAACCGCAAAAACCGTCTGAATACAAAATCGGTATTGAATACAATAAAGCTATGAAAAGTAAAAAACCGGTTTTAGTGTTATTCTATGCTGACTGGTGCGGATACTGTGTAAAATTCATGCCGATTTATCAAGAATTATCCGAAAAATATGCTGATGTAATGGACTTTTCTAAAGTTAACGTTGAAGACAAAAAATACGAAAAAGTTGTTAACGAAATCGGTATTACAGGATTTCCAACAGTGTTTATCTTAGACCCGAAATACGATAACAAAGTATTATTATCAAATGCTTACCTTGGGAAAACAGAAACTGTCAGCAAAGAATTAGACCGTTATTTAAGAATCAGAAAACTTCTTGATTCAAAAAAGTAATTCATAATTCTTAATAATATACTTTCATTTTTTTTATGTGTTTTGTATAATTGCAGTGTTTCCTCGTTGGAAACACTGCGGGGAAATCCGGTTGTTTGGTGAGAAATAACCGCATAGTCGTATCTCTGCAATTAGGGAAAAAAAGAGTTAAGGAAATCCATTAATATTTCTTTACAAATGCTAAATTACTAGCAATTTTTTCAATGTTTGGGATTCTATATATATAGAAGGTCATAGTAGGTGTAAAATGAGTATCGAAAAGATTAAAAACAGCATGGAAACTATTTCCGCGCAAAGACAATTTAACGGTCAATCCGTTAAAAACAGAGTATACCTCGGTGTTCCGCATGATAGTACAAGTTTTTCCGGCGCAACTAAAGCCGCAGCTACGGCAGCTAAGCCTTTAAAAGAGTTTTTACTTGATATCATGCCGGGTAAAATCAAAAAAATGGTAAAAATCCATGAAGGTATGGGCGAAGTTCAAAACCAGTTAATTAACGCAACAGGTACAGGGCTTGTCGCTCCGCTATTTATCAAATACAACCCGATTTCAAAAACAGATGAAGATACAAGAACTTACACAGCATGGCGTCAACCTGTCTCTGCTGTTTTAGCTGTAGGTACTCAAGCAGCTATCGTTGTACCTTTCAACAAAATCATCAAACACGCAGCAGATATCGGTTATTTCTCAACAAGATACAATTCAACTTTATTCCCGTCTGATGACTATTTGAAAAAAGAAATTAAAGAACTTAATCCTGATACAAAATACACTAAACAGGAAATGAAAGATGCTATTGAAGCACGTAAAAAAACTGTTTACGATAAAAACCTTGTTGAAATGATTGAAAATGATAAAATTGTTTTCAACACATTTAACGGCAAAGTTGCATCAACTTTAGAAATGCCGGCTCAAGAATTCAAAAAATTGTTCTCTGAAACAATTGACGGCATTATTCAGGCAGAAAGCAATGAAAAAGTAAAAGTTATTCAAAAGAAACTTCCTCAAAAAATCGAAAGAGGCATTTTCTTCCACAATAACCCGGATGAAGCAAAATCAGTTCTGCAAAGACTACGCAGCAACGTAACCCAAATTTATAACCAAACAGATTTTGCAACAACACCTGATCAAATTGCAGAAGCTAATAAAAAATTCAATAAAGACTGCAAAGCCTTAATCAAAGAATTAAAAGCTGAAATCAAAAAAGATTCATCTAAAAAATCCATCAATACAGAACTTATCAAAATAGTTAACGAAATTAAAAACAAAAATACAGGAAATGATTCTTCAGCATTAAGAGTTCTTGGTGAAAAGATTGATAAAATGATTGAAAGTGTTAACACTATGCAATCTAAAAAATCCACTCAGGAAATTATAGAATACGTAAATGAAGTAATTTACAGAAGAACAAACGCTATTGACGGCACAATTGAAACATTAACCAAAATTAAAACAAAATTAGAAACCTCAGGAATCACTGTTAAAGAAGCACAACAAATTATCAATGAAACAATTGAAGCTTCAAGAAACAGTGTAAGAGCTAAATTAACTGCAACAGGTATCAGCGAAGCTGATTTGAAAAAATCAGTAGACTGGATTGAAAGTGCCGGTACAAGACTTTCAGAAAAATCAGAATCAATTGCAAAATGCATCGGCGAACAATTGAAAAAACACGCAAAATCAAATATCGATGGTCTAAAACGCTGGACAGGATTAGGCGTATCACTTGCAATCCTTCCTGCGACCTGCTGGATGTTGAACAAAATATATCCTTGGTTTATGGATTTAGCCTTCCCGAGCCTTTCAAATAAAGCTGCGGCAGCTAAAGAAAAGAAAAATAATAACCAGAAAGTAGAGGTGAAATAATGAATCCGAAAATTAATCCTTTACTGGAAACTTGCGTATACAGACCAATCAAATGGTTCTCAAACAGTAAAATAGCTAAAAAAGCAGGTAATGAAGTATATAACAACAACAGAATGTATATTGACGGTCTTGGTGTAGCATCAATCGTTGCAAAAGACGGTCTGGGATGTTATCTATACGTTACTCAAAGCATGAATAATAAAGACATTCCGGATGATAAACGTAAATTCGTTGCATCTTTAGACTTAACTAACGGTGTTTTAATGATTGCATTACAGTTGTTAATGTTCTTCACTGTTTCTCACAAAGTTTGCCAAACTAAGATGTTTGATAAATTCTTCGGCAAAATGTTTGACAGACCAATCAAGAAAACTTACCAATCAATCGTTAAAAACCAACCTGGTTATGCCGATATGAACAGTATCAAATTCACTCAGGAATTTGAAAAAATCAGAAACAACGTTAAGGACGCATTCGGCGGTCTAACATCTCTTGCTGCAGCTACAATCGTTGGTAAACGTATGTTAGTACCATTCATCGCAACACCTCTTGCCGGCAAAGTTGAAAAGAAAATGGCAGAACGTGAAGCAAGACAAAACGGTACTGTTCTTCCGGCTCAAACTGAAGATAAATCAAACCCTTCAATGCAAGGAGCTGCAAAAGAACCGGTTAAAACGGAAGAACCGGCAAAAGTTGTTCCGCAATTTGATACAGGAAGCACAAATTTATTAGAAAAATTTAAAAAATAAAATTTTACATCTACGAGAGGGGCAAAACCTTTAGGTTTTGCCCCTTTTTTCACTTATAACAATTCATCAACAAGCTGCTGAATATATTGTTTTATTGCAGGGGTAATCATTAAATTCGGTTCTAACATTACAAATTCATCCAGTACAATAATCGCTTTTTTTGTATTACCGGTTTTTGCATACAAAAGCCCCAGCATTATTTTATCAAACGGATTTGAATCATTTTTTTTGTAGAACTCAAGTTTTGATGTAGTCTGTCCGAGTTTTTCATAGCAATCAACAAGATTTTTATAAAATTCAAAATTTAAATTATACTGTGTAACTGCATTTTGAAAACAATCCAGAGCCAATTCAGGATAACCTATTGCAAGATAAACTTTCCCTAGATTATTAAAATATACAGCGGTTGCTTGAGTTTTAGGGTTCAGACTAATCGCCATTTTAAATTCCTGAATCGCTGCATAATAACATTTTTCTTCCATATAAATTATGCCCAAATTATTATGTTCGAACGCATTTTTCACAGGGTCAATAACATATGTAGCTGTCGTTCCCGGTGCACAAACTCCCGGAAGCGCGGAAAATAATATAATTAATAATATTAAAAACTTTTTCATTAATTACCTGTTTAATAAAAACTTATAAAAGGTCAAATTCCAAACCTTCATAAGCCATATGAACATTTTTATTACCTGAAGTATAGTATTCTTTTATTCTTTCAAGCTTGTTATCATCATAAGACGGATCGTAATGGAAGAAAACAAGCGATTTTGCTTTTGCCTGCTTCATAACTTCTATCGCCATATCATATGTAGAGTGTCCAAAGCCTTGCTTTGAAGAATAAAGACTCAAATAATCTTCAGTTGTATATTGAGCATCGTGAATTAATAAATCACAATTTTTTGCAAATTTTATAAATTTTTTATCTCCGCCGAAATAGCATTCTTTATCTGTTGCATAAACAAGAGTTTTACCCTTATATGAAATTTTATAAATCATCACACCATCTTGCGGATGGACATAAGACTTGTAAAATGTAATCAAGACATCATCTTCTTCTTGTTTTACATATTCCAGATTTACAAGTTCAGGTGCTCTATCCGGTTTTATTAGGATTGCCTGAGAATCACAGATACCTTTAATATCAAGATTACAAGCGATATTACCGAGTTCTATAGGAAAAGTTTTACCAAAAATAAGTTCCGATAAATCTGATTCAAGTGTTGAATTCTGACTTTTTGGCCCAAATATATTTAACTTAGCACTTTTCAAATGGATAGGTTTAAAGAAGGTTAACCCCAGTAAATGATCTTGATGTATATGAGATACCAGAATAGTTGAATAAATAGGTTTTCGTTCTTCTGCCCTGACAGCTGATGCTATATAATCCTGCATTAAATCATCGCCAACCCCGACAATTCCTGTTCCTGCATCAAGAATAATTATATGGCCGCCTGCATTAACTTCAACGCAGGAAGTGTTTCCGCCAAACTTTAAAAAATTCTTATCCGCAACTGGAAAACTGCCTCTGACACCTCTAAATTTTACTTTAAACCCGCTCATCATTATTCCTCAAATTTATTTTTTTATTTCATAAATACCTGTTTGGTCTTTTTCTTCGCCTGCGTAGATTCCGCCGGAGAATACAAGTATTTTTGCCATTTTCTGAATAGTAGTTTCTCTTGTTTCTTTCCATTCAAAATCAAAAACGACTTTATCTTTGTGATTAGTAACACTAACAACTCTAAACGCGTTCGGATAAGACACAAGAGCAGGAGAATTTACATATAACACGTTATCGTGCTGTGTAATTTTTGCCGCATGATAATGTCCCTGAAAAACACCAATTGGATTTTTATAGCTTTCGATAAGCTGTTTTAATACAATACCGTTGCGCATTTTGTGATTAGGACTTGCAAACGGCTCTATAACCGGAACATGCATAAAAATCAAAACCGTATCATTTTTAGACGAATCCAATTCTTTTTTAAGCCATTTCAACTGTTCTTCATCAATATAGCCGTTTGAAGTTATTTCATCAGTAATAATATTATCCAGCACAATGACTTTGTAATTTTTCTTAGGTGCAAATGAATAATAAGCTTTTTTAAACTTAAAATCAGGATTAGAATTTCTAACCATATCAAGGTATACAAGAGTATTTAAATACCCGCCGACACATCTGTCATGATTACCGAATGCAAAATACCATGGAGCATTAAGCTTTTCAACATGCGGCAAGAATGCTTTTAACTCTTTTTCAAAAGACTTGTCAATCAAGTCGCCCGTAAACATTACAAAATCGATATCATTGTATTCATTTATTTGAGATATGGCATCATCAAGCAGTCTCGGGGATTCTCCGGTCATTTTAAATGTAGTATTTGAGCCATCTGCTAAAAAATGAACATCGCTAAGCTGAGCAAACTTCAATCCTGCTGCTGTATTTGTTCCGGAACATGCCTGCAAGCCCCAGAGCATTCCGGCAGTAAGACAAAGTGTTATCATACCGTTTACAAGCCTTGTGAAAAAGCCTTCTTTTTTCTCTTTTACTCTTTTACGTCTGCTCATTTTGATTCTTTTCCAAAATATCTTTTATTTCATTATACTTAATTTCTAAAAACTCGTCATCATCAGAGAGTATGAGAGCTTTATTTATATTCATCAAAGCACTCATATAATCTTCAAGGGCAATGTCGCAATATCCCATGTATTCATAAATCTTTGAGGTTTGAATATCCGGCAAAAGCTCTGTAAATATATCTTTTGCGGCTTTAAAATCGTCTGATTTATATAAAATTTTTGCTCTGTCAAATTGATATTCAGGGCAGTTATTAATTTGGATAGCCTTTTCATTATCGGCGCGGGATTCTTCAAGCATTCCCATTTCAAATTCAGCACGGGATTTAACAGCATATGCTAAATCATCATTTGGATTAAAGGTTAAATACTTATCGATGGGATTTATCACAGCTTCATAGCGTCCGACATCAAAAAGCGTAATAGCTGATGCCAGATAAGCCTGCGCAAAATCAGGTTTAGCCGAAAGAGCTCCGTTATAAGCATCTAGCGCCTTTAAAAAATTATTCTTATCTCTGAAATAATTCCCAAGATAATAATACGCAAGATAAGAATTTTCAACCTGTGTTCCTGCAATTAAAGATGAGACTTCCAGTCTTTCATCTCCGACTCGTTTAGCTTCCTGTGCTTGTTTTACAAGAGGATTTACACCTGTAACAAAAGTTTTCTTATCCTTTTCAATCACATGTGTTAAACCTTTTTTTAAATCAACGATTTTTTGATTATTCGGATTTATAGTTAAAATCTTATCAAGGTAAACAAGTGCTGATTCATAATCGCCTATAACACAGTAATTTGCGGCAATATCAAGATAATCTTCTTCTATTTCATCGGCTAAAACAGGAAGATTACAACATACCGCTAAACTTAAAATCAAAGATAGTAAAAACTTTTTCATACCTGCATTATATCACAGGGGCAAATATAATACCAGTAAGTAGCAATTGAATTTACCCCCTGTTTGTTATAAAACATAAGCTATGGAAGTAAATAATCAAAAAATAGCAGCCGTTGCCCTATCAGGCGGCGTGGATAGTTCAGTTACAGCTCTTTTATTACAGCAAAAGGGCTACAAAGTAATCGGTGTAACAGGAAAAATGGTTAACACACCTGCGGCAGATATAGTTTGCCAAAACGCAAAAAATGTAGCTGATAAACTCGGCATAAAACATTATATAGTTGATGTTACAGAAAAATTTCAAAAAGAAATCATCGAATATTTTGAAAATTCTTACAAAAACGGGCAGACCCCAAACCCTTGCATAATGTGTAATCAATTTATAAAATGGGGTGAAATTTTTGACTACGCAATAAACGAACTCGGCGCAGATATATTTGCGACAGGTCATTACGCAGATATTAGACTTATTGATGGTGTTTATAAGCTTTATCCTGCAAAAGATGAACACAAAGACCAGTTGTATTTTTTATACCGTTTAGGGCAAAAACAGCTTTCTAAAACAGTTTTTCCACTGTATGAATACGAAAAATCACAGGTTCGTCAAATGGCCTATGATTTTGATTTACCCCCAAAATCTTCTAAAGAAAGTCAAGATATTTGCTTTATCCAAAAACCGACCACAACAAAATCCTATTTAAAAGACAAATTTGGCGAACAAAAAGGAGATTTTATTGAAATTCCGACAGGCAAAAAACTCGGCACCCACACCGGACATTACCAGTACACAATCGGACAGCGCAAAGGAATCGGAATTGCAGCACCTTATCCGCTATATGTTATAAATATTGATTCCGAAAAAAATATTGTATATCTTGGCAAACGCGAAGACGATTTCCGCACAAAACTTGCAATAGAAGATTTGAATTTTTCATATCCGATAGGAAATAAAAAATTTGATGCAATGGTAAAAATCCGCTACAACATGCCTGCTAAAAAAGCTCAAGTTGAAATTATTGACGATAAAGCTGAAATCACTTTTGACGAACCCGTAAATTCAATTACACCGGGGCAGGCAGGCGTAATTTACGACCTTAATGACGGTCACTTAATCGGTGGCGGCAAAGTTATTTAGCAAAAATTATTTTGACAGGTTAAATGCATTTTAGATTTGCTAACCCAATATGCTACTGCTCAAAAAGAATTCAAACAACGACTAAATATTGTTTAAATAAACCCTTGCGGAACTTTGATTTTCTGGGCTTCAACCCTATCTTTAATCGCTCCAAGCGGTTCATAGTATGGCGATACAGTCATAACCTGTGCCGCGATATCCGGGAAATAATAAATAAACTTCAACTCACTTGTTGTTAAAGGTTTTTGAGTGTGAACGTTCGCATAGCGTGCAAGTTCCAAGATATTACGCGCTTCATGTTCATCTTTAAATTCAATTTCAAGATTATCATAAACGTTTCTGAACCCTTTAATACCGCCGTATTCACCTGTTGTAATCATTCGTCCTGTTTCGATAATTTCAGGTTCACCGCGTCCAAGTTCTTCAAAATCATAAAGTTCGTAATTTCTTCTGTCTTTTAACGCGCCATCTGCGTGAATTCCTGATTCGTGCGCAAACGCATTATCACCAACAGCAGGCTGATTTATCGGAATATCAACCCCGAAGGCATAAGCCGTATATTTTGCTAATTGCCATGCTCTATCCAGACGAATATTTTCATCGATTTTGTATTTGTTTTTGAACCCTGCGGATTTCAAACACGCCAGAAGACATGATACTAAATCAGCATTTCCTGCACGTTCTCCCATACCGTTAATTGCAGTATTGATATAAGCATCAACTCCCGCGTCAATTGCAGCTCTTGCACCCATTACAGAACAAGCTGCCGCCATTCCCAAATCATTATGAAAATGAAGTTCAATTGGCATTTCGGTTGCTTTTGCGATTTTATAGATTCTGTCATAAGTTGTCTGAGGATCTTCAAATCCTAAAGTATCACAGTATCTAAACCTATATGCGCCTGACTTTTTAGCTTCAGATGCGTACTTAATTAAATAGTCAACGTCACTTCGGGATGCGTCTTCTGCGTTAACACCGACAATTTTTGCGCCTTTATCAATTGCGCATTCCACGGCTTCTTTGGTCATTTTAATAATATCATCAGGAGTTTTCTTGCCCAGATATTTGCCATTAATCATTTGTTCTGAAGTTGATTGTGACAGGTTAACATACTGAAGCTCCGGTACATCACGGAAAGACTGCTCAACATCAGCTGCAATTCCTCTCATCCAGCCTGAAAGCTTTGTTGTAGAAATAACACCGCGTTTTACAAGCTCAAGGTTACCGTTAAGGTAATTAAGTTCGTGCTTTGTTGTCGGAAACCCGAATTCTGACTGGGTTATACCCATATCATTAAGCATCAAATTAATTATTGTTTTCTGTAATTTTGCTAAGCCCAAACGAGAAGTTTGTACGCCGTCTCTATTTGTTACATCTACAAAGTATATTCTGTTATCTGTCATAATCTTTCCTCATTCTAATAAACTATATTATACACAAAATATGTTAATTAACTTGCAATTTTATATAATATTAATTAAAATAAGTGGTAAAGAGCTATTTATGAATATGAAAAACGATACAAAACTTTTAGATAAAAAAATTGAAAAACAAGTCAAAGGCGGAAATGTAAAATCAGCGATCGAATTATGCCAAATCGGACTTCAAAAAGACCCGACAAATGCTGATTTACACCTTAGATTGGGGGATTTATACCTTGCGTGGCACTTAGATATTTATTCTTCATGCCAGTATATTGATGAAGCAATTACAGAATACCAGATTGCGCTTGAATCATACATAAACTCTGCCGAAATCTATTACAAAATAGGTATGGCACAGTTTTACAAAGGCGACCTTGACAAAGCAATCAATTATTTTGACAATGCTGTTGCAAAAAATCCGAAATACGCAAAAGCATACCATATGTTAGCAGAAGTTTACACTAAAAAAGCAAGATTTTTAGACGCAGAAATCAACGCAAAAAAAGCTATTAAATACGCACCGTTTGCAAGTTCCTGCTCACATTATCTTCTGCATAATATCTACAAAATTTCATCGTTTAGAGTATTCAAAAACAAAATTAAATCGTTCGGCGAATATCTTATGTCTGCACTAACCCTGCCGTTTGACATAGTAGCAATGAAAAAAGTTAAAGACTCTTTAGCTTATACAAAATTTCTGCCGATACTTCTTAAAGGCTATATTCAGGTACAGACAAAAGGACTTGATGAAGCTTTAGATATTTATATTGACGCAATTGATAAAGCGCCGGGGTTTGTTCCTTTATACTGTTTGCTTGGTGATATTTATTCATCACTTGGTCAGTTTGAAAACGCTATCACGGAATACAAAATGGCAATCTGGCTGGATAACTTAAACATCCCTGCTTACCGTCATTTATGCAAAGCTTACGAAGATTTAGGCGATTATGATAATGCGGTTGATGTTTACAAAAAGCTTATCCAAATTATGCCGAATATGCCTGAATTTCATTCAAATCTGGCAAATATTTTATATATTAAAGGCGATGTAGATGGTGCTGTATCGCACTTCCAGACTGCAGTTACCCTGAACCCGGGTAAAGAATGGACAAGTGTTGTAAACCAGACTTTAGGTTTCGTTTTCCAAGAAGCTAAACAGGATTTGGACGCAGCAATTACATCTTATCAGAGCGCTTACTTGTTAACTCCGGAAGATATTGATATTTATATTAACCTTGGCAGTGCTTTTTATGATAAACAGGATTACGAAAACGCTCTTGCAATCTATCGCAACGCACTTGATCTTGACCCGCAGAACGCTAAAATTCACTGTAACCTGGGATTTTTATACTGGGGCAAAGGTGACACAGATGAAGCTATACGCGAATACGAACTTGCTATAGAATTTGATAAAAACTACGATATTGCCTACAATAACCTTGGTGTAATCTACCTTGATGATTTAGGCAGAGTTCAAAAAGCAATGGAAATGTTTAAAAAATCAGTTGAATGCAATCCGAATTACGCATTGGCTCATTTCAACCTTGCACGCTCAATTTCAATTACAGGCGATAAAATCGAAGCTGCTAAGCTTTATCAAATCGCACAGGATGTAAATAAAATTACAAACGAAATCGATCCGCAAGATATTACTGATAAAATTAACGCACTATTTGAATGATAATGACAAGAGTTACGTCACTCCGGACTTGATCCGGAGTCTGTATTAAAAAAATTAAAGGAGTTTTATATGAATATTGCAGTAATTTCAAACGGTACATTTAATGAAGAACATTACAAAGAATATTTCAATAGTTGTGATGATACAAAATTATGCTGTGTGTGTTCAGTAGATGATGAACTTCCAGAAGGGGATTATGATGTTATTGCAGTAGATTACTATAATGAAAACTTTAGTCCTGCTAAATTAAACTATTTATCAGAACAACATCCTGAAAGCATAATTATGGTTCTATCTGATGTAGATTTTGAGAACGATAATTTTGAAAAAGAAGAAAAAATTTTGAAAAAATTCAGTGTTGAATATTCAACCTGCTATAATATAAAAGACAGTAATGCTAAAGATTTCTACGATTTTGCTCAAGAAATGATTAATATTAAAAATGAATGCGAAACAGAAACTCCGTATAGCATAAGTGTAATTTTATCAGTGGTTGCTATAGTTGCACTTATTTTGTTGGGAATCCTGCATTATTTTCACTAAATTATTTATCCGGTTCATATTCTAAAATACTTGAGACACTGCAATTAAAATATTGGCAAAGTTTGTCCAATGTTTTAATACTTATGTTGCCGCAATGACAATTCCCGGATTAATTACAAAACACAAAGCAAATAAACTAAGAACACAACTGCTAAGAGCAAATGCGATTATACAACAAGCGGCAATGCGCATGAAAGCTGATGAGCTTAACATTGATGAAATAGTTAATAAAAGAGATTATAAAACAATCCAGTCATATTTTAAAAATGGCGGATGCAAACTTCCGACAAGCGGTGCTACAGCAAAATATAAAAATTATTCAGGGGAATTAGATACTAACCATGCCGCTGCATCACAATTATTACATCCATATTGTCTTTTTGACGGGATGGTTTTATGGATAGGAATAATAAATACATCTAATGAAGGTGAGTGGGAAAAAACGAATAATTCTTTACTTGCAATAGATATTAATGGATGGGGAAACAAACCGGACAGATATGGACATGATATATTTTTCTGGGCATACAATCCTGATACTCAGATGCTTGTACCCATAGGTGACAATGACTATTTCAAAGCCGGTAATTTTTATCAGTATTGCCCAGGTAATAACTTTTGGGCTGAACAAGGAATCGGCTGTACACATAAAGCAATAAATGATAAATCTTATTTTATGAAATTACCTAAATAAGATCATCTTCAGCTACTGCATCAATCGGCAAACTGAATCCAAATGTTGAACCACAATTTGGCTGAGATTCAACAAAAACATTTCCTTGATGGTGTTTTTCTATTGTTGTCTTAACTAAATGAAGCCCCAAACCTGTACCTTTAACACTATGTGTTTTATTTTCTACGCGGTAAAATCTTTCAAAAACTTTCTTCTGAAACTCCGGTGCAATTCCGATACCTTCATCCCGAACAGTAACTGTCACCTGATTTTTTTCTGATTCTTTAAATAATTTCACCTTTATTGTTGAATCTAGCGGAGCATATTTTATCGCATTTGAAAGATAATTAGTTAAAGCCCGCGCGATACTGTCATAATTAAAGCATAACAACGGAATATCATTTTCTTTATCTACATCAATTTTTAAATTGTGTTCTTTCAAAAGCACCTCAACTTGTGACACACAAGAATCCACAAGCTGTGATAAATCATTTTCACATTTTTCAATTTTAGCATTAGAATCCAATCTCGAAAAATCTAAAATATCATTAACCATACTGTTAAGTCGGATGATTTCAGTATTCAAAGTTGAAATAAATTCTTTTTTAGTATTTTCATCAAACTCATCACCGTAGTTATACAAAGTATCAATATAACTTCTTAAAACAGTCACAGGAGTTCTAAGTTCGTGCGAAACATTAGAAATAAAATCAGATTTCATCTTATCCATTTCTGTTTCACGGGTTACATCAATCAGTACAATGATATAGCCGACATAATCGTGGTTTTTCGTAAACATTGGCGAAATTATTGATTTTAAAATACGGCCGTCAATTGTAATATTAAATATTACAGGTTTAGATGATTTTTCTTCAAGAGAAAGTTTTTTGTATTCTTCGATTTTATCTGTAAAGCAGTATTCGCCTTCTGTATCAACGTAGTTTTGAATATTGGTATCTAAAAGCTGATCATCTTCAAGTTCAAGCATTTGTTTTGCATGATTATTTAACAAAACGACTTTATCATTGTTATCACAAACCACAACCCCGTTGACAATACTCATCAAAACAGCTTCAAGCTTGTTACGCTCAAGTGTTAGCTGTTCAATATTTTGTTCTTCATAAACATTTAATCTTGCAGACATATCATTAAACGCATTAAACAGTCCACGAACTTCATCGCTTACATCTTTTCCTTCAATTTTATAACCGAATTCACCTGATGAAATCTTGCTTACACCATCGTGAAGAATCCTCAACTCACGTGTGATAAGATATGTATTTATCAAAATTACAAACGCAAAAACCAGCCATACAATTACAAAAACAAACAAAATTGAAGCGCGGGTAGTTGATGAGACTTTCCCGACAATTGACCCTGAAAGCCCGACAGTAACTGAACCGATATTAGAGTTATCAATAATGTTTACCATTGGTGAACTTACAGAAATATTAGGTTTTTTAGAAGTTTTATGTGATTTATTTTTAGCGTTGTAAATTAATTTCCCGTTTTCATCACGGAATTCAATGAAAACAATGTCCTGATGAGATTTTAATATAGAATCAGAGTGAGTTTTTAAAATTTCAAAAGTTTCTTTACCCGTTGCATCTTTTGTAATTTCGACACTTTCAATCGCAAGAATTTTTGATATAACCTGACCAAAATTCTGGTATGCTTCGTTGAGGTTTTTCTGAATATTAATCGTTGCAAAAACCGCAATTGCCATAATCAGCAATGTGCTCAATACCAGCCCGAAAATAATTAAACGGTTCTGAGTTGTAAAACTCATTTTATGACTTTCACTCATAGAATAATTATATCACAATAGTGGCGCGGAGCAAAGCTCCGCGCCATAAAAAACTTAATTCATCTGATCATAAACCCTGCGAACTTCTTGAATATCCTGCCACATCTGCCATTTGGGAGAGCCTTTTTCTCTGCTGTCATTTCTTAATAAATATGACGGATGGAAAATCGGCATCATTTTAGAAAAATTCGGACCTTCAAACCATTTTCCGCGTAATTTTGTTATACCAAGTTTTGTATCTATAAACGAGTTAACCGCAACTCTTCCGCAAAGTAATATTATTCTTGGTTTAAGAATTTCGATTTGTGCATCAAGATATTCACGGCAGGCTTCTTTTTCATCAGGCAGCGGATCTCTGTTATCAGGTGGGCGGCATTTTAAAGTATTACAAATATAAATATGCTCTTTTCTTGAAAACCCGACACAGCCAAGAATTTTATCCAAAAGCTGACCGGCTTTACCAACAAAAGGTTCACCTTTCTGATCTTCATAATACCCCGGAGCTTCACCAATCAGCATTAACTTAGAATTCGGAACTCCGCCGGAGAATACAGTATTCGTTCTTGTATGACAAAGTGAACATTTTTCACAATTTAAACACTTTTGTTTAACTAAATCCAGCTGTTGTTCAAATTCTTGTGTCATTTTATTCTCCTTGCGGTACAAGTACAGAAATTACTGCATTTTCAAGTTTCAAATATTTCTTTATTGAATCTTCCAAATCCTTAACAGTTATGCTTTCCAAATCTGCAAGATAATCTTCAACAAGTTTCAAATCATCACAAACCGTCATATAATAACCGATTGTTTCACCAATTTCTGATACAGTTTCTGCTGCATTTGCAAAACGTGATTTAGTACGTTTTTTGGCTTTTGATAATTCATCTTCTGTAATAGGGTTAGCAAGTAAATCAGCAAGTTCCTTTTTTACAAGTTCGATTGCTTTTTCTTTGAATTCAGAATCAAAATTTGCCTGAATAAAGAAATTATTGCCGTCTTTAAATTGATAATGCTCTGAGCCAATCAGGTTAAATATTTTTTCCGGTAATTTTTCAATTAAATTTTGACGCAAACGTGAACTTGAACCTTCACCAAAAATTATGCTCACTAAATCAAGACAAATTGAAGCTTTAAGTTCATTTGCACGAGGACCAAGCCAGCCAAACATTAAATATGATGTTTGAACATTTGCACTTGATTCAATATATTTTGTTTCATTAACAGGAGAATCAATTTCATTAACTGTTTTTGCTCCTTCAGTACGGTTAGGAAAATCAAATTTTTCACAAAGCAAATTCAAAACTTCCTCGTGGTTGAAATCGCCAACAACGATTGTTGTAACATTTTTAGGAGTATAGAAAGTTCTGTAATAATTATCAATATCCTCTCTTGTAACCTGGGAAATAATTTCCGGAGTTCCAATTACATCACGTTTATAAGGATGATTCGTATACATATTATAATTACATACGTTATAAACCTTTGTCCATGGCTGGTCTTTTCTCATTCTGATTTCTTCAATAACAACGTGACGTTCACGTTTGTCAGTAACAGAATTATCATTCAAATCAAACGGTGCACCAAGTTCTTCATAAGGAAAAACAGGATCCATCATCATATCGGCATGAAGATTTAACGCAAGTTCAAAATCCTTACCTTCTGCACCTTTTGGTAATGTTACATAATAAAATGTATAATCCTTCCAGGTCGCAGCATTAACAATTGCGCCTTTAGATTCAAGCATTCTGTCAAATTCGCCAACCTTATATGTATTTGTTCCCTTAAACATCAAGTGTTCAAGAAAATGTGAAATCCCGTTATTTTTATCATCTTCATTTATAGAACCTGTTTTTACCCAAGATGAAACATTAACCATCTCTCCTTCTTTATGTGCCAGAACAATCTTATGACCGTTTTCACGTTCGTAAATTTCAACATCTTGAGTCAAAAACGGATATTTCACTAAAGTTTTATTCATAAATAATTTCCTCATAATCTTATTACATTTATTATACCATAATGCAAAAAGTTTTGTTTAATATATAATTTATGTATGAATAATGTCGTTAATAAAATAAAAGGAACAATTGTTGTTTCTGTTCAGGCAATGCCATCTGAGCCTTTATATTTAGAAAAATGTATGGTCGCAATGATGAAATCTGTTGTAACAGGCGGAGCAGGAGCGCTTCGAGTTGCAGGAGTCAGAGATGTTACAAATGCCAAAAGGCTTTTCCATGTACCTGTAATCGGACTTACAAAACCAAATGTAATTCCGAAAAACTGGAAGGAAATAGTTTACATAACACCAACAATAAAAGATGTTATAGACCTGATTGAAGCAGGGGCTGATATTATAGCGTTTGACGGAACACAGCGTAAACGTCCAAACGGCGAAAAACTTGAAGACTTAATAAAATATATTCACATAAATAAGCGTATTGCAATGGCTGATATTTCAACACTTGAAGAAGGTATAAAAGCAAAAGAAGCCGGTGCCGATATTTTATCAACAACACTTGCGGGTTACACACTTGAATCCGCAAATTCGCCTGATAAAGAGCCTGATTTTGAGCTTTTAAAACAACTTGTAGAACAAACAAACATGCCTGTCGTACTAGAAGGCAGAATCTGGGAACCAGAACAGGTAAATAAAGCATTTGAACTTGGTGCTCACTGTGTTGTAATAGGTTCAGCAATAACCCGCCCGCAATTGATTACAAAACGCTTCGTATTCAGAGGGGGGTAAATGTTGCTAACAATTATTTCCAAGTAATTTCAATCGTATTCAGGAAGAGGTAAATTGATGAAAAAAGCACTTGCAATAGATGTCGGCGGAACAAAAATTTATAACGCAGTAATTGATGAAAAAGGTAAAATTCTTACAGAAGTTGAAAAACATTCAACTCCGAAAACTTTTGACGAGATTAAAAATACCTTCATATCAATTATAGAAAAATATGAAAACGAAGTCGATACAATTGCGTTTTCGACCTGCGGAGCTGTAAATAACCAAAATTCAGGAATCGTAGGTTCAACCGGCAATATTGCAAAAGAATACCCGTCAATGAGATTTCAAGAACTTTCTAAAAAACCTGTTTTTGTCGAAAATGATGCAAATTGTGCAGCTTGGGCAGAATACAAAATCGGAGCATCTAGAAATTCTGCAGTATCAGTTATGATAACACTAGGCACAGGTGTCGGCGGCGGAATTATAATAAATGGACACTTGCTGAAAGGACAAAACGGTGCTGCAGGTGAAATGCATTTCAAAATGTCAAATAAAAAACACCGCAAATGCTCTTGCGGTTCCTGGGATTGTTTTGAAATCTACGCATCAGGCACAGGATTAAAATTAACAGCAGAAGAAATGTCCAAAAACCCTGATATAACAACATTTGATGTTGTTGAAGGCGCAGCAAAAAATAATCAGTTAATGGTCGAAATTCTTAAAAAATGGCAAAATGATATTACAGACGGTATAATCGGACTTGCAAACCTGTTTGATCCGGATTGCGTTGTACTATCGGGTTCTATGGCAGAATTCGTCGACACTGAAAAAATAGAAAACCTTGTAAATTCAACCATAGTTACAACTCCGGTAAAAATCAAAAAAGCTCAAGCCGGCAATTATTCCGGAATGATTGGAGCTGCACTTCTTGCGCTGGAGGCTTATCATGGGTAAATCCAAATCCAGAATATTTAGAAAAGGTATTAATGACCAATTCACAAGCATGACACGCGATACAGCCATAACAGAAGCTGTAAAGTTTTTGAATCTAAATAACACTATAGAAGCAAGAAATCTAATTACAATGTTCGGACTTAGCGCAGAAGAAATCCTTGAAGCCGGTGCCAGTTATGAATCAGTAAAAGCTATGAAAAATATCTTTGGAGAAAAATAATGCTCAAAAAATTTATCTTCTGGCTGAAATGTGCACGACTTTATTCTGCACCTATTACAATATTTAGCTGGGCTGTAATATTTATTTATTCTCTTAAAGCCGGAGGAAATGTATTTTATGGAGTTTTGGCATTAATCGGAATGCTTTTTGTACACCTTGCAACAAACCTCTCTGATGATTATTTTGACTATAAAGTTTTAAGTAAAGATGAAAAATTCTTCGCGTCTGCCAAAAACTGTAAATGCGCATATTTAAAAAATAATCAGGCAACAATCACTGATTTAAGAAACACAATCCTTGTTTTCCTTGGAATAGGCGGAATTATAGGTGCTTTTTTATTTTTTGCAGCAGGGAAATACGTTGCACTTCTGGCAATTATAGGCGCAATAATTGCAGTATCTTATCCAAAATTTTCTCTCAACGGACTTGGCGAAATCGCAGTAATTATTGCTTACGGTCCGTTATTGTTTGAAGGTGTTTATTACGTTATGACAGGCAAATTTTCATTTGAAGTTCTTATACTTTCGTTTGCCTGCGCACTTATGACAAATACAATTCTTTACGCACATATGCTTATGGATTTTGATCAGGATGAATGCTCGCACAAAAAAACCCTTTGCAGAAGTCTGAAAACAAAAACAAATGCACTTAATTTTATCCTCGTTTTTTATATCACAAGTTTTTTACTAATCGGATATTTATCTTTTAGAACACATAATTACCTGTACCTGCTTACATTTCTAACGATTCCAATGATTATTGATCTATACTTTCACCTAAAATCCTATAATAATGATAAAACTCATTTACCCCAAATTTACCCTTGGCACTACCCGCTTGACAGTTGGGAAAAAATTCTAAAAAGCGGTGATGCACCTTTTTATTTTAGATTTTTATATTCCAGAAATATCATGGTTCTTTTTATGTTTTTAACATGCATTGCCATAATATTTGGTTAATATTAAGAAATGTTAATCACCAAAAGGCTTACACAGCAAGGATTTTGCAAATTATATATATTTCTTCTATACAAAAATAGCACTTTTTTATATACAAAATACTTTATATAAATGTAAGCGTTTCAACAACAATATTAGTAAAAAAGGAGAATATATGGCGAGAGTATTAATTTCAATGCCGGAAGATTTCTTGAACAGAATTGATCAGGTTGCAGATGGTGAAAACCGTTCAAGAAGCGAACTTATTCGTGAGGCACTAAGGACTTACATTTACAAACAAAAAATTAAAGAATCAACAGGCGCACTCCAAAATGCTAATTTGTTAGAGTCATTGTTGAGTTAATCAGCGGCAGGAAAAAGGCGAAAGATTTGGGATAAACATTATGACGCCCTCAAAATTTTGAGGGCGTCTTTGTTTTAGTAATTTTTGTTTATCAATGAATCGTGTGTTTCATTTTCGAGTTTATCATCAAGTAAGGTAAGCTTAATTTTTTCGCCATACCGTTTTTCAAGTGCAAGCTCAATCAAATAATCTGCAAAATGAGGATTCTTCGGTAAAAGTGACCCGTGAAGATATGTTCCAAATACATTTTTAAATCTTCCGCCTTCAAGCCCGTCATTGCCGTTGTTTCCGTTACCGACAACTACTGTACCTAAAGGTTTTGTATCTCCTTGAAGGTAAGTAAGTCCGCTATGGTTTTCAAACCCCACAAGTGTTCCCAAATCGGTTTTTACGGTTACATTCCCGATAAAACGCTTTTTACCAGCAACTGTATAAGCATCCATCAGCGAGATTCCTTCTAATTTATCCTTATCGTGCGGTTGATAATAATGTCCAAAAAGCTGATAACCGCCGCAAATTCCAAGAAATACAGCACCGTCATCTCTTTGTGAGGTAAGTTCATTTTTATGAGAATACAACTCCTGTGCAACTTCTTCCTGTTGCTTATCCTGACCGCCGCCAATAAAATATAAATCGTGATTTTTTATAGAATCACCAATATTAATTTCTTCAAATTCAACATCAATACCGCGCCATTCACAGCGTTTCCTAAGCGTAATTATATTTCCCATATC
>CASLVD010000023.1 GCA_949398305.1 uncultured Candidatus Melainabacteria bacterium | reverse complement strand
TATTGTAGAAAATTTCTTATTCAGCAGCTTCAATTAAAGCATTAATATCAGCAACCATAGCATCAGGGTCGTAACCGTGAACTTTAGCACCTGCTTCTAAATTTTCAAATCTTGCCGCTGCACAACCTAAACATCCTAAACCGTATTTGTGGAAAACTTCAATGCTTTCAGGGTGTTTTTGTGCGATTTCTAAAATGTTCATATCTTTTGTAACTTTTTCTGCCATATTCTTATCTCCTTTTGACTTTTTCACAGATACCATTAAGAATATTATACACGAAAAAAGAAGGAAGTGTATATTATGGAATTATTGAAATTTTTTATCAAAGATGAGGTGCCGGCTGTAGGTCTTTCCCGATTTAAAGAGAAAAAACAATATTATTCTAACTACGAACAGCCAAAATTAAATTTTACAAAACAAATTTTTAAACCTGATTACAGTAATAATTTCTTTTTATTATAATTAATGTAATTTCTTTTTATTTTTGGGTGCGGTAATGTCGAAACTGATTTTTATTAACTCATCTAAAGTCTCATCCGGAATATGATTTACCTGAACCGTGCACCAGTGTTTTTTATTCATATGCCAGGCGGGTTTTACGGCCGGATATTGATCTTTTAAAACAGGAATTAAATCAGGATAACACTTAAGATTTATACAAAGTTCATTTTCCGTCTCAAAAATTAGTGCGAACCATTTGTTGTTGCTTTTATGACGCATAACAATAAAGTCTTTGTATTCATTTTCCCAAGGATGGGTTTCCAATGCATCATTATCGATTAAGCATCTTTTAATAAGCTTCTGTGAATTCATTTATTGATCGCTTTCGTGGTGGTCATTATCTTTCATTAGTTTTGCAAAGTCAGACGGTTTAATGCTTTGAACGAAATTTTTGAATTCTTCTGCTTCTTGAGCATCTTTGGCGCTGTCAGTAGAAACAGAACCGTTTGAAAGAACATTTGCAGTAACATAAATCGGTGCATCAATTCTTATTGCAACAGCAATTGCATCAGACGGACGTGAATCGATTTCAATAACTTTTCCGTTTTCATCTTCAAGGAAGATTACAGCAAAATAAGTTTCTTTTTCAACGTCATTAATTTCAACTTTTGTAATTTTATAACCTGTTTTTTCAATAATACTAATGATTAAATCGTGAGTCATAGGTCTTGCAACTGACAGATTTTCGATTTTTCTGATAATAGAGCTTGCTTCAGCAGAACCTATCCAAATAGGCAAAGCCCTTCTGTTTTCAGTGTCGTGCAGGACAACAATTGGTGATCCTGTTCTTGTATCTAGTGCTATACCCATAACTTTCATTTCAATCATAAAAATACCTCTCTTATTTGTTATTATTATAACTTATAAAAAATTATTTTAAAAGCTTTTCAAAAAAAGATGTTTATGATACAATTAAAAATGTAATCAGTATTTACTGATTTGGAAAAGTGGCCGAGTGGCTTAAGGCGGCACCCTGCTAAGGTGTTGTATGGGGTTACCTGTACCGTGGGTTCAAATCCCACCTTTTCCGTTTTTAAGTCCACAAACTGAGAATCAGTGCAGATACAATATAGTTTATCAGGACTATAACTAGACACATAAATTGATAATGTCTGACACATAAAATGATAAATTTAAAATTTGAACCATTTTAGGGGAAGAATTTATAAAACTAAATGTCCGACATTTTTAATAATTATCAATTTATTTGTCCGACAAATAGTTTTATAAATTTTTATAAATGTAATTTAAATGCTGAAGATTATCAGAGTGATTGAGAAAATAAGGGCGGGAAGTTTGAGAAATTCTTAATTTATAGGTGTTTAATGGGAAAAGTCCCAAAACTCTCTAAGTCGGTTTAGAGGAAATGTGTTATTTTGAACATAAACTATATTTAAAATAATTGCGTGTTTATATGCTAAAAGTCCTATATATTTTTATACAGGACTTTTTGTTTTCTATTTTATTGAAAAATGCTCATTTAGTGACAATGACCTTCTTCATGTCCATGACAATGATGATGCTCGCCACCACAAGAGTTTTCGCCGGTAATCAAATTTTGTTCTAAAAATGCTTTTAAAACAATTTCAATATTTTCTTCCGGACAGCCTGTTATGACTTCAACTCCACAATTAGCAAACATTTGTAATGGACGTCCACCCATTCCGCCAGCCAAAACAATTTGAGCACCTTGCTCAGCTATCCAAGCTGCACTCTGACATGATATTCCTTCTTCAGGAATTTTTTGTTCTATTGTTTTAATTTCTTTTGTAACTTCATCAATTTCAGCAAATGTAAAAGCTTCACAATGTCCAAAATGAGGACATAGTTTTCCGTCTGCTGTAGGGATTGCTATTTTCATATTATCATTTCTCCTTTTGTTATTGTGTTTATTGTTTTCTGTAGCCACATTTAGGGCAAACGCCTTCTGCTGTTAATAAAATACCACACAATGGACAACGGTCTTGAGTTCTATCTACCGTATAATCACAAGTTGCAACATTCACACCGCTTGTAAATGTGATTTTTGCAATATTTAATTTGTCTTTTAAAAGTTCGTAAACAATTTTTATCATACCTTCAACAGTCATTGTTTCTTTTGTTACAACAACTCTGCATTCAGGATAAGCTGTTGCCAATTCTGTTTTAAACGCTTCACCTTTCATAGTATTTTGCGGAGCACCATTTTTAATCCCTTGTTGTTCATATACTCCTAAAATCGCAGGTAATAACGGGTCATCTTCTCTTAAAATTAAAGCGTGGTCAAAATTCTTTAACACATTCCATGCGGTTTTTTGAATTTCATTGCAAGGAAATACCATATTTACACCCATATTAACCGAATCTTCAACTTCAATTGTTAAAGTTCCTGTATGTCCATGTAAATATTGTGCTTCACCTTTAAAGCCATAAAAACGATGTGCGTACTGTAAGTCAAATGTTGTTACTGATCTCATAAAATTTTCTCCTTTTTTCTTTTTTATTTTATCATTATATAAATAAGTTTGAATTAGAATTATTACTTTCGGCAATATATTTGGCTACTCCACCAATTTCTACTCCATCAAGTAATTCTTCTTTTTGTATCCCCATAACATCCATACTCATTTGACAAGCAATAAATTTAACCCCCTGCTTTTGCGCTTGTTCAATCAGTTCTTTTAATGATAAAATATTTTTTCTTTTCATAACCTGCTTCATCATTAGTGATCCCAGACCGCCCATATTCATTTTAGATAAAGTTAATTTATCAGCACCTTTTGGCATCATAAACCCAAACATCTTATCAACAAGACCTTTTTTAACAGTTATATTTTCTTTTCGCAAGACATTTAATCCCCAAAACGTAAAAAACATTGTTACATCTTTACCGCTTGCTTTAGCGCCATTTGCAATAATAAAACTTGCAAGCGCCTTATCTAAATCATTTGAAAACACAACAATTGTTTGACCGTTTTTAGAATTTTTGTTTTGGAATGATTGTTCATTATTAATCCCTTTTTGAATTGTTGCAACTATTTTTTTATCAGCATTAATCAGGTTCAATAAAGTATTGTTTGTAGAATTACACCAAGCCTGGACGTCAGAATAAAAACCCCTGTCGGTTGAAGTTATTTCTAAAATCTCGCCATTATTTAATTTTGAAATAGTATCCGATAATTTCATAATTGGTCCGGGACAAGACAAACCACAAGCATCAATTCTTATTACATTTGAGTTACTAACACTTGTTAAAGTTGTTGCCTTTTGTAGTTTCTTTATTTCTTGATGTTTACCCCTATCTTTTTCTATTTCCTTAAATAACTGCATTCCACCTAAAAGTGAATAAACATTATTATATCCGTTTTGAATTAATATCCTTGAAGCTACATAACTTGTATAACCTGTATTACAAACAAGAATAACTTTTTTGTCTTTCGGAATTTCATTAATTCGCTCTCTCAGCTCTGCCAGCGGAATATTAACAGCACCATTTATTGTTTTTATATTATAACTTTCAGGTATTCTGACATCTACAATATAAGAGCCGTCAATATCTTCATAATATGCAGGTTTTACCAAACCTTTTAAAATATTATCCGCACACATTCCCAAAATATTTACAGAGTCTTTTGCTGATGAATAAGGTGGCGCATAACACAATTCACTATCCAATAATTCTTGAATTGTTCCTTGATTTCTCATAACGGAGGCAATGACATCAATTCTTTTTTCAACACCTTCATATCCTACGGCTTGAGCACCTAAGATTTTACCGTTATTATTAAATAATAGCTTATAAAAAGTTGAAGTAGCATCAGGATAATATCCGGCGTGAGAATTTCCAAATGTTAAAGCTTTCCAATATGGAATATTTTCTCGTTGTAAAGATTTCTCATTATAGCCTGTACAAGCCACTGTATAATCAAAAACTTTTAAGACCGATGTCCCTTGAGATTTTTTATAAGTTGATTTTAAATTACAAATATTATCGGCAATAATTCTGCCTTGCCTGTTAGCAGGCCCCGCTAAAGGTATTAACACATCGTTATTCGTTACAAAATGTTTAATTTCTACACTATCACCGCCTGCGAAAATATTTTCATCATTTGTTTGCATATTTTCATTAACGATAATTCCCCTATCAACTTCTAAATTAGAATTTTTTGCTAATGTTGTTTCAGGTTTTACTCCGATTGCTAAAATTGCAATATCATAAGGAATTGTTTTACCGGAATTTAGCTCAATTTCTTTTTCTTTAAATTCTTTTACTCCGTCTGATAAAATTAATTCAACTCCCTTATCTCTCATCTCATTTTGAGCAAAACACGCTACCTCATAATCAACGGGAGCAAGAATTTGATTAGATAATTCAACAACTTTTGTCTCAAGCCCCAAATGAGCAAAATTTTCAGCCATTTCTATGCCGATAAATCCTGCTCCTACAACAACAGCTGATTTAACATTATTATTGTTTATATAATCTTTTATTTTATCAGCATCAGCCAAACTTCTGACCGTAAAAATATTTTTATTATTTACACCTTCTAATGGTGGGACTATTGGACTTCCGCCCTGAGCTAAAACAAGTTTATCATAATAGAATTTTTCTCCATTCGAGGACACAACGAATTTTTCTACTCTATTGATTTCTACGACTTCCGTATTTAGCCTAACATCTATATTAAACATATTTTTAAATTTTTGAGGATTTGATACAAGAATTTTATCCCTATCGTTAATGACATCTGAGCAATAATAAGGCAAACCGCAATTAGCAATGGACACTTCATCGGTGCGTTCTAATATAGTAATTTCACAACGCTCATCCAACCTTCTTAATCTTGTTGCACAACTTGCACCACATGCTCCACCGCCTATAATAATTACTCTCATATCATCTCCTAATATATCTATATTCGTATATTAGAATATTAGCAAAAACTCTTATTCTTTGTCAATGTTTTTATAAATTGACAATATTCAAACATTATAATATTCTAATACTATGAAAACTGATAAAGACATTGATATAAATGAATATTCAGAAATTTTTAAAGCTCTTGCTCATCCGACAAGACTTACAATTGCATATAATCTTTCTAAAAAAGCGGAGTGCAATGTAAGTAAAATGAGTGAGTGCTTAGGGGTTCCACAACCAACGGTTTCTCAGCATTTAACAATTTTAAAAAATGCTAATGTAATAACAGGTTACAGAAACGGCAATCAGATTTGCTACAAAATAGAAAATCAAAAAGTAATTAAAATATTAGAACAGATGGTCTAATTTTGTATTTTAAGATTACATTCAACATTACATTTTTAAATTACATTTTCTTTTGTTTGATGACAAAACTTTTTTAAACTTTGCGATGTCTTTTTTCTTTTTGATTGGCTCTACAATATTCACTCCATTCCTCCTTTCTTTTGCAGTTACAAGCAAGTACAATCCCAATAATAATCTGCGTTTTCATAAGTTTATCTCCTGTGCTCAGACATACATTACCCCTCAATACAACTATTTTCAAGTCTTTAATATTGAGGACTTATAATTTAATTAAACCCCATTCATATTGCTGAACAAAATTTTTGCTTTATCGTTATTAATATAAGAGGTGACAATATGAAAAAATTTTTAGCAATTTTATTTTCTTTGTTTTTATTTACAAGCACTTGCTTTGCGACAACGAATTCTTATGACTGATATGGTTCAAAAACAGGTTCTTATAAAAGTAATTCATCAGGCAATGTGACAAGGTATGATAAATACGGAAGCAAAACCGGCTCTTATAAAAAGACTTCAAACGGTTATAATGCTTACGATAAATACGGCTCTAAAACAGGAAGTTATAGAACCCAAGGAAACACCACAACCCAATACGACAAATATGGTTCAAAGGTTGGAACTTATAAAACCAATTCTAATGGCGTAACAACCTCTTACGACAAATACGGAATGAAGACGGGCTCGTTCAAAAAAGATTCTTCAGGACGAATCACCGAATATGATAAATACGGAAGAAAAGTTGGAAGTTATAAATGATTTTATTGACAATCCGGTAAAAACAATATACTATTAGGTCATATTAGGTCTAATTAGGTATTTATTATGCTAGAAAATCTTGATATCAAAATAAACAATCAAATGCTTTCAATTATATCTGAAATAGATGAGTTTAAAGGCTCCTGGAAACTTTTAGGACAAATGGCTCCGGAAAAATTGCAAGCATTAAAGAAAGTTGCAACAATTGAAAGTGTTGGTTCTTCAAACAGAATCGAAGGAAACAAACTTTCTGATAAACAAGTTGAAGAACTACTTTCAAGAATTAATAAACAATCTTTTGCAAACCGAGATGAAGAAGAAGTTGCAGGATATGCAAAGTTAGCCGATACAATTTTTGAGGATTGGGAAGTAATTCCTCTGTCTGAAAATTATATCAAGCAACTTCATAAAATTTTATTAGAATATTCTTCAAAAGATGAAAAGCACAAAGGTGAATACAAAAAGATTTCTAACGCTGTTGCGGCTTATGATAACAAGGGCAAAGAACTTGGAGTTGTTTTTGAAACCGCAACACCTTTTGAAACACCGTTAAAAATGCAAGAACTTATCGAATGGACCAACAAAAATTTAGCTGATAGATTTTATCATCCGTTAATTGTTATTGGAGTTTTTGTTGTTAATTTTTTAGCAATTCACCCATTCCAAGATGGAAATGGCAGGCTTTCACGTGCTTTAACAAATCTTTTATTGTTGAAATCAGGTTACTTGTATATTCCTTATAGTTCAACAGAATCAATTGTTGAAGATAATAAAGAGGCTTATTATAGAGCATTAAGGCAAACTCAAACCACTTTAAAAACAGAACCAAATTATGAACCTTGGCTAATGTTTTTCTTAAAAACATTGCAAAAACAAAAAATCAGGTTGGAATATAAATTAGAACATACCGAAACGAAAAAACATTCAAATCTGGATTTGCCGGAAATTTCAGCAAAAATAATGGAAGTTTTTGAAACTAAAGACCGTGCAACGATTTCCGAATTATCAGAATTAACCGGAACAAATATTAATACAATCAAAAAGCACCTCGCAAGTCTTGTTGAAAATAATTATCTATTAAAACACGGAAAAACCCGTGGGGTTTGGTACACAAGGCAACTTCAGTAATGATGAACACAACAAAGCAAAATGAACGAAAATATCTTTTAAGATTTTTAGCGGATAAAATGTATACTCACGATTTTACTCCTATTGAATTTACAGAAGTTATTCAGTGTCTTAATGATCCTCCGGATTTTGCAATAAAAATAAAAGGACAAGCTATTAGCATCGAAATTACAACTTTAAATGTTTATAATTTTTTATCTAAAAAACAATTTTGTATGAACAATGTTGCTAAAAAAGTTATTAAAAAAATAGATGCGAAATTAAAGAATAGATATGATATAAAAATTGGAGAATCTTTAGATTGTACAGCACTTGATATTAATGAAAATAAATTAACTAATCAAATTTTTGAAATAATTAAAAATTTTGAGAATACAGTTCACTTAAAAAATAAAAGTAATTTAGTTAATGGAATAAGGGAAATAAGACCAAATCGTTATCTTATTGAATTTAAAACTGATACTGGGAATAAATTATGTATATTATTATCAAATATAAAAGAAGAACATAGTACTGGTAGGGTTGCTCCAATGTCAGTAGTATACAAAAATGAAGTTGATGTAATTTTCAATACAATAAATAAAAAAGAAAAGAATTTACCTAAATATAAGAAAAATTATAATAAAAATTATTTACTTTTAGTTACCGATCCTTATGTTATTCAGGGTTGTGTATTTGAATTTGATGAAAATTTATATAATCATAAATTCAAAACTGATTTTGATAAAATATTTTTAATGGGAATTGACTGGTCAAATAACCATAAAATCCGAGAGCTTACAATTTCATCTTAATCTTATAGTTAAATTAATATCAATATGTGTGATGATTTACATACAAAATTGAAAAACCGCCCATACAGGGCGGTTTTTGCTATAAATTTTTAATCCGCATTATCAAATTTATAATGTATGGTTTTTTTAGAGTTTTACTTCCCAATTGCCCAACGGAAACCTGCTGTTAACGCTACACCATTTCTGCCGCCATTTCTTATCATTGTTTGGAAAAATCCTGTAAATCTTTCGCCCCAACGTTTTTGAACACCGATACCGTATTGAACATAAGGTTTTACACTCAAATCAGGCAATGAAACATTATTTGCCATAAATTTCGTATCGTCAAGCAGGTTCCAAACCATTTGGACGCCTAAATATGGTTGCCATCCATTTTTAAGGTTCCCGATGAATTTTATACCCGGTGCAATTTGAATAGCATGCAGGGGATCTGAATTCATTCTTACACCTGCTTTATTTGTGTAATCAAAAGTATTTACAAATGTGTATGACATTAAGTAGTTTGGTTGGATAATAAATTTTCCGTCTGCAAGTTCAAAATTATAACCTGTTTTACTGGCAATACCTGTTGCAAGCATTGTTAAATCTTCACTGCCATACATTGTGCTTGCTTCTGCAATATTCGCCCCTACATTGGCAGTTAAGCCTGTAAAGAAATTACCTTTATAAAAAGCTGTACTTGCACCTAAAGTGCCACCGTTTTGATAAATTCCCACACCATCATAAGTTTGATGAGAACCGGTATATCCTGCATACAAAGAGTATGTCATATCCCAACCGTGTTTAAGTTCTATTATTTCGCTGTCACCGCCAACCAGCGAACCGTAAGCAACATTTCCGACTTTAGGTCCATTTTTAAGCCCTACATTTTCGAAAGTTGTAAATGGTCTGAACCATACACCTTTATTTTGTTCAGGAATTTGATTAGGGCTAAAGGTTATTATTCCGCCAGCTCCTGTACCTTGGTTTGCATACTTATTTGCCATTTTCATTGCTTGACGTTCTTTTTTCGTCATCAGCATTACCATATCCATATTTGAAAATGCTTGTTCATATATATTTAATTGAGACAAGTAACTTCCAACCTGAGCGGCAACCGGAGCTGCAAGTACTGAAGGATTAAAACCATTGCGTTTAAAATTAAAATTACCCATTGAACCGTCATAATTCACAAGATATCGGCAAATTGACGAATAGGCAAGATTTTTATTACCTGTGTAATTAATAGCCGCCATTAAAGTTGGATTTTTTGTAAAATTAATTGATGTGTATCCATTTTTTGAATCTGACAAAAGTCTTATTCCTGCAATGTTTAATGTTTGATTTCCTGTAACAGAAGCTGCATTCAGACTATCCATGCTTAATTTTGCCAAATCGGCATCAATAAACATATTAGAAGGGGCTGAAAGGTTGATATTTTCTAATACTATATTGTTTGCACTTCCATTACGCAAATCTAATGCACCGCCGTTGAAATTAATAGAGTTTAGTACTCGTGCAGATGGGTCGTAAAGATATTTATCATTTGTATATTTTAAAACACCGCCATTTAAGTTATAAGAAACACCATTATCTGCTCCATCTCTTACAAGAACAGAGTTTACATTGGCTGTCACATTATCAAGATTTCCGCCAAAACCGATAAGATTACCGTTAAAATTTACGGTATTGGCTTTGTCATTTGAGGTAATGTTATCGGTAATTATAATACTTTTTTGTGCATTGATATTGAGTGTTGCATCTTTATCCAGATAAATTGCATTATTGTTATCACTGTTAGTTCCGCCAATTATTACATCGTGTTTTGTGGCACTTATATTTAGTACTGTCCCTTTATTAAGTGTAATTGCGGCTTTATTATCAGAACTTGTCGCAACATTTTTTATATTTGCATCTTGCAAGGTTAATACATTTTGATTATCTACAACAATTCCTGTTGTAGTAATTGAATGACCTTGACCTTTAACAGTGAGATTTCCGCCTGAAAGTGTGTTAAATTCTGCGGTATTGTCATCACCTGATAACTGATAAAGGTTTTCGCCTGTCATTGCATTTTTTATCGCAGTGCCTAAGTTTCCAACTTTTTTTGCAATTAAATCTCCCGAATTATAGTTGATAAAGTCAACACTTACCGGAGTTCTGAGGAGTTCCGTATTTTTAAAGTCAACAATTATATTGTCAATCAGATTTGTAAAATTATAAGTTTTATCTTCTGTTTGTTTTGTTACATCAAGCAATGCAAGATTTATGTTTCCTAAAATACTTGAATTATCCGATGTTTTAAATGTATCGCCGAAATCTATTTTTAAATTAACGTTACCACCCTCAGCAATTGTGACTTTATTAAAGTTCAAATCATCTGATTTACCGTTATTAAAGTCAATTGTTGTGTTATTTGCGGCTGTAAAATTTTGAGAATTTGTGAACATTGTACCTTTATCTGAAAGTTTCAATATTCCTTTTTGCAAGGTT
Organism: uncultured Candidatus Melainabacteria bacterium; assembly: GCA_949398305.1. GTDB lineage: Bacteria > Cyanobacteriota > Vampirovibrionia > Gastranaerophilales > Gastranaerophilaceae > Zag111. Next base: position 13,163 of record CASLVD010000023.1, on the reverse strand, counting down.
ACATTACCTAAAACTCCTGAAAGATCTGATTTTAAAGCTGTGTTGTCCGTTATGTTCAAATTAGAATCTAAAACGGAATTTATTTCTTGTTTTATTGAACCGCCTGTTATATTCAATGTATTTTTAATATTCGTGATACCTTGCAAATTGTCAGCTTCTGTTGAAACATCACCGCTAATACTAATATTGCCGCCGTTTACTACACGAGAAAGCGTTCCGCCTGTAAGTTCAAGCGTACCGTCGTTATTAATTGAATATGCTTTTAAACCGTCTGCATTTGTAATTAATGTTGCGGTATCACTGTTAATATTAATTTCGCTTTGGATAATACTTTTGATAACGTTAGTTGTACCGTCATTAATATTCAAAATACCATTACCTGTAATCGTATCAAGAGTATTGTTATCACTCAAGTTCAGACGACCGTTGTTTTCAATATCTGTTTGGTTATTTTCGAACGTTATTCCCATAACATTTGCAGTACCGTTGTTTGTGAGTGCTGTTTTATAGTTTTTAACAGTTGCACCTTCTTGACTCGTTCCGTCAAGAATAAGTTCGTAATTTTTTGCAACAGTTATACCGTCATTTTGGTTGAGTAAGTCGCCTGAAAGAGTTGCTCCGTTATTTAGGAACACTCTTTTTATATGGTTTTTCCCGCCCGTCATACCTATATCTGTATTTCCAAGCGTAATCATATCATCATTTATTGAGTAATTCTCAGCAGAAATTTCACCTCTAATATATTCGCTTAAGCCGCCTGTATGATTTTGAGATAAAACATTTAAATAACCGTCAGTGCCTTTTGTGAATGTATATTTCATACCGTTTGTAAGAACTGTGAGTTCGCCATTCTCATTTCCGTCAACTTGGAAATTAACACCGTTAGTATATCCCGTTACATAATTTATGTAATCTTCAAAAGAACTATTATTCTCTATGTCACTTGTAATATTTATTGCAGTAAGGTTTAGTGTGGCATCGTTATCTTTACTCATTAACTCAATCATGTCACTGTTAGAATTAGACATATTGACATCAATTTTTAAATTTCCGCTGCCTTTAAGTGCACCTCCAACTACAAGTTTTTGACTTGTACCTTTTGCATCTCTCATATCAAGAGTTTTACCGTTTAAATCTAAGTTTCCTGCAACTTCAATTTCGTCATTAATCACATTTACGTTCTTATCTTGGAGAACGGTTGTGCCCAAATTACCTTTAATATCCTTTTTCAAATCACCCTGCATATTGAATATGCCGTTATTAGTTACGGATTTATTCAGACCGTCAAATGAACTTGTAAGTGTTCCATTCTCAGTTATGGTAACATCCTGATTAATAATTGCATTGTTTATGATATTGCCGCTAATTTTTGTTTGGCTGTTATCAGAACCATTGATGTTATTAAATAAAGTTCCATTATCTGTTAATTCCAATGTGCCGTTGTTTAGGATATCATTTGTTATATGAAGATTATTGATCGCACTTGTTAAAGCTCCTGTTTCATCAATAGTCAAATTATTTTGGGTAATTGAAGCATTATTTGTAAAATTTCCCATGATTTCAAGTGTTCCATGACCTGTAATAACAGAATTATTGGTTCCACCTAATGCCTGAATTTTACCCTCGTTCACAATTCCCGATAAAACATTTGTGTTAGAAAATTTCAAAACAGCATTTGATAAAACATTTAATTTGTCTTGAGTAATATTATTTATTTTGGTTTCACCTCTGTTAATGGTTGTAGTACCCTTACCCACAATATTTTTAATATCATTTGTACCGCTTAAATTTAATAAAGCATTGTTTTCAATATCAGTGGTGTTGTTTTGGAATTTAATATCATTTATGTTCAAATTGCCGTTATTTATAATCGCAGTTTTGAAGTTTTCGATTGATGCGCCGGCTTTGTGCGAACCGTCAAGATCAAAAGTTGCATCTTGCGTAATTGTTATACCGTCATTTTGATTAACATTACCTTTTGCAGAAATTTTTGAGCCGTTATTAAGATTTACAGCCCAATGTTTGTTTTCAGGTGAATATCCTGCAATACCTGTTGTTACAGATACAAGTTCAGTATCCATAAGAACATTATAAGCATCAACACTTGTTATAATAGAGTTTGAACCGTTTATATAATCATCAAGATTTAGAGGATTGTTTTCTATATTAACATTTAATTTCCCTTTATCGCCAAGAGTAAATTCATACAGATTAACTCTGTCTAATGCTCTATATATAGCGTTACTTCCTGTTTTTCCTTTTATTTGATATGTAATACCGTTGTTTGCATTACCATCAACATAAGTTAAAGCGTTTTCATAATTGCCGCGGTCATCTTCCGAGGTATCACCTGAATTTGTAATTTTAATATTTGTAAGATTTAAAATAGCATTGTTAGAAACATTGGTAATATTTATTTTATCGCTATTATTTTTGTCCTTGCCTACTGCAATGTCAATTTTCAAATCTCCGCTGCCTTCAAGTTCTACGGCATTTATGGTTGAAAACTCTTTATCCTGCATATCAAGAGTAGCTCCGTTCATGTCAAGCATACCCTCAATAGTACTGCCATCTGCTGCTTTTACAATACTATCTTGCAAAATAGTTTTACCATTTCCTAAAATGGTACCTGATAAATCTCCTAAAAGTTCAAAAGTACCTTTATTTGTAAATTTATCACCAATATTTTTAAGTTCACTTGTAAGTTTTGCATTATAATCAATTTCTAATTCCTGATCAATTAATGCTTCATTACGAACTGAATCGCCGACAATAACAGTTTTTCCGCCGTCTTCAATCGTATTATAATTTGTGCCTCCTAATAAATTCAGTGTACCCCAATTTGAAATAGGTTTTCCACCTGAACTTATAATGGTATCAGCATAAGTATCAAATATAGAGTTAGGACCAATCATAAGACAGTTCGAAACTTCTAAAACACTTTTATTTGTAGCATATACAGAGCTATTTATAGTAATATCTTTTTGTTGAATTTTTTCTTGCTCTTTTCCTATAAAAGTATAATCGGTTAATGACATAGGATCATCAGTTACTAAAGTCATTGTACCGTTGCCGGAATATCCGCCGCTGATATTACCGCTTCCTATAAAATCAATTTTTCCATCATTTACAGTTTCACCTACAACATATTTATCTCCAACGTAAGTGGAGAAAGTATTACCTTCTTTTATAGTAAGTTTTCCCTGATGAATAGAACTGTTATTGGTTACATCACCATTGAGTTCAACTTCTCCGCCTCCGCGTATGTTAATATTAATATCGCCATTTCCTTGAAATTGGACTAAACCGTCGTTGTTAACAGTATTGGTTTTTGTAAAAATATTATCAAAGCCGGTGATAAGTGTTCCACCCTCATGGTTGTTAAATTGATTTACAGAGGTTGTTCCGTCATTTTGGAAGGTTCCGATGTTTTCAACCGTTGTATCATAAAAACTTCCGCCTTCTTCAACAACAATCTTCGATCTGGAATCATTTATAAAAGTTGGTGTAGTATCGTCATAAACTATGGGTTGAAAGTTGCCGCCATCTTCTAAATATAAATTCCCATCAATATTTTTTCCAAAAACAACGGATAGCGTACCGCCGTCTTTAACATAAACAGAACCTTCGTTGTTTAATCTTTCGATATGGGCATATCCGCTAAGTCCATTAGATTTACCAAGAATTTGAAAAGATGAATCATTGTTTACTTCTTTTGCCATTAAATTGCCGTAGTTTTTAAAATATGACATACTGGAATGACCCGAAGTATTGATTTCATTAGCATTTATGTCTCCATAGTTTTGAAATTCATAGTCGTTGTTGATTACGGAATCGTTAATTGTTCCATAGTTATAAAACACTTTAGAATTATTAATTATTGAAGAGCGTATCTGTCCCCAAGCATCTGTTGTATGGTCTTTGTCTCCGTTGTAGATGGTTCCGTCATTATCTATATTCGACCGAAATATTTCACCGTTATTATAGAAATATGCTAAACTGTTATTATTTATCAGGTAATTTTTAATAATTCCACCATTATTTTCATTATGGAATCTGGCATCTGTGTTTAAAACTATTGAAGATTGTTGATTATCGTTTGAAAATTCTCCATAGTTATAAAATGATAATTGACCGGTAACATTAAACAAGCTATTTTTAATTGTTCCATAATTATTGCCTTTATCAGCACTAATATAATTTTTAGGTCTGAAATCAATTTTTCCGATATTAAGACCGTCAATAATACCATAGTTTTTATCAATATAGTTAACAGTACCTTTATTATAAAGAATAGGTTTGTTACTGTCATCATTAGCTATATAGATATCAATTAATGCCCCTTCGTTATTTAATGTCGTAAACCCGTCACCTGCTGAAAGCTGCAATATATATCCTGCTGTTTGTTTATTTTCAGGTAATTCTTTTCCTGCCTGATCTGTAATATGACTTTTATCATTTATTAAAACAGAATCTTGCCCGTTGACTCTAACTAAACTCATGTCCCCTGAATTATAAATAACATTTCCGCTTCCTTCTGTCTCAAGATAATGAACAGAAGGGCGATAGTCATCTCTGTCAATATCTGCATCAAATGCATTTATAAAGATAGCGCCGCCTTTTACTGAAACATTGTCGTTAATTATGCCTTTTGTCGGGGTTGGTGATACCGCATCAACTTGAGTCTGATTTGAATTTATAAAATAGGAAATATAGTGCTCTTTAGTAGGGTAAGTAGAGTTGTAATCCAACACATTGAATATATTTTCATAAGTAAGTGTTGATAAATCGTTAAGATTTAGTTTTCCGTTTGTAGTTCTTGATAAAGTTGAAGTCCCGTCATATCCTGTTAGGTTGATAGTTCCGCCATTCAAATCAATATCGCCAAAATTAATAAAACCTGCGTTCATACCTTTGTAAGCAATATCACCTTTAACATCACTTTTTCTTAATGTAATATCTTGTGAAGTATTCGGATTAACTTTTAAATTTGAATAATTAACAACCGTAGCCCTGCCCATTACATTAAAAAAGTCTCTTGAGGAGGAAACTCCGCCAAAAGATGTATTTGTAGTATCAATTATTGGAAGCACAAGAAGAGAGGAGTCATGCAGTTTATAATCCAGTTGGTTCATTATCTTGTTTGCATATGCACCTTGATAAGGTTCAAGTTCAACAAGTCCTGCACTGACAAACATATCTAAAATATCCAGCCCAAAGTCTTCTATAAAATGTTCTACAATATGCTCTGCCAACAATTCTCCGAGTCCAGCATAAGAAGGCATTGAAGTTACACTTAATAAAGTTGCAGACAATAATAAACTAACAATAAATTTCTTCTTATTCATTTCCAACTTCCTTATATTTTGACAATATGTAATATATCATCAAATTCTAAAACCTTGTAATTTTAGATATTTTATCCAGCCTTGTAATAGGAATTGTAGCATAAAAATTTTACATAATTAAAAATTAGCATTAACAGGAAAAATCTTCAGAGCCTTTTAATCTTGAAAGATGATGCTTCAATGCTGCTTATTTTTTTAATCCGGTAAATTTTTACTTTTTTCAACATTTTCCTGAAGAATATCAGATAGGAGAGTTTGAAGGCGGAGACGGGTATCTTTTTTACCAAGAATGCCGATTTCTGAAATATTATTCCCGCTTGTATATTGAATTGATTTTTCCCCATATTTTAAAGTTATTGGAGAACCGAGATTGACATTACCAATACTATTTGGAACTTTGTCGTAGGAGATACCAACCGGAATTATATGAATTTTTTCGGATTTATTTAAAAGACTTTCTATTAATTTTACACTTTTAAGCTGGAATTTATCTTTTAGTGTTTTATTTTTAAAAATAGAATTTATGCCTTCCGGAAATATAAAGAGGTTTATTTTTCCTTCGTTAAATCTATCAGCAAGACCTTTCACTGTTGAAAGGTTTTCCAAAGCTGTATCTTTATGTATTTTAGGATCAATTGGGATAAGTCCTAGACTGCGATATAAATTCCTTAGTGACTCTCCTGCAATTTTAAAAACATTTTTACTTACAATAATTTGTGGGCGCGGACATTCTTTTTGCAAATTATTGGCTGAATAGCCGTAATTTAAGAACGAATTAAGCAAGGCATATATGTATTTGTCTTTGATAATATCACTGTGATTCATCATAAATATATAATTTTGTCGTTGGCGAACGAGATTTTCCAAAATTCTGTCTTCGAGGTTTATGTTGACAGTTTTGTTATGGCAGGAATTCCCGATTTTTGCCCATTCATCAATATATGCAATACTTTCAGGTTTAAGAGAACCGAATGTTTTTAAAGTTTTATTATAATTTCCGGAATTTAACAGTAAATAACCTGCTGATGACAATGTCCTGAAAAAGTTATTTACTTGATATACATAATGAATTAGAGAATGGATTATAGGATTTTTTGTTGATGCACGTTTGAGGTTTAATTGAGTTTTAAAATCGCTTAAAACTTTTTCTACACTATTATCTTCAAAGAAGAAATCAATGGGCGTTGTCGCGTTTAATAGTTCTGATTTCTTTGGAAAATCAAATTGATTTTTATTTGATAATTTTATTCTTTTTTCAAAACTTATATTAGGTTCAACAGGTTTAGTATGCATAAAATTACCTTTAAGTGCTATTATAACATATAAAACTTCTAAAAATAAAATTTGCTTAGAATTTTGTTATATAATATTCTAGGAATTAGTTAATGGAGTAAGTTTATGAAAAAGATTTTTGGATTATTTATTGCTTTTTTATTAGGTATTCAGCTTAGTGCTAATGCGGCAACTGATTGGACAGCCAAGGCAAATGTTACCAGAGTTAATAATATTGGTAAAGCGCTTCTGGCAAAAAGTAATTTACCTAATAAGATAGAGTTTAAAGTAATTGAAACTGATGAAGTTAATGCTTTTGCAAATGCAGATAAACAAATTTATGTTTATACAGGACTTTTGAAATTTGTAAATAATGATGCAGAACTTGCAGGTGTTATTGCTCACGAAATCGGGCATATTGTAAACAATCACGTTGCAAAACAAAATGTCGTAAATACTGTTACATCAACTGCCATTTATAATGCGAATATTGATTACAGACTAAAAGCCGGCATGAACACTGCTAATAATCTAACAATGCTAAAAATGTCAAGAAGTGAGGAATACGAAGCTGATATTACAGGTGTTGATTTGATGACAAAAGCCGGTTATAACCCGCTTGCGATGGTGTCTGTATTGTTTAAGATCGGCGGATGTTATAAAGATTTTACATCCACTCACCCTTCAGGTGACAAAAGAACAATGTATATCTATGATTACATCACATATACTTATCCGGATAAGGCTAAGTTAGGTTATAATACTGATTCATATAAAAAATTTATGCTTTATGCAGAACCTATTGTAAAAGAGAGAAATTCTAATCCTAAAAAGTTAGCTGCATTTAACAAAAAGCAGGAAAAATTAAAAGCAAAACGTCTTGCAAAACTTGAAAAATACAAAAACGCTAAAGATTCAAACGGCTGGGATAAGTCATTTAATGCAATAAGAGCAATTACAAGATAAGAAAATAGGATTTTAAACAAGGGGTGCCGCAGGCACCCCTTGTTTTATACAACTTCCATATTACAAAAATCTTTATACTGGCAATATTTGCACGCATCTTTTTTGTAAGTCGGTTCAAATTTGTAGGATTTAATATTTGATATTGCAGTTTTGAATTTATTTTCAATTTCCTGACAATCTTCATCTGTAAGATTCAGTGTTAGATTTTTTGTATAGTCTTCAGGGAAAATAAAAGTTGTTTCTTTTATTTTGTGTCCTGTAGATTTTTCAAAATAATATTTGTATAGTCCTATTTGATTGTAATAATGTTCGTATTCGCCGTCAGGGCAAATGTTTCTGCTTGTTTTTGCGTTGCCTGTTTTGTAATCGTAAATGGTATATGTACCATCGGAATTTTTATCAACGCGGTCTATTATTCCGTAAAATTTCACCCCGTCCATTTCAAATTTTACAGGTTGTTCTACTGAGTGCAGCATAGAAATAGGCGTATTACATATTTGCGGATAGTATTCTTGTAATGCTTTTTCCCCGCGTGTTTGTAAAATTTCTCTTTGTTCATAGCTTGATAACGGAAGATTTTTTAACTCATTTTTGAATTCGTTTATAATCTCTGTTTCTGTCGGGTAATTATCTTTTTCCATTGCAGTTTTTACTGCGAATTCCAGTGCTCTGTGAATGGCTGAACCGTAGCTCATAGAATCAGGATTTCCGTTTTTTGCTCTTAATCCCAGAACGTATTCATACAAATACTGGCGCGGGCAGTTCAGGTATGTGTTTATTGAGCTTGGAGAAAAAGCTTTGCCAAGGATTCTTGTATCAACCATTGTACAAAAGTCTCTATTGTAGTCATAATCACGTTTTAGAAGAGATTTTGTTCTTTCCTGCCAGAAGGAATTCATATCATATGTAAAAGGTTCGGATTCTTTTTCAAACATATCTTGAATATTTATAATAAACTCGGTCGGAGTTTTTGCCGATGTTCCGACATTGCTTGTATATGACAGGCGTAGTGTATGTTTTGCACGTGTCATACCGACATACATAAGTTTGATTTTATCAGAGCGTTTTAAAGATTTTAGTTCATCATCTGTTTTGTATTCGGAAATATCAACAGGGATGGTTGGTTTAAGTGAACTTCTGTCACTTTCCCAGTTGTCTCGAATAAGGGTTGGCATATAAACGTATTCAAATTCACGTCCTTTTGCTGAATGGTAAGTCGATAACTGGACAGCATTCATCGGAATCGGTGCTTTATCTGTTTTAATTTGAATATCTTCTTTTAATGTCATATCAAGATATTCAACAAAATCTTCAAGAGTAATCCTTTTATGAACCTGTGAAAAATCAACGGCTTCATCAACAAGTTTTTTTAATCCTGCAATATTTTCGCATTTATTTATTTCAGAGTTCAGATAGTAATCGAAAATTCCGGTTTTTGTACCGGTTTCAAGAATTATATTTTTCAGGGTTTCGTTAGTTTTGAAATTTGTCAGATAATCAAATGTATCAATAAAGTTTGAAATTTTTTCCGGCTGGGAGAATGTTTCAAGGTTTATTGATTTTATTGTATCAACAAGTGATTTATACTGCGAATATTTATTATAAATTATCTCGAAATCTTTTGGCACAAGGTTAAACGGCTGCGATAGAAGAAGTTTAAATAATTTATCGCTGTGGAGTTCAGGGTTTACAATTGTTTGAAGATAATAGTACAATACTGTTGAGGATTTGATTTCAAAAATGTTTTTTCCTTCTTTAAGCTCGGATGGTATATTGTGCTCTTTTAGAATCTCTGCAAATGTCGAAAGTTCTGAGTTATTTTTGGTTAGGATTGCAATTTGGGAAAGGTCTTTTTCTCCCATATCATTTACAGGACATTTGTCAGAATTTATAAGGGTTTCAATTTCGTTTACTATTTCGTTGTATTCTTGTAAAATATCTGCGTATTTGTAGCAGCGTACTTTTTTATCATTCACAGAGATTTTTTCATTTTTTGCGATTAAATTTTTTGTAATATTATATTGTGCAAATTCAGGATTTGATTCAAGTGAATTTGAGTCCTGTTTAGCAATTTGACGTGCCGCATCAAGAATTGATTGGGTTGAGCGCATATTTTCTGTCAGGCAAATTACTTTTGTCTCAGGAAATTCTTTCAAAAATTTTTCGATTGTATCAAGTTTTGCACCCTGGAAGGAGTAAATTATCTGGTCATCATCTCCTACGACAAAAACATTTTCGCTTTCCAGAGCTTTTGTAAGGTTAAATACAATTTCGTTTTGGGATTTATTTGTGTCTTGATATTCATCAACCAGCAGGTACTCGTATTGGTTTGCAATTTTTGATAAAAATCCTGCTTCGTTTTCAAATTTATCAAGGACAAAGCAGATCATATCGTCAAAATCAAGGTAGTGAGCGGCTTCCATTTTTGATTTATAAAGTTCGTAAAATTCCCATAACTCTTCGATTTTTGAGATTTTCTTTTCTTGTTTAGCGATATCATCAATAAGGGTTTTGGTTCTTGTATCGCCTTTTTTATTTTTTTCATCAAGTTTATGTTTCAGATTTTCCAGTTGAGGTTTCCAATCGGGATTTTTTTCGATGTTTTCGAAAAATTTTTCTTTTGTAAGTCTGTTTTTTTTGATTTCTTTAATCTGCTCGGAAATTTCTTTTATATAAAAATATGGGTCATTTTTTGTTGTGCGGTAAGCTTTAGGGTTAAGTTCATCAATACATTCTTTCAGGAAGGTTCTTGAAACGGCTTCGGTTATTATTTTGTAATCTTGCGGGAGTTCAAACTCTGTTGAATTTTCGTTGATTATTTCATTACAAAATCCGTGATAGGTATAAATATTTACACCTGAATCAAGTTTGTTTAACTTTTTATCAAGTCTTGATTTCATTTCATTTGCAGCAGCTTCTGTAAATGTAAGACAAAGAATTTTATCGGGTGCGATATTGCGTTCCAACATTGATTTTATACGTTCGATTATCGTAAAAGTTTTACCTGTTCCGGGGCCAGCCAGTACAAGGTATTTACCATTAATATTATCAATACATTCCTGCTGTTTAGTGTTTGGTTTGAAACTCAATCTTTTATCCTTCCATTTGTAAACTTTATTATATTATAACGGTTGATTTTTTTATGTAAACTCATTACTATTTTCTTGTGGTATTATAAAGAAAAATCGTGAATTAAGGAAATAAGGATTAAATATATGAGTTTATACTTGGAAAATGTTATTGAAGCTACAAATAGAAAAAATTCTAATGAACCTGAATTTTTGCAGGCGGTAGAAGAAGTGCTGGCAACGATTAAGCCGGTTGTTGATGCTCATCCGGAGTATGAAAAAATCGCACTTTTAGAAAGGATGATTGAACCGGAAAGAATTGTATCATTTAGAGTTCCATGGGTAAATGATGAAGGGAAAGTTGTTGTAAACCGCGGTTACAGAGTTCAATTCAGTTCTCTTATCGGCCCGTATAAAGGCGGTTTGAGATTCCATCCGAGTGTAAACCAGAGTATTATGAAATTTTTAGGTTTTGAACAAATTTTCAAAAACGCTTTAACAGGGCTTCCGATAGGCGGTGCTAAAGGCGGAAGTGATTTTGACCCTAAAGGAAAATCCGACAATGAAATTATGCGTTTTTGCCAAAGTTTTATGACCGAACTTTATCGTCACATTGGGCAGGATGTTGATGTTCCTGCTGGTGATATCGGTGTAGGCAGCCGTGAAATCGGTTATTTATTTGGTCAGTATAAAAGAATTAAGAATGCATATGAAGGCGGAGTTTTAACCGGAAAAGATGTTTGCTACGGAGGTTCTCTGGCAAGAACTGAAGCTACAGGTTACGGCTTGATTTTCTTTATGAGAGAAATGTTAAAAGCTCATGGTAACTCTTTAGAAGGTAAAACGGTTACTATTTCAGGCTCCGGTAATGTTGCAATATATGCTTGCCAGAAGGCTTTTGCGTATGGCGCGAAAGTTGTTGCAATGAGTGATTCTAACGGTTGTGTTTATGATGAAAACGGAATTGATTTAGAACTTATTAAACAAATTAAAGAAGTTGAACGCGGCAGAATCAGCGAATATTTAAAAACTCATCCGCATGCTCAATATATTGAACGAACAGATGAAGATTCTCCTGTTTGGAAGATAAAAACAGATATCGCATTACCTTGTGCTACTCAAAACGAATTAACGCTGAATTCAGCAAAAGCGCTTGTTGAAAACGGTGTAATTGCAGTAGGGGAAGGTGCAAATATGCCTTGTACAATTGAAGCGACAAATTATTTACTTGAACATGGTGTTCTTGTTGCTCCGGCAAAAGCTGCAAATGCAGGCGGAGTTGCAACATCAGCTATTGAAATGAGCCAAAACAGTATGAGATTCTATTATACATTTGAAGAAGTTGAAGAAAAACTTGACAGGATTATGGTAAATATTTTCAATGCTTGTAAAGAAGCTTCCGATACTTACGGCTGTTGTGGAAACTATGTAGCAGGAGCTAATATTGCTGCGTTTAGAAAACTCGCTAAAGCAATGAAAGCTCAAGGAGTTGTATAGCAAAATTTATTATCATTTATTTTTGTCGCAGCAGGTATTCGAAAACCGAAAATACATGTTCCATCATCCAAACTTTCTGCGTAAATTTTACCGTTATGAAGGTTTACAATCTGTTTTGATAAATATAATCCCAATCCGGTACCGGCTTTATTAAAGTTAGAAAAATTAGTTTTTTTAAATTTATCAAAAATTGTTGCTAATTCGTTTTGCGGAATTTGTTTGCTTATATTTTTTACAGAAATTTCAATGCTGTTTTTATTTGTTTTTAAAATAATTTCTATTGTTGTATTTTTGAATCCGTAAGTTATAGCATTTGATAACAAATTTTGCAAAACTCTTTTTATCTGTAATTTGTCTGCATATATTGTGCAGCTTTGATTCATTGTAAATTTTATTTGCTGATGGTTATACATTGCAAGTGTTTTTACACTTTCACATAATTCAATTATTAATTCGGATATATCAAATTCACTTTTTTGCAGATGAACATTGCCGTAATCACAATTGTAGGTTTCCATAATTGTGCTTATCAAATCAGACATATAACGGCAGGAATCGTGTGTTAATTCAATCATATGATACTGTTCGGTTGTTAATTGACCGAATGTCCCGCTTTTTAACAGCTTTAATGTATTAATCTGGGCGTTTGTCGGAGTTTTAAGATCGTGCACAAGAGTTGCCAGAAAAGATTGTTTTTGCTTTTCTGCTTCTTGCTCATTTTTTATTTTATTGGAGAGGTTTATATTACGGAAGTACAAAAGTATTGTAATTCCTGATATAAGCAAAGTAATTAATGTGAAATCTATACTAAACATAATTGACAAATTCTATATTAGAAAATTTTTTATAGAATGAATATTACCTGCCCGGGGGATAATTATTTATGTTTAGACTTATTTTTTTTATTTTACTCAATAAACCTTTCCATTTCTTTTAAGATGTTGGAGATTGTATATTCCGGCTTTTTAGCTACAGGAACGCAAAAACCTGATGCTTTTTCATGACCGCCTCC
>CASLVD010000022.1 GCA_949398305.1 uncultured Candidatus Melainabacteria bacterium | reverse complement strand
GCAATGAAATCTAATAAAGAATTAACGGTTTTAATGTATAAATTTTATAATTCTGTAAAATTTTAAACTTATTGACAACTAACATTGGAAATTATATCTTTAAAGAAAAAAGAATTGAAGGAGCTTTTTATATGGAAAATATTTTATGTCCGTTTTGCAATGGCGAAATTTCAGCTGATGCGAAAAAATGTCAGCATTGCGGTGAATGGGTTAATAAGGATGCTGAAAATTTACCGGATGAATTAAAACATTTCAACTGGGGTGCATTTTTGTTTAACTGGATTTGGGGAATATGGCATAAAAAATATATTACTTTAGTTTATTTTCCTGCTTGTTTAATTCCTGTAATAGGTCCTTTAGCGGTTTCAATATGGTTTGGAATTGCAGGAAACAAATGGGGATGGAATTCTAAGAACTGGGAAAGTGTTGAACAATTTAATGAATCACAGCAAAATTGGGTTCGTTTGTGGTTAATACTTGCAATTACAGGTATAATTATTTCATTTAAGATAATTGCTGTAGTTGTATTTATTTCTAATCTTGAAGTTTAACCTGTTGCCGATATAGCTCAGATGGTAGAGCAGCTGATTCGTAATCAGCAGGTCAGGGGTTCGATTCCCCTTATCGGCTAAGGTGTTCAATAGGCTTGTTTGGTTGAAAGCAAAACCTGCTATAATATATTAACCATTTATTTTATTATAAATTGCGGGAAGTTTTCGCGGAAATAATTGATAACTTTTTCACTGATTTTTGGTTCATGAAAACAAAACGGGTTTAAATAAACACTTGTTTTATCTTCTTTTAGTCCGAAAAATTTAAAGTAGTCTGCGATAATTTTCCGTTCGTATTTCGGTGCGAAGTCTGCAAAACCGAGCCAAGGGTCAATAATTAGTAAATCTTTCATTTTACTTAGCTGCGTCATGCCGACTTTTTGTCCGTTTATTGGGAGAATTTGTATTGCGTGATCTATTGGAGAACCCATTGCTCCATTTATTGAAGTGAACATTTGAGCTTTTTTAGTTGGAATTCCGTTTATGTTTGCAATTAATGAACATAGTTTAGACATATCACTGCAGTTTGCAATACGGTGTTTTTTTACTGTTTCAACGAGAGTTTTGTAAAAATCTACTTCATCATTTCCCTGTCGGTGCATATTATTCCAACTAGGATTTCTGACAAGTGTTTCAAGGCGTTTGGTTATTTCTCTTGCAAAATCAAAATATCTTCTGTCTGTTTTGGCAGCTGTAAATTCTGAAATTTTTGTTGAAGAGATCGCCGAAAATTCTGAGGTAAGCAGGCGGCAAACTTTTTCAGCTTCATTTCTGGCAGCTGTGCGTGATATTATTGGTCTTAGAAAATCTACCTTCATAATTTATTAAAAACAAATAAACAAAATTAATTGCTTTTTTGGTGTCTTTTTATAAATTTATCTATTTTTTCAGCTGTATAAGTTGAAATTATCGGAAGGATTCCGTAATAAATTGTTGCAAAAATTAATGCCGGACGAAGAATATTTATTCCTTCGATGTATTTATATAATTTTGGATCTGCGGCATTTATTTGTTTAAATTTTTCTATGAATTTACTTGATTTATTTTTTATAACATTATCTATTGCATAACCGCCGAAAAGAGTTATGGCTGTTGAAATTATGTTGTTGTAGATTAGTGCTTTTTTGCGGGTTTCTTTAATCTTTTCACTTTTATTTGTTTGATAAACCGCTGCACCTGTTAATAAAATATCAGTTCCGGCAGTTATGTGTTTGGGGATATCTTTATCTTTGTGTTCGTATTTTTTTGCAAGGTTTTGAATGTGGTTATTATCAATTATTTTGCTTAAACCTTTCGAAATCTTGTCGGTAATTCTTCCGGTAAACGGCGGTTTTTGTCCTGTTGTAACAATAGTTGGATTCTGAGTTGTTTGCAGGGGCTGTTTTTTGCCTCTAAATAAAACTTTGTCCATTATAATAGGAATGAGTGCAACGGTAAGAATTGATTTTGGTATTGCTGTTAAAAATCCGGTGCTGAGTTTTAATACCTGGGTTATGAGTTTGTAGCTTTTGGAATTTATTAGTTCTTTTGAATTTTCGGATAGATTTTTTATTGTTGATTGATTCAGGTATTTGTTTGGGTTTTTATCAATATTTTTTATTGCGTATTCAACAGGCAGAGCAATGGATTCAACAAGAGCGTATTTTACCAGTCCTGAACTTATAGAATTAGAGGCTGCATATTGCTTATTTTCTTTTTCGGTATCTGGAGTCGAAAATATTGCAAGAGGTCTAAGTCCTAAAGATAGTACAAGAGAGGTCGTTGCACTGAAGGAGGTTCCGTGGTCTGAAATTTTTTCAAGACTTTTTAACAGGGTTTTATTTTTTAAAATCCTTGTTGATAAATTTGTACTTGTTATCCCTAATTTTTGAATACTCATTACTACTCTATTATACATAAAAGTTTTATGCTAAAATAACTTTAATGGGTATTAGTGAATTTATTAAAAAAGAGTTAGAAGGCTGGGGGCGGATTGAAAGGATTTTGTTCCCTTTAGGTATTTTAGTTATTATATTAATTTCGATTTATTTGAAAGATAATAAAGTCGCACTTGTTTCTGCGGTTTGCGGAATAAGTTATTCGATTCTAGCCGGGAAAGGTAAAATTTCCTGTTATTTTTTCGGATTATGCGGAACTTTATGTTATGCGTTTATTTCCTTTAAAAATCATTTGTTCGGGAATTTGGCATTGTATTTGCTGTATTATTTCCCGATGCAAATATTTGGGATATTTAAGTGGAAGCAACACTTAAAAAAAGACACACAAGAAATTGTTAAAACAAAACTTTCTAATAAGCAAAGGTGGATGTATTTATCTATTTGTGTGATTTTTTCAGCAATAATGTATGTTATTTTATGGAAACTTAACGACCAAAACCCTATAATTGATGCTGTAACCTCAGTATGTTCTGTTGTCGGATTGATTTTGACCGTAAAGCGTTGTATAGAACAGTGGTATGTATGGTTTTTTGTTAACGGATTATCAACTTTTATGTGGATAGAAGCTTATATTAATGGTTCAAATTGTTTTGCTACGATTTTGATGTGGGCTGTGTATTTAATATTATCGGTATATTTTTTGTATACCTGGAGAAAAGAACTTTTGTTAAAGGCTTAGCCACTTTTACGGATTAAAAATCCTATTGTTTGAACATTAAATTAAATGTACAAAGAAAGGAGATATTATGTCATTTAATCCGTTAAAAGAAAAAGGGATTCCTTTGGATAAACAGTTAAGAACATGGAAAGATATCGCAAAACGTAAATTTAATAAATATGATGTAGATTGTTACAGCAGAACACGCCAAATTTTAATGAACGGTATCGAGGTGGAAGCTTGGAATTTTAAACATGCTTTTTCTAGATTTTGTTCAGATGATGAAACTAAAGAATTTTTGGCAATGACCAAAAAGTTTGAAGATTCGCAGCAGACAACAATTAACTGGATGTCACCTGCAGATCAGTCTGTATTGGAAACAACCTTAGGTTATGAACAGGTTGCAGTTGATTTAACTGCTTGGATGGCACAAAATGAACCTGATGAATATGTCAGAGAAACTTTTAATTTCGGTTTGTTAGAGGACTTTGATCACTTATACAGATACAGTCAATGGGCTTATATGGAACACGGAATTAATCCTAATGAAATTATTCAGGCTCAAACAGATGTTATATTAAGCCGTCCGACTCAAAACCATCATAACTGTAATATATTAAGACTTCGCCGTCCTTATGATAAGGAAACCGCTGAGCCGCAAACAAAAGTAAATATTATGACACTTGTTGCTGCAGAACAACAAACTCACAATTACTATGCAGAACACGGTATGCAATATGGCAACGAAACCTTAAGATGTACTTATGCCGAAATTAAAGACGTAGAAGAAGAACACGTAAATATGTATGAATCTCTTGCAGATCCAACAGAATCATTATATGAAAAACTTTTACTTCATGAATTTACAGAAGTTTGTAACTATTATACCTGCTATGCTGATGAAGTAGATGAAATGATGAAGCCTGTTTGGGAAGAATTCCTTGCTATGGAAATAGGTCATCTTCATGAAGCAGCAAGATTATTTACCAAATTTGAAGGTCGTGATCCTGAAGAAGTTATCGGTAAGAAAATTGTTATTCCAAACCACTTTGAATCTCAAAAAGAATATGTACGTAATATCTTAGAAAATGAAATTGATAAACGTATCGGTTTAGATAAGGATTATACTACAATAGATGAGCTTCCTGAAGATTGGGCAAGTTACTCTATTCAGGAAACGTCTAATGCAGAAGGTTCTCCGACTGAAACTACAATTTCGACAATTGCAGTTCAAAAAGGTCGTGATATTGCTATTGCAGATCCTAAACTTGTAAAACAACAACCAAAATTATTAGCAAGAGGATTAGAAGATATTGCTCAAGCTCCAAATACAGTTACTGTTGAAGAATATGAAATAATGACACAACAAGAATTTGAGTTCTAATACATAATAAAAAAAAACGGGGAATTTTTCCCCGTTTTTTTATAAAGTGAAATTTTCGTCGTTAACTTCACGCAGAAAATTTGTCCAACTGTTGTAATATTCTGCAAGTGCGTATGTATAACCTACAATTATTGATTTATAAGATTGTTTCATAACAATAAGTGAGGTAATATCTGATTTCCCGGTTTCGTAGGCTTTTTTTGAAATTTCAATTAGTTCTTCTGAACTTGTCAGAATTTTTGATTCATAATAATTTAAATTTTCTGCTGCGATGAGGAATTTGTCATATGCAGATGTAACATCTTTTTCGGCTTTATTTTTTGCAGATTCGTATTTAAGTTCTGCTTGTTGAAGTTTTAACGCTGCATTTTGAATCTCCGGTGAATAATTGTAAAATAATGGAATATTTACAAGGCTTGCACCAATATATGCTCCGCCATTAAATCTGCCATCTTCGGTGTGGTTTGCATTTTGGTATGCAAAACCGCTGTTTAATGCAATATCAGGGATTTTTTGACGCGCGATTACTGTTAAGTTTTTTTCTGCAACATCAACTTCTTGTTTTGCGATTTGAATGTCATATCTATTTTCTAAAACTTTTTGCATTATTTGTGAAATCTGGGGAAATGTTTTTGTCGGCGGAGGAGTAAGCATTTCTTCAAAGTTATTTTCTTCTGAAAAAATGTTATCCATACTGTCATAAATAACATTTTGTGGGTTGTTTATGATTTTATTAAAATCTGATAGTGAACTTTTAACGTTTGCGGCAGCACTGTTTACCTGAGTAATCATTTGATTTAATGCAATTTCAGCTTGAATTACATCAATCTCCGGAACATTTCCTGCCTTAACTCTTTGACGTGCTATTTGTAAAAGTTCTTCCTGAAGAGTTTTTTGCTGTTTTAGGGTTTCTAAAACGGATTTTGTTGCAACAAGATTTATGTATGCTTCTCTTACATCCATTTTTAAGTCAAATTTAGTATAGTTAACATTTTTTTCAACAAGTTTATAGTTTGATTTCGCAAGATTTTTTCTGGCATGGCGCTTTGCAACTTCTACTGTTTGGCTTATACCAAGCTGTCGGGGTTCACTCCAGCCTGATGCACCAACAAAATAAAAAGCT
Organism: uncultured Candidatus Melainabacteria bacterium; assembly: GCA_949398305.1. Classification (GTDB taxonomy): domain Bacteria; phylum Cyanobacteriota; class Vampirovibrionia; order Gastranaerophilales; family Gastranaerophilaceae; genus Zag111. Next base: position 18,887 of record CASLVD010000022.1, on the reverse strand, counting down.
TCAAGTGAAGGATTTTGAAGTCTGTTCGCAGCTTTGATATTATTTTTTGCAATATCTATTTCAAGTTTTGCGGCTTGAAGATCAATATTATTTTCAACAGCTGCTGTAATGGCTTCTTGAAGGTAAACTTTTTTTACATCTTCTATCCCTAAAGATACAGACTGAATTAATAACATCCCTATAAATGTCAGTAAAATCTTTTTCATCTTAAAAATCATTTTAGCATGAATAATACTATTTGCTATATAATAATTGTGTTATGGTCTTAGAAGAAAAAGAAAAAATAATTGCAGGCTCAAATAAAGTTAAAATATGTGGAAACAGAGTTTTTCGATATGTTGATAATATTGATGATGCTAAAAAAATAATTGAGGTTTCGCAAAATAAATTAGGTGGCGGAGTTGTAGGAACAAAAGTTTTTTCAGAAGAAGAAAATCTTTTGGAACATGAATTTATTTCTCCGATTATTCATTCCGGAGAATACACAGAATCGATGGCATATGATGTAACTGAAATTGCTCTTAATACTGCAATAAAAATGGCTGATTGCGGGGTTTATTCATTTGATTTATTGCCGCATAATTATACATATCATAACGGGAAATGGATTTTGTATGATTTCGGAGCGTTTGAAATGACCCCGAAAAATGTAAAAACACAGGTTCGCGGGTGTTTCAAAATATGTTTTAGTGCTTTTGAATTATCTAAAATTATTCAAAGAAAATACCTTAAACACTATTACCTGAACCGTATTAAAACTTCTGCGCTTTCAAAAATGATTCCGGTATGGCGCTTTGCCTGTCTGGAATTGAAATCTTTAGTCTGTAAGCTTTTATATTCGTTTGGATTTTATAAACAAGCATACGTCTTATTAGAAAGAATTTTAGAAAGTTATAAGAAAAATTTTGTTAGAAAAGTATATGAACCTAAAAATTTTGCTAGTGTATATACACTAGATGGCATTTTGTTCCAAAATGCCATCTATACTTCCTTTATAGCAGGTAAAAACTCGGTTGATTATGCTGCGGCATCTGGAAATAATGCCAAAAAGTTTGTGTATATTGAAGACTATTCATTATGTGATGAGTTTTATAATTATATATATCGAAATGGAAGGGCAGAAATTTCTACCGCGGTGTTATACCCAATGGTTCAAGATGAGGAAATTCCGCAAGAGTACCATTACCGCGCGTTATATGACAGCTTTGCACAGGAAAGATTTGAGTCTGATGCTGTTGTTATAACAAATTATTCTGAATTTTTTGATATTGATGAAGATGTTTTGTTAAAAAATCTTTCAAGATTTGGAAGTAAGCTTATGGTACTGGGTTTTTCGTGTAAGGACGAAAAATACAGGAACATAAGCGAAAAAATTACTACATATTATAAATCTTGTGAGTGTATAGAATCAGATGATGGTGTATTTCTTGTTGGAAAAAATCGTATAGATTGTGAAAGAAAACTTTGCATTTGTGGGAAGGAGTATACAAATAATAATCGTAGGGAGTGTGAAGTTTTGCATTCGGAAAAGATTTTGGAAATATTAAAAAAGAGCTAGAATACTTTCTAACTTAATTTTTGTGCAAAGGTCTTTTATCTTGATCGAAGTATATTTCCTGCGGGTAAATAGCTACACTACTTGTTGAATTTTCGTTCAATAAATTCTAAATCGTACCCCAGAATATCAGCAATAATATATGCTTCAGCAAGTGTTAACCTGTTTAATCTTAGTTTATGTGAAATTCGCTGAAACGTGTATTTTTCTCCGGTTTTTTCTGTCATAAGCTCGGCAAGTTTTGTTATTGTTACACATTTTAGTGCCAAAAGCGATTTTATTTTCTCTCTGATTTGCATACATTCATTATAGTAATCTTGACTTTCATAATAAAATATATTATTAATTGATTAATATACGAATCAAATAATTTATATATAAATTAAAAATTTAAGTTAGGATCTATTAGAATATGAGAGTTAAAGCGTTTACATTGGCAGAAGTATTAATAACCCTTGGTATTTTTGGTGTTGTATCAATGATGGTAATGCCTTCTTTAATGCAAAAATATCAAAAAAGAAAAACAATTAGTCAATTTAAAAAAGTTTATTCAACTATGTCGCAAGGATTCCTGAAAGCTTCACAGGATTACGACTTGTATTCTCTTGGCAATAATTGGCAAAATAGAGATGAAGTTATGGAAACTATGTCTAAATATTTTCAAACAGCCAGAAAATACACTACCGCAGATGTAAAAAACGGCGGACGTGATTCTCTTTGTTTTGATAAAAATAATAGAATCGGGTTTCCAAAACAACATCCAGAAATAGGTTATAGATTTTTGCACCAAGATAAAATGGATTACGGAATGACATCCCCGCTAACAGGACATCCTTCTTTGGAATTAACAAACGGAGGGGTCTGCATCGGATTTAGTAATTATGGTGCGAAAAGGCTTGTAATGGTTGATATTAATGGCAATCCGACAGGACCAAATCGTTTGGGATATGATTTGTTTTATTTTCACATAAACGAGAATAATCAACTTGTGCCATTTTATGGAGGTTGGTGGTCAAACAGATACACAACCCGTAAATCGCTTAATGATAATTGTGATAAAACTATAAATCAATCAGGCTGGTCGTGCAGTGGCAAAATCATAATTGATGGTTATAAAATAAATTATTGGTAAGGGGTAAATTACAATTTTTTATCAGTTTGCGTGCTCAGGATGTAATCCTGGCAGCCAATAAAAAAGACTCATTCGAGTCTTTAAATGGTCGGGATGACAGGATTTGAACCTGCGGCCCCTTCGTCCCGAACGAAGTGCGCTACCAAGCTGCGCTACATCCCGGGGGTGAATAGTGTTACCAATAGTTACACTACTTACTTTTGTTGTTTTAGTTTTCTGGGTAAATAGTGTTACTATTGGTAACACTATTCACTCACATTTTCATTGTACATCAAAAATATTATTTGACACAATCACATAATATTTTTTTTATTTCATTTCTTTTTAGTTTACGTGTTGTTGTTCTCGGTAGATTTTCAGTGCGCACTATTATATTTATTGGTCTTTTGTATGGTGCAAGACGGTTTGAAAGATATTTTACTTCATTTTTTATTGCATCTTCAAGGTTTTCAAAACTGCTGAAATTTTCTGCATACTCTTTTGTCGGAACAATTATTGCAGCAATTTCTTCACAACCGTCTTTTTCTCCGAATGATTTTTTAATTCCGGAAACACAAACTTCTGCAAAGTTTGTACTTTGCTCAAGAACAGATTCGATTTCTTCCGGAAATACTTTTTTACCGCCGGATAAAACAATCATGTTTTTGATTCTGCCTGTAATATAAATTAACCCATGCTTATCAATTTTTGCAATATCGCCGGTATGCAGCCATCCGTCTGAGTCAATAACTTCCTGTGTTAAATCCTCACGGCTGTAATAGCCTTTCATAACTGATGGCCCGCGTAAAAGTAATTCTTCTGTATTTTCGTCAATTCTTGTTTCAAATGATTTCAATACTGGTCCTACTGATTTTATATCCTGATATTTACCGCGGTTAACTGCAACAACAGGGCTTGCTTCTGACAGTCCGTATCCTTGGTAAACTCTTATTCCGATATTTTTGAAAAAGTCGCCAACTACAGGGTCTAACGGTGCTCCGCCTGTTATACAGCCAAAGAATTCCCCGCCAAATTTGTCATGCACAGGTTTGAATAATTTCTTTTTCAGGTTAACAGGTAATAATCTTGCTATTTTTAAATTGAAATTGAAAATGGCTTTAATAATTGCAGGCTTTTTACTGATTTCAGCCTCAATAGAAGATTTTAGAAGTTTCAAAAATGCCGGAACCGTAATCATAAATTTGATTTTCTTTTCGGTCATAACTTCTAAAATGTCTTTAGGTTTTAGACTCTGGGTATAATAAATAGAATAACCGTGATGGAGGAATATGAAAAATCCTACAGTAAGCTCAAATAAATGATTCATCGGAAGGATTGAAAGCATTCTCATATCTTCGTTCAGTGGTAAAATTTCTCTCAATGCGATTTTAAGATCATGCATTTGCGAAAGCATGTTTTTAAATGAGATTTCAACGCCTTTAGGGTTACCGGTTGTACCTGATGTGTAGATGATAAACGCGGTTGAACTTAACGGTCTGCGTCTCCATTTGGCGTTATATGTTTCAGGAATAGAGAAAAGACTTGGTATTTTTATGTCTTCATAAACAGATGGATCCATAAGAATTATGTGTTTTATTGACGGAACTCTGGATTGAAGTTCTTTTGCTCTTTCGATATTAGCACTTGAACATAATAATATTGATGGCTGGCAGTTTGAAAGAATTGAATCAAGTTCATATATTGTTAACTTATTATCCAGCGGAACAGTTGTTAATCCTGCTAAAACCGAACCAAAAACGCATGCTCCGTATTCAGGTTTTGATTCTGAAAGAATGGCAAGTTTTTCACCTTTTTCAACTTGCAAGTCGTTTATAATATAGCTTGCAAGACGTCTTGATAAAAGCCCTAAACCCTTATAAGTAAACTCATTCCAACCCCATTTTGATTTCATCCCAAGAGAAACTTTCTCACCATATTGAATAGTTATTTCTTCCAATAAGGAAAACACATTTTCATATTTCATATTTTTACCCCAATTCCATAATAAACACTATAAATTATTTTACATAAAATAACAATTAATGTAAACATGTAATAAAAATATAACAAAATTTTTTATTTTTGTTTTTATAATAAAATTAAAACAGTATAGATTAGGGATCACATAAAATGTTTGTAAAAAGTATCGGGTCAAATTTATTGTCTTTTCAAAGGCGGTTAACTCCTAACGAAGAAGTTGATTACAGACAAAATGCGCTTCAGCCGGCATTTGATTATCTGGGTACTCAGGATGTAGCTATGATTATTCATGGTACATGTTATCCTGAAGCTTCCCGTGATATAGGTGTCGGTTCTCCATACGGTAAAGCTGCGGCTCAATTGATTCCGTTTGAAATTCTTCATGGTTTTAATTCAAACCAGCTTGGTCCTGTCGGTGTAATCCGTAATGCCATAGATGTTTCGCCGTATAAATCTACAGTATCTACAAGAAACTATCTGTTTTTAGATTTTACAGAGCTTACAACAGATAAATATGCAAAAATTTTATCTAAAGATGTTGTTAATTATATTTTAAATAAACCTTCAAAAAATGGTGAAAATTATGCGTATTCGGATTTTCCGGAAGCCTTTGCAAATTATAAATATTTAATAAAACTTGCGTATAAAAATTATCACAAAAGTTTAATAGAACATGATCCTGCAGCATTTATTCTGCGTGATGAATTTAAACAGTACAAGTTACAAAATAAAAATGTTGCATCAAATGAAGCTGTGTTTAAAATTCTTGCTGACAATTATGGTACGGATGATTTTACTAAATGGAAAGATGAAGATAAAAATCTTATCGATTTATTAAAATCTAATGATCAAAATGCTGTTGACCGTTACAAAAAGATAATTGCCAGAGAAAATGAAGATTACAATTGTTATTTATTTGGTCAATTCCTTCTTGATAAACAAATAAAAGATAATACAAAATTAAGAAAAGAATTAGGTTTTAAATATATAAGTGATTTTCTTGTAGGTGTTTCTAAAGCTGATGAGTGGGCAAATCAGGAAGTATTCCTGAAAGATTATGAAATGGGATGTCCGTACGGAGGAAAATTCGGACCTCAATTATGGAAACTTCCTGTACTTGATCCTAAAAAATTATTTAATAATGATGGAAGTTTAGGACCTGCGGGAGAATTCTTGAAACAGAAACTTAATTATGCCTTGGATAATTTTGATAATGTTAGAATTGACCATGCTTTAGGGCTGATTGACCCGTATATTTATGATAAGAATTCAGTCGTTTACAATGATGATAAACTTGATATGAATAAATTCAAAGGAAATAATGTCTCCAATCTTCCGGAGGTTGATCCTGACGGTAATTTTAAAAAAGTTATAAATAAAATTATTATTCCGGCACTTGAAGAACATGGTATTGATAAAAATTCTCCTGTTTGGGAGGATTTAGTTACTCCAACTCCTGTATTTAATCATATTTATCACAATGAAAATCATCTTCCGGGGATAACCCAGCTTGAATATATGAGAGCTGAAAATTCTCAAGATCCTGATGATTGGGGACTAATAGGTTCGCACGATTCAAGTCCTGTAAATCAAATGATAAAAAAAGACTGGGTAAAAAATCATCATGCTTGGAATATTTTCTACCTTGCAGGATTTTTAAACCAAAATCCGAAAAGAGCTGAATATCGGGATAACTTCTGTCGTGAAATTGATAAAAATGATTCTTTAAGAGTAAAAGCAAAATTTGCGGAATTGTTTTTGACATGCAAGAAAATTCAGATTTCATTTGCAGATTTCTTTGGTATAAACAAAACGTATAATATTGCCGGTGAAGAAAATGATATAAACTGGAAACTTAGATTGAATAAAGATTATGAGGATTCTTATTACAAAAACCTGTCAAGTGAAAACCCGACAGCATTGAATATGCCGGAAATTTTAAAAATAGCGGTTCAGGCAAAAGCAGATATGAATGTTGTAAAAGCCGCTCATGAAAGAGGTATTCCGGATGAATGTATTTCAGAAGCAAATGATGTACACGTACAAAATATTTTAGATAAGCTTGATAAGTATGAAAAGATTTTAAAAGAACCTGAATAAAAAAAGACCTCTCAAACGAGAGGTCTTTTTTCTAGTTGTTATAAGCTTCAAAAAGTGCTTTTAAAAGTTCCTGACCTTTGAGCATTGTTTTATAATCCAGGTATTCATTTGCTGAGTGCATATTGCAAACTGTTGCAAGTCCAAGAAGATATGGTGAGAATTTTTCACCTTTTTTATTGGTTTTGTTTGCATAAATGTGTGTTTCTGCTCCGGCATGGAAGCTTGAAATTTCAGGTTCAATACCTAATTTTTTTGCTGTTGTTTCAAAAAGAATCGGTAAATATTCATCTTCATTTTTTTCAAACATAGGCATTTTTTCTGTAAAGGTAATTTCAGCTTTTGCAATACCTTCGTATTCTTCATTGAAGGAATCTACAACATCCTGCATTAAATCAATAAGTTCCTGTTCTTTATCTTTTCTTGAACTTCTGATTGAATATGTAGCATGCGCGTCTGTATTAATAACATTTGTAACATTTACATCGCCTGAAATTATTCCGCCAATGTTACAAGATGTTACGACTTTACCGTCTTCACTGTAATAAACACCCTGCGGCATGTCTGTAATAATATCTGCAATAAGTTTTGCGGCGTTTTCTCTTGTTTCATCTGCAATATCGTTTCCTGAGTGTCCGCCTTTTGGTGCGTTTACCTTTAAATCCGCAAGAACATAGCTTGCACCTGATACCAGGCACTGGCCTAAAGCATCGCTATCTAATACAAGTACATATTTTGAATTGATTTTTGAAAAATCTACATGCTTAATACCTGTCATGCCGTTTTCTTCATCTCTTGTGAAAACGATTTCAAGTCCGCCATGCTTCAAGTCTGTTCTTTTGCTAAGTTCTTTTGCAAAATATAAAGCGTTTGCAACACCTGCTTTATCGTCTGCGCCAAGAGTTCTGCCCTGAGCTTTGATTAAGTCTCCTTCTAAATATGCACATACAGGTGAATCATCTCCCACAACATCCATATGTGAAGATAATAAAACCGGTTCTTTAGTTTCATCTGTTGCAGGTACTTTTATGTAAATATTTTTGTACTCGTCAGTACAGCATTTTAGTCCGTTTTCATTACAATAGGCACATATTTTTTCAATAACTTTTTCTTCTTTTAAAGAAGGTGAAGGGATTTCTGCCAATGTGCAGAATAAATCTACTAATTCGTTTTCATTTCTTAAATTTTTTAATTCCATTACATACACTCCAGATTTTTCTTTGCTTTATTTATATAATAGCATAGTTTTTGAGAATGGGTATAAAATAGTTGAAAACTTATAAAAAATAAATTATAATTAATCTTGTCGCAACTGAAAATTTAAAGGAGAGAAACGTATGAAAATCAATCACAAATTAGAAAAACGGGGGGGGGTAACCTTAATAGCTTAAATCTAGGCGCATTTCAGCTATCTCCTTTTAAATGTAACTTTCAAAAACCCGCCTTCACCTTAGCAGAAGGTGCTACGCACGTAGCTATGCCACCAGTATTTTCTAAAGCAGGTTTTACATTAGCTGAAGTTTTAATAACTCTCGGCATCATCGGCGTTGTTGCTGCAATTACTATTCCCGGGTTGATTACCGCACATCAAAAACATGTTGTTGAAACTAAGCTTGAAAAAGCTGTTTCTTCGCTTAATCAAGTTATTAGACTTTCAGAAGATGAAAATGGTCAAATGGAAAATTGGGATAAAACTCTTCCGCACAAGGAGTTTATTGATCGATACTTTAGACCATACATGAAGATTATGCAGCTTTGTAATCCGGTAAAAGACTGTGGATATAAAACGGGTGGCAGTTCGACCTGGAAAAGTATGAATGGCAGTTATGGTAATTATGCCGGAGCAAATTATAGAGGGCGAACACCTATGCTTGCTATGGATGGAATTGTTTATACTTTTAATTTCCTTAACGATGGAGGTGCTGTAGAGGTTGATAACGATAAAACGATAATTATAGATATAAATAGTTATCAAGGACCAAATCAATTTGGGAAAGATGTATTTTTCTTATACCGTGTAGAAGAAGCTGATTCAATAATCCCTTACGGCGCAAATAAAACAAAAAAAGAAATACAAAATGATTGTTCAAAAACCGGTACAGGAATGTATTGTGCGGCTTTAATCAGAGAAAACGGATGGAAAATACCAAACGGATATCCGTTTAAATAATTTTCTTATTTATTGCAGAGTGGATATTAAAATGCTTAGAACGTAAGGTTATTCACTCTCTTTATCCCTGAAAATTATTAGTAATTTCGTGGATGTATTCAAGCATTTGGGCAAAGTATTTTAAATCAGAGTTACCGTTGATTACCAGATCTGCTTCTTTTCTGAACGGTTTAACATATTTTTCTCCGGCGTCAGCGATGTAATTCCAGTGTTTAAGTGCGTTTTCTTCACTCTGGTTTCTTTCTTCAACTGCGCGGTTCATAAAACGGCTTTTTCTCAATTCATTTTCTGTTTCCACGTAGATTTTTATATCAAAAATATCTTTAACGACATCGTACATAGTTGCAATACCTTCAACAACGATAATTTTTTGGGAAGGTACATCAATTGCTTTTGGCATGGAAACACCTGTTCCATTAGGAAGATACATTGGAGCTTTAATATCAAGCCCGTCAGAAAGGTCTTCCAGATCCGAACGAAGAGTTTCAAGCTGGAAACTTGTCGGCGCATCTACGTCATATCCGTTATCTCTAAGATTATCAAAAGAACCATATTTATTGATTAAAGCAGAAATATCATTGAAATAATTATCTGTACTCAAAACTGTGACAGGCATGGAAAGTTGTTCAATTACGTTTTTAATTTCGTGGCAGATTGTGGATTTGCCTGATGCGGATTCACCTGTAACACCTATTAAAAGACGTTTTGTTGGTTTGTTTATCAAACGTTTTGAAAATTTGTTTACAAAATCGGGGTTAATGTTGTTTATTATAGGATTTTGTTGTTTTTTATCGTACAGAAATATCTGTTTAAACTTAGTTTGAAGGTAAAATGCTAACAATTCTCTGCCTGACTTGGAATTAAAATCCGGCTTGTAGATTTTATCGTTAGAATTTAATTCTTTTCCAATTACTAGCTGCATATTCTTTTCCATAATTTTGAGTATGCACAATATAATACATGAGAAAAAACTTTTTTGCTAGTAGTTTTCGAAATTATTAATTTTTATAACCTTGGTGTATTATATAAAAAATATTCTTGTTGTATAATTATTGGGTAAGAAGAAATTAATAGACATTTTATATAATAAAAGAGGGGGCAATATGGAAACATTAACTGCAACTGACGGTATAATTACAAAGGTTATCGGACCGGTTATTGATGTTGAGTTTCAGTCAGGTAATCTTCCTGAAATTTATACGGCGCTGAATATTTTACAAGATGATGGTACAACTGTTGTTGCAGAAGTTCAGCAGATGCTCGGGTCTAATAAGGTTAGAACTGTTGCGATGTCTTCAACTGACGGTTTAAGACGCGGTATGAAAGTTGTGAATACAAATGAACCTATTAAAATTCCTGTAGGGAAGGCAATTTTGGGCAGGATTTTAAATGTAATCGGCGAGCCTGTTGATAATGAAGGTAAAATTGAAACCGATACGTATTTACCTATTCACAGGGAGTCCCCGAAACTTGTAGAACAAAACACTGATATTGAAATTCTTGAAACAGGGATTAAGGCGATTGACCTTTTGCAGCCGTATCAAAAAGGCGGTAAGATTGGCTTGTTTGGCGGTGCAGGTGTTGGTAAAACTGTTTTAATTCAGGAATTAATCCATAATATTGCTATGGCTCATAACGGGGTTTCTGTATTTGGCGGTGTTGGGGAAAGAACACGTGAAGGAAACGACCTTTGGAATGAGTTCAAAGAAAGCGGTGTATTAGATAAAGTAGGTTTGATATACGGTCAGATGAATGAGCCGCCCGGAGCAAGAATGAGGGTTGGTTTATCTGCATTGACTGCTGCTGAATATTTTAGAGATTATTCAAAACAGGATGTTTTGTTATTTATTGATAATATTTTCAGATTCACTCAAGCAGGTTCTGAGGTTTCAGCGCTTTTAGGCCGTGTACCTTCTGCAGTTGGTTATCAGCCGACACTTGCAACTGAAATGGGTGAATTGCAGGAAAGAATTACATCAACTAAGGATGGCTCAATTACATCAGTTCAGGCGATTTATGTACCGGCAGATGACCTTACAGATCCGGCACCTGCTACAACATTCTCTCACCTTGATGCTTCTACTGTATTATCAAGAAATATTGCATCTTTGGGTATTTATCCGGCAGTAGATCCGCTTGAATCAAATTCAAGAGCGTTAGATCCGTATATTATCGGTGAAGAACACTATAATGTAACAAGAAAAGTTCTTGAAATTCTTCAAAAATACAAAGAGTTACAGGATATTATTGCGATTTTGGGTATGGATGAATTATCAGAAGAAGATAAAGAAACTGTTAACCGCGCAAGAAAAATCCAGAAATTCTTATCTCAGCCGTTCTTTGTAGCTGAGCAATTCTCAGGTATTCAAGGAAAATACGTTAAAATTGAAGACACAATCCGCGGATTTAAAGAAATTATTGAAGGTAAGCATGATGAACTTCCTGAACAGGCTTTCTATATGGTAGGAACGATTGAAGAAGCTGTAGAAAAGGCAAAAAGTATTCAAGAATAATGATTCACCCTCTCCGTAGGAGAGGGTAGGGTGAGGGTTTTCTAATGAAATTAAAAATTATTACACAAGAAAAAGTTGTTTTTGAACAGGAAGTTGATTCTGTCTATACAAAAGGTATAGATGGTGAATTTGGTTTGTTAAAAGGTCACATTCCTGTTATGACAGCGCTCGATATCGGAGTAACCCGTGCTTATATCGGAGATGAAATTAAAAAATTTACAACGATGGGCGGTATTTTACAGTTCAAAGACGAGGAGTGTTTGATATTAACAACACTTGCAGAACCCGGTGAAGAAATCGATGAAGCCCGTGCTCGTGAAGCTTTAGAACGCGCGCGTAAAAACCTTCGAAATGCAGAAGCAAGAATGGATGCAAAACGTGCAGAAGCTGCTATTGCAAGAGCAGAAGCCCGCTTAAAAGCCCGTTTAAGCGGCGAAAGCAATTTAAAAATGTAAAGGATAGCGTATGAGAACTTATTCCAGTGATGATGTTAAAACATATCCAGTAATTTTTTTCTTACTATTATGGCTGGTTTTTGAAGGAATTTTTTTCTTATTTTTGGTTGAATACAACATATTTTCGTGTACCGGTCAATATTGTCGTCAACAGTATAAAGTCGGATTTTTTGGACGTCTGGTTCACAGTCCAAGCATTAATAGATATGATATTGTAGATATAGAAGTCAGTAGTTCATATCATTACAGGTCCGGTAAACGTAGTAGTTCACATTATGATTACAGCCCTGTTTTAATAATGAAAGACGGTACTCGTTATCCGCTGAGACTTAAGTATTGCAGAGGTAAGCAAAATGCAATAGATCTTATCGTAAAAATTCGCGGTAAGAAAAACTTTAAAGAAACTACAATAAGATAGTTAATAAGTTTATAAATAGATGAGTGGATAGGGTTTATAAGTAGATAAGTCCTTTACGGTTAACCCCTTCTTCGCTCGCGCTCGCAATGACGACTTTTTTGATGACCATTGAGATGACTTGGAAATATTTGGTAACAACATTTACGCTTTTTGGAAAGATGATTGCAAACACCTTCTATTTTTCTGGTTTATGATATTTCAAAATTTTTTGGTATTGATATTAATGACTTATTGAAAAACATTCCCTAAAACATTGTTATCTATGTTATAATTTCTGTATGGATTTAAGAGAAATTTATTCATATAATTGCGGTAATAATGGGAACTTTCCGAGGATTTCCTTTGAAGCTGTTGTGCCTGAAAATGGTGATGCATCAGAACTTTTTGAAAAATTAAGAGCTTTAAAAAAATATAATCCGGTTTTAATTTCTCTGTCTGTCGGTAATAATAATCAAATGCAAGGGCTTTCAATTGAACTTTTACAGATGGTTCAGGATTTAGAATTGAATGTTCTGCCAAATATTTCAATATCTAATTTGTCTAAAGAGCTTGTGGAACATTATATTACAAGGATTGAAAACCTCGGGATAGAAAATATTTTAGTAACAGAAGGCTTACCTTCTGTTGATTTTAAGGATACTTGCGCGTTAGTTGATTTTATTCATCAAAAATCCACGCTGTCTATCGGAATTAAAGAAAATATTGAAAATATATCTGCACTTGGAAATCTTAAAAATAAAATAAATGCCGGTGCTTCAGTTATTTTTACCGAAAAATTTTCAGATAATAAAAAGTTTTTCGCTTATGTTGACTTAATAAAAAAAATGAGGTAAATATTCCGGTTGTAGCAGGGGTAAATTCAGATATAGAGCAATGTAAAACTTTAGTTGAAACAGGTATTTACAGGCTTCATTTTAATAATATTGATGAAAATTTGGATTTTATAAATGAAATTGTGAAAGGGGTTAGTTATGGAAAACTTAAATAAACACATTGAGCATACTTTATTAAAACAGGATGCCGGAAAAGGAGATTTGATTAAACTTTTTGAAGAAGCTAAAGAACATAAGTTCTTGGGAGTTTGTATAAATCCTTGCTATGTTAGCCTCGCAAAAGAAAATCTTAAAAATTCAGATGTAAAAATTGTTACCGTTATTGGTTTTCCTCTTGGTGCAAATACTACAGAGACCAAGATTTTTGAAACAATTAATGCAGTTCGCGATGGCGCAGATGAAATTGATATGGTAATAAATGTTACCAAGTTAAAAGATCGTGAAGAGGATTTTATTGTTAACGAAATTCGTGGAATAAAAGCTGCTTGTCAGGGTAAGAATTTAAAAGTTATATTGGAAACAGATTTATTAACAAAAGAAGAAATAAAACTTGCCTGCGAATTGTGTGTGAAAGCCGGCGCGGATTTTGTTAAAACTTCAACAGGTTTTGTAAAAAACGGGGTCGGTGCGAAAGTCGAAGATGTTAAACTTATGTATGAAACTGTTTCCCCGTCAGGCCTTAAGGTTAAAGCCTCAGGCGGAATTCGCGATAAAGAAACCGCAATTGCAATGCTTGAAGCCGGAGCTGAACGTCTTGGGACAAGTTCAGGTGTCAAAATAGTCGAATAGAAAATTTATAAAATTTCATTATTATCCATGTTATAATGTAGTCACTCGGAAAGGAACTATCTCAAATGGGTGATGAAGATAAGCAGTTTGACGCCACCCCCAGAAAGCTGGAACAGGCTAGAAAAGAAGGACAGGTTGTTAAGTCAAAAGACTTTTCAACTGCTGTTTCGCTGCTTATTTTGTTTTCTGTGATTTTTGGTTTAGCTCCTTTTATCTGGGATCAGATTGTACAGGTTTTTACGCTTTTGTATGAACAGATTCCAAATGCCCATGTAGATAAAATCGGGTATACATATATTCTTATGATTGCAGTAAAAGGTGCGGCATTAATTATTGGACCAATTCTTGCGATTGCATGGTTTGTTGCGGTTATGGCTGATTTTATTCAGGTCGGGCCGCTTGTTGCAACTGCCCCTTTAATGCCAAAACTTGATAAACTTAATCCGACAAAATATTTCAAAAATATTATGTCAATCAAAACCCTTTTTGAATTATTCAAAAACATTGTGAAGGTTATAATCTTAGGCTATATAGGCTGGATGGTTTATAAGGATCACATTGAATCAATTTTGATGCTGGCTTCTGTTGATAATAACTTTGCTGTTATGATTGAATTTGGAAAACTTATTACAGAGTTTATTTTTAAAGCGTGTATTGCGTTTTTGGTTATTGCGGCGGCTGATTACGGGGTTACAAAATGGAAGTTTTTAAAAGATCAAAAGATGTCTTTTAAAGAGATTAAGGATGAATACAAAAACTCAGAAGGTGATCCTAATGTAAAAGCCCAGCTTCGTCAGCGCCGTATGCAAATGCTTCAGCAAGGTGCAATGGATGCTGTTCCGACAGCGGATTTTGTTGTTACAAATCCTACTCACGTTGCGTGTGCGCTTAAATATGTTGCAGAAGAAATGGATTCTCCGATGCTCATTGCAAAAGGGACAGAGCTTATTGCTAAAAAGATTATAGATATTGCAAAAGAACATAATGTACCTGTAATCGAAAACCCGCCAGTTGCAAGAGCATTGTTTAAAATGGTTGATATTAACCAGTCAATTCCGCCGGAACTTTATAAAGCAGTTGCAGAAATTTTGATGTTCGTTTATAAAATGAAAAATCCTTCAAATAAACGACCGCGAAATTAATTTATTGTAGTATTATTGATGTGTAAAATTATGGCTAACGAAGATAAAACAAATTTACAACATTATATAGAAATCGTGCAAAAGGTTGCCAGAGTCGAGCATAGACGTATCCCGTCACATATGGTCGAGTATGAAGAATTGCTTTCAATCGGGATTATTGCGATTCAGGTCATGATTAAAAATAAAACACCTGAGCAACTGGCAAAGTATAATTCAGCATATATTGCAACAGCTGTGCGTTGGGCGATTCGTAACGAATTAAGAATAAGATATAAATGGTATTCATTGAAACATAAATCTGAGGATGAATACGATGAGGAAGAAGCAGTAGAAGGCATGGATATGAAGCAGGCTAAAGTTCGTGAAGCTATTTACGAAACTATCCTGTCTATTGATGGTTTGGCGGCTGCTGCAAGTGATAATGATTCACCGTTTGATTTTGTAAAAGATCCTCATGCTATGCCTGATGAAAATGCAGAAATTACAGAAATGGGTAAAATGATAAGGGCTGCAATTTCTAAACTTCCTGCAAAAGAAAGAACAGTTGTTGAATATCGTTTTTACCGTAATATGCAGGTTAAAGATATTGCAACACAAATCGGGCTTTCACCATCGCGAGTAACTCGTATTGTACAGTCATCATTAAATACTGTTCGAGAATACCTTAACGCGCACGAACAATACGGTTATTAATCGACTTTTACAATTCTGCCGTCTGATTTAATTTCTATTGGTTCTTTGGCATGTTTAATGTATTCTCCGACAATTATGTCTTTGTCAAAATCAAATTTTTTCAAGGCGGTTTCCAGTCTGTGCGGTAAATTTACTCCGCCGCCATCAGTGTTTCCAATACAAAAATCGTCTGATGCTATTGTATACATTTTTTCTTTGCTTGGGTTATTAATATCAATTGGTGTTTCTTTGCCTTGCTTGTCAACAAATGACATTGATAAAACATCTCCAGCTTTGTTAAATGTGTATTTTAATCCTGAAACCTGAACAATACCAGGTCTATGAGAATTTGAACTCATAGAAGCTTTGGCTCTGTTTTTGATGCCGTTAACAATTTCTTCTTCTGTTGCTTGAATTACTACAACTTTATTTGCAAATGGCGAAATTATTGCTAAATCTCTTGTATCAATTCTGCCTTCTTCAAATTGACCTCTTATGTTTGCTGAGTTCATAATTGCAATGTCAGTATTTAGTTCGCTTCGTAAAGCATCCACTATAAAGTCACAATGCGGGTTTTCATGTCCCAAAGCGTCTTCAGGATATTTTTCTACATACTTAAGGGTTCCTACTTTTTCAGGTTTGCCTAAAATGTTTTCAAAAGCATCTCTTGCAACAAGATTTCGGTTGTATTGATCTGTTGTACCAATATTATTTTGAACTTTTGTTATTACTCCGTTTTTATCAAATTCTACATTTAATACACCGAAGTTTTTACCATCACGTCCGGCTTGAGTAATAATAATAGGTTCACCTGTTGATGAATAGAATAAATTTTTATTTTCTTCAATTCCCTCAAGTAAGGTATGAGTATGTGCGCCAAGAATTACGTCAATACCTTTTACATTTTTTGCAAGTTGTACATCTTGACGATATCCTGAATGAGAAAGGACAATAATTTTATTTATGCCCTGAGCTTGCAATTTATCAACTTCTTTTTGTACTTCAGGTATTGATTTTTTAAAGTCTTGCTCTATATTTAAATCCTTTAAATGGTCTTGAAGTTTTACGTGTATATGTAAATCCGGCGGAACAAGTCCTATAATACCGTATTTGTGTCCGTTTATTTCTTGAACATATGATTTTTCAATGTAATTATATATTGGATTATCTTTAGTAGGGTTTAAGTTTAATCCAAGTAATTTATATTTTTTATCATTAATTAATTCGACAAAATCTTTTGTAGGCAAGTCACATTCGTGATTTCCCATTGTTAATGCTAAAAAGCCTGCCATATTTAAAAAAGTATCTGCAACTTTTACGTGTTTTTCATCTTCTCCAAGCATAATATCGCCTGAAGCAAATTTCATTTTGTCTGTATCTTTTTTAACAGAATTATCAAATTGATTTACTGCATTAAAAAGTCTTTCCATTCTTATATTTTGACCGTGTAAATCATTTATATAAAAAATACTTGCTTTTACGGTTGATGCAGGATCGCTAAATGTTGGTGTCGGTGTTGCTGTTTTGGTATAAACAGGAACCGTTTCTGTTGGGTAAATGTTTGTTGTATATTGCGGAACTTGTTGTTGGACGTTCGATACTGCCGGAGTTTGAGACTGTGCTTGAACAGGCTTTGCGGCCGGTTTGTTTATCATTGCGGATTGATTAATATTTGGTGAGTTTAACATATATTCTACCTTTTACACTTCACTATGATAAAAACTTCTAAAAATATTTTTTGCTTTAATTTTGGATATTATTAAGAAATTTTAATATTATGCTGCACTTTTCATTTGCTTATAAACATCAATACCTTCAATCCAGTTTGGAACGATATTTAAGTCGTTTTCTACAATATGTTGTGGAAGCGCGGCATGATGAATTTTTGGCAGCAGATAGTCTTCAGAGTATTCAATTGCACGTGGAACATTATCGTCTGTGTCGTTACAGATGAATGTTACTTTGCCGCGGCTGTCTGTTTTATAATCTACGATGGTTATTTCATGACCGTTTACAATAATATTGTTGCTATCTGTTTGAGTGTAGCCGATTATTACTGTTTCGCCTTCATTTAGGGCATCAATCAAGTGACGTTTCATTGTGCCTAAATCAGTTTCATAACCAATTAAACGGGCATTTTCGTCTACTGTTTGATAAGTTACTGATAAAATATTTTTATCAAATACAACAGATTCGGTGAATGTTTTTTCAAACTCGATTAAGCCTTTATCGTTTTGGTTAAATTTGCCTGCACGTTTGTCGGTTAATGTATTATAAGATTGTTGTGAACCTACCTGCATAAATGTTGATTGCATCAAAACATCAAGCGGAGTTCTTTCGTACGGATCTTTATTTGTTGTTTGGATTTGAGCTCTTAAGATTGCATTTTTATCAGGCGCAAATTTTAAAACAGCAGAGTCAAAATCTTTGGATTCGTAAGGCACTTCAAATGCATTCAAAAGCCATATTGCATTTAAGGTTTCATCTGCAAGGTTCTTAAGCCCGATTTTTTTATAAACAGAAAGTTTTGGAGAACTTAGTTCTTGGGCAAATCTTGCAAATTCGGCAGGCATTTGTTTTGCCAGTTTAAATTCTGTACTTGCCGCAACACAAGTCCCTGAATGGGTTACGTTGATATCTTGGGTTGCCTGTTGAATTTCAAATAAATTAGTTTTTCCTTCGGTATTTGCTTTTACAACATTATCGCGGTATTCAGCAGGAATATCACCAAATTGTTGGGTAATCAAGTATGGATAAGCAATTGTTGCAATTGTATCTTTAAGCATTGTTGAAGCGTTTAAGCCTTCTGCTCTCGGCTCTGTAACTATTTTATATAAGTTATCCAGAACAGTGCTGTTATCATTTGAGTTAGAATTTAATAAAACCCCTGTTTTTAATAAGTTTTCAGTTACTTTTCTTCCGGTTTTATCAAGGTAAGAAAGAATTGTTGTATATTTTTCTTTTTCTTCTTTACCTGAAAGTGTGGTTCTTAATTCAATATTACCGGTTTGCGGAGTGTTCAATGCAACAGAAGCCGTAAATGACGGTTTAGATACAGGTGTATTAACCGTTTGAGACTTTACGGAATTTGTAACACTGTTGATTGTGTTATAATTATATTGTCGGGTATAAGAATTAATTTTTTCTACCAT
>CASLVD010000021.1 GCA_949398305.1 uncultured Candidatus Melainabacteria bacterium | reverse complement strand
AGAACGATCTTCTAATTCAACAGAAGGTTCTGATATTAACCAAGCGATTACTGATATAACAGATATATTCAATGTATTGGGCGGTTTTGTTCCGGATGGTTTGATGGGTAATGTAGGCGGATTTCTGAGTGATTATTACGAAAATCTAAGTAATATTCTGCATAAGAACGGAGCACCAACTGGTGCTGCTGCACAGGTTAACAATGTACCTAATTTAGGTGATAATATACAAGAATCGATTTATCATTCAATAGGTAATTTTACAGGTTCTGTTGCAAATTCGAATATGGATAATGCAATTCATGATATGGCTGCAACGAAAAATAATCCATTTGCAAAAATTATTGCTAGAAGTGATATTAAAAATGCAGGTTTAAATAAGTTGTTAGATAATATAGGTGTACCTAAAAGTTCTCGTGGCTCTTTTTATAATGCTAATTCAGTACAAAGTAAGCAATTATCTGAATCTAAACAAATTAATGATTTTGTAAAGAATAATTATGAAAAAATATTAAAAGGTGAAATACAAAATGCACCAATTCATTTTAATGGGATATTTGGGAAAGGGTTAGATAATCGTGCAGGTATTCAACATGCAATTATTCATAATCCTAGAATTGATAATAATGGTAATTTTAGTGGAATAATTGTTGATTATTATGATTTTGTTCATAGAACAGGATTAAATCCTACTAATGTACCAAATAATTGGGGATATTCAATGCAACAAAGAGGATTATTAGAAAACCAATTTAATATATATTTATTGTACAAAAAAATATAAGTTATGGAAATATTTTTAATGTTTATTGCTTTTAAATCAATTATGCTCTATATAAAGTAAAATATAAAAAGGATGTTTATGAATAAAGAACAAAAAGAAATAAGTAAATTTTTATTATACTTATTCGCATGTATAATAATTCCTGTAATACATTTTTGGCTATTATCTTTTTTTATAATGAGAAGTTGTGAGTCAGGTGTATATATGTGTGGTTTTCTTCAATTAGCATTAGCTATGTTTTGTGTAAGATTTTTTCAAGTTTTCTCTTTAATTGGGATTACTGTACTTACAATAAATAATACAAAAAGTAAAATATTGTATAGAATTTTTAATCAAAGTAATGAATATATACTACTTTTGTTCTTTTTCATAATTATCGAATTTGCAATAAAATATTTTCAAACTAATGATGATATATTTTATTATGTAAATAAAATTTTGTCTTTAACACATGAATATTTTGGCATTGGAATATCGTTATTAAATAGTTATTTATGTGTATTTTGTGTGATTTTATTAAACCGAGTAAATATACGATTAAACATGAAAAAGTAGCTAAAAAATCGATAAAGTTACCTAAGATTTGAAATGATATTTTATCAATAAACTAACTATTAAATATATTCTCCTTAAGCTCTATTACATACAATAGAGCTTTTTTGTCAAAGTAAACAATTGTAACAGAATTTAAGTTGTTTGAAATTCGTATTTTGCAAATGGTTTTATATTTATATAAGAAGAAATACGGAGAGTTTGCTATGGGTTATGACAACGTAGAAGACATAAAATCAGTTGATGAATTGCGTAAGGCGCAGGCTGCAGCGCAGGCACAAGGTGTTAGTATTACCAATTATTCCCAGTGGGAACAGATTTTGGAAGATTTAGATACTGCAGGTGTTAAGTCAACCGGAACTTTTGACGGTGATGTTAAACTTCATTCTCAAATTATGGAGCGGATAGAAGCCTTTATTGAAGAAACTCAGGAAGCTCAAAAACAACAGGAAATGAATCCGAAAAATGATGAATCCTCAAAAATTGATAATAAAACCGCTCAAGATAAAGAACACGTTGTAAAAGCTAATGTTGCAAACGGTACAAGTTCTGTTATTTTAGCTGATTATATGAAATATTATCATATGCTGGGCTAGACTTCATCTTTTAGACGGTGTAAGTTTTTTATTCTTTTTATCGGCCAGAATACAGTTACGGCACGTCCTACAAACCTGTCGCTTGTAATTGTTCCCCAATAACGGCTGTCGTATGAGCTTCCGCGGTTATCACCCATCATAAAGTAGTGGTCTTCCGGAATTATAAACGGGCCGCATTTGGCAGTGCTTTCTGGAATAAGTCTTATTTCATCCGAGTCAATTTGCGGGCATGGTGAAAATTCATAGATACTTTTGATGTAATCTTCTTCGTATTTTTTGTCGTTTATGTAAACGTAAGCCGAACCGTCTTTATTGAATTTAATTTCGAGTTTATCACCCGGCAATCCTATTACACGTTTGATATAAGCCACATCTTTGCATAAAATACCTGTAAGTCTTGTAATTAGCGGGATTGGCTTTCTTGATAATTGTGTTGACGGCGGGTAAAATACCATAATATCGCCGCGTTTTGGAGTTGTGAAAAATCTTGAGAATCTTTCAACAACTATTCTGTCGCCTTCAATGAGGGTCGGACGCATTGAACCTGACGGAATCCAGCGGATTTCTCCGATGAAAAATCTTATTATTATTACCATTACAAAAACGAAAACTACTGTTTCTATTATTTCACACAAGGCAGTTTCTTTGTAGGCTGCGTATTTTTCTTCAAATTTGTCCAAAGAGCTTTGGATTTTTTCAGGTAATCTGGATTTAAAATTCATCCAGAGTGCTGCCTGTTTTTCTCTTAAGCGTGATTTGTAATTTTCCCACATATCGTTTATTTTAGACATTTTTTAAAAGCTCCAAAAACTCTTCAAGTACTGTTTTGTATGAATTTGCCGGTAAATTATTTATTATATTTTTTGCACTTTGAATATAATTATTCAACAAAACTTTTGTTTTTTCAATACCTGAATTGTAGTTATCGCTTTCTGAGCCAAGGATTACCGGTGCAGTATATATGCCATCTTGAATATCATTTTTTGCAGGTTTTAACGGGTCATTTTGTGTGAAATTCAATATATCATCACGAATTTGAAAAGCTGTGCCGATTGATATGCCAAGTTCGCTGATTTTTTCTATATCGTAAGTGTTCTGACTGAGTAGAGCCGGACATACAAGTGCTGTTTCAAAAAGGTATGCGGTTTTATTTTTAGTTTTTTCAATATAGTCTTCAATTGTGCCGATTTTAAATCTGTCAAAATTCTGATTGATTTCACCAAGGGTCATTTGTTTTATTGTTTTGGCAAAGTTTTTGGTAATTTTTATATTATTAATTTCGGTTAATTTTTCAAGAACTATTGAAAGAATATAATCTCCTGAAATTACCCCGAGTTTGTTATTAAATTCTGCAGAAATTGTTTTTCTTCCACGTCTTATTGTACTTTCATCAATAATATCATCGTGAATCAGAGAAGCGTTATGAACAAGTTCAACAAGGGTTAAAACATCAAGGTGTTTTTCTGTCAGCTCTTCGTTACATGCCTTCAAGTATAAAATTGAAACAAGCGGACGAATATGTTTTGACGGAGCTTTCAGAAATTCGACAACAGATGTTTGAAGAGGTTCGCGGATATTAATATCTGAAACCATTTTTTCTTCAATCAGGTCAAGTTCTTTTTGCGCTAATTGTTTTATTTTATTGTATTTTTCGTTAAAACTCATATTATTTTGATTTTTGTAATTTTAAATAATTAACCTTATCCCAGCTTAAATCAATATATTTAATTTTACTATTGACTTCTGTAATTTGCGGAAGGATAGTGTAGATTCGTTTAATTCTTTCAAAAACTGTACTGTCAAGTGTTCCAAGGCGAATACTTGTTGTTTTGATTTTCACAAAAACATCGTTTGGTTTTCTCAGGTCGATGTATTCAACTTTTTCATTTGAATAATTTTCTACGGCTTTGACTATTTTTTCAATTTCTTTAATTTTTGCAACTGAAATTTCTTTTTTAAGTCCTTGCTGTGTTGTTAGGATTTTTAAAACACTTGAATCATATCCGGTAAGATTCATGTATTGCTTGTTTGTTATAAGTATTCCGTCTGAGGTGAAAAATGCTGTTGGTTTACCTTTTAAGTCAGTTTTAATAATAGCAATCGGTGTTCTTTCACGAATGATAATCTGAATTCTTGCAGGAAAACCGTAACGTCTTACGTAGATGTTTTTCATCACCGGAATTTTGTATAATTCTTTTTTAATTGGTTCTACACTCATTAAAAATATCGGTAAGTTCGGAACTTTAACATCTTTTAGGGATTTATTGATGACATAATCAGGTATGATATTATTATTTATAATTTCAACAGAATTTGAAGGATTTTTGAATGTTTCAGGATTCAAATACCATCCTTTGAGCATAAAGAATTCATAGGTTAAAAATATAAGCAGTACAAGTACGACAAATCTTAAAAACGCTTTTAGCCGGTTAACTTTTTTACGTTTTTTTCGGATTTTTCTTTCTGTCTGTTTATGCTTTACAGAGTATTTTACGGATGAAAACTCATCCTGTTTTTCTGTATTGTTACCTGAATCTGTCATTATTTATTTAATCCTGCTCCGTTTAGAATAATTTCTACCAGATTGTCATAATTTATTCCCATAGCGTTTGCTTGTGCCGGAAGGTCGCTTGTTTCTGTCATACCTGGAGATGTATTGATTTCAAGAACATAAGGAATGTTGTTTACGATATGGAAATCAACTCTTGAAACTCCCTTACAGCCTGCAATTTTGAATGCTTTTACCGCAATTTCTTTAACTTGTTTTGTCAGCTCGTCTGAAATTTCAGCAGGAAGGATAAATTCTGTCATACCTTTTGTGTATTTGCATTCATAATCGTACCATTCTTTTTTAGGTCTGAGTTCTAAAATTTCAGTTGCAAAAAGTCCGTTTTCGCCTTCTAAAACACCTACTGTTGCTGCTGTACCGACAAGATATTCTTCAATTAAGACATCATCATTGTATTTTATCGCATCAAGATATGCTTTTTCAAGTTCGTCAGGTGTATTAACTTTTGTCATACCAAAACTTGAACCCTCGCAAACGGGTTTTGTAATCAGCGGATAATTAAGATTTTTTGTTTTTTCTTTAACGTCATCTCCTTTTTGTACAAAAACAGATTTGATCAGAGGGATATCCGGACATGTTGAAAGAATTCTTTTTGTGTATTCTTTGTTCATACAAACAGAAGATGCCATAACGCCGCAGCCTGTGTAAGGAATCTGTAAAATTTCCAAAATTCCCTGAATACATCCGTCCTCGCCGAATTTGCCGTGAAGTGCGTTGTAGGCATAATCATATTTGCCTTCTTTTAATTTTTCTGTGATATTTGTATCAACTTCAACAAGTTCAGCATTTTTATATCCAAGTCGTTTTAAAGCTTCATAGCATCCTTTGCCTGAACGTCTTGAGATTTCTGCTTCTGATGACATACCGCCGCATAAGACTGCGATTTTTGAATTTTTATCTATTTTATTTTGTATAATATTTTGCATAATTCGTTTTCCTTTTCATTGTTTCCGCCAAGAAATCTAATTTCCGGATGTAATTCTATATTATAATTTTCTTTGACTTTTGTATACATTTGAACCATTAAATCTAAAACATCTAATGAAGTTCCGTTGTTGTTATTTACGATAAAATTTGCGTGATTTTCCCAAACTTTTACACCGCCTGATGTTAAATTTTTTGCTCCGATTGAATCAAGAAGCCTTCCTGCGGAATCTCCTTGAGGATTTTTGAAAATACTGCCGCAGTTTGGAAGTGCTAAAGATGGCTGATGAGCTTTTCTAAATGCTAAATTGTCATTCATTTTTGTCTGAATGTCATCTTGTGCTGCCGGCTCAAGTTCAAATTCTGCCTGTAAAACGATTAAATTTTCATTTTGACAGCGTGAGGTTCTGTAATCAAACTCCATTTCTGCTTTTGAAAATTTAACAATACCTGAATTCGGGCTGTAACAGGTTACGCTGACAAGTTTATCACTTATCGCTTGAGAATTGGCAGAAGCATTCATACAAACTTCACCGCCAACGCTTCCGGGGAAACCTATCATAAACTCAAATCCTGATAAACCTGCTTCACAAACAATTTGGGCTAACTTAGGACCTTTAACGCCTGCATCTGCAATGAGTTTTGTATTTTCTATTGTTACAGAATTCATTTTGGTTGTGAGGATTATTTCTCCGTTATATCCGTCAGATGAAACCAGTGTGTTTGACAGGTTTCCGAAAACCTTGATATTTTTATATTCATTCAAAATCTGTTCAAATTCGTTTATATTTGTCGGGAAAAACACTTTTTTTATCTTCCCGCCGATTTTGAACGAAGTCAGATTTTTAATATCAAAATTGTTTTCAGAAATAATTTCCAAAATTTATTTCTCCTTACTCAGGGTAAGTAATTCTTTACCTAAGTTTGTGATTGTTCCTGCACCAAGCCCTATAACTACATCTCCGCTTTTTAGTGTCGGGAAAAGTTTTGCGGCAACATCTGCAATTGAACCTGAAATGTTTTCACAAGGAATATCGATTTTTTCTTTTAATTCATTTGTGAAGGCTTCGGAATTTACTCCCTCAATCGGATCTTCGCTTGCTGCATAAACATCAGTTACAATTACTCTGTTAACGTCAGAAAAAGCGCCCATAAAATCGTTCCACAGGTTTTGTAATCTTGTATACCTGTGCGGCTGAAATACTGCTATAACATTTTTGCCTGTAAAAGATTTTGATGAAGACAAAGTTGCTTTAATTTCTGTCGGATGGTGTGCATAGTCATCATAAATTGTTATACCGTCAAATTCACCGACTTTTTCAAATCTTCTGCCCATACCTGTAAATGTTGCAAAATGCGGGTTTACAAGGGTCATATCAATACCTGATTGATGAAGGCTTGCCCATACAGCAAGCGAATTATAAACATTATGAACACCTTTAAGACAAATTTTAAGATTTGAAACAAATTCACCTTTGTAATATATATCAAAAGTTGTAAAATCTTCACCATAATTGATGTTTTTTGCACTGTAATCAGTATTTCCGCCAATTGAATATGTGACAAATTTTGCATTATTCATCAGAGTGTGTTCCGTGAAATATTTTACAAGCCTTTTAACCCCTTCATTATCTGTGTTTGCAAGGATTATACCGTCTTTTCTGATATGTGATAAGAAAGTTTCGAAAGTCTCCAGAATAGATTCAAGACCATTTTTGTAAAAATCTAAATGGTCAGGCTCTAAATTATTTACAACAACAACGTTTGCGCTGTACTTAACAATTGTTCCGTCACTTTCATCAAGTTCTGCGATGAAGATTCTGTCATTTGCTGCATTTGCGTTAGTTTCAATTTCAGGAATTGTTCCGCCTACAACATATGATGGTTTTAGTCCTGCTTTTTCCATTACATAAGAGCAAAGTCCGCTTGTTGTTGTTTTACCGTGTGTTCCTGAAAATCCGATGAAATGCTCTTCGTTTTTAGAAATTTCTGCAAGCAAATCCGAACGATGCCAGATAGGAAGCCCTAAGCGTTTTGCTTTTTGAATTTCCGGGTTAGTTTCACGAATTGCAGTACTTGCAATAACTATGCAATCATCAGGAAGATTGTTTTCATCATGTCCTATATAAACGTTTGCACCTAATTTTTTTACTTTTTGAACATATTTACTGTCGTTTATGTCAGAACCGGAAACCTCAAAACCTTTTTGAAGCAAATATTTTGCAAGTCCGCTCATTCCAACACCGCCAATTGCTATAAAATGATATTTCTTTTTCAAAATTTTATCCCTACTATTTATATAATCTCTACTTCTTAAAATATTATAATACCAAAATAACTTTGCAGGTTGAATATTATTATTTTTTAACAATGTTAATAATTTGGCAAAAAAATTTTTTAGGTGTATTAGATAAAGTATGATAATTTACCCTAAGTTAAAATTTCCTCCGCTGCAATATATTGCAAAACAAAAACTGCCGGAAATACTTATATACCAAAAACAATATAAACTTTATGAATCTGCTGATATTATGGTAGATGAATTTATTGCATTTTCACTTAAAAAACCTTCTGAATATGCAAAAATGAAATGTATAAAATCAGAAACTGCACGGGAAAATAATATAAAAGTTCCATCGGTATATGTATGGTTTTTAAGATCTAATGCTTCGGGTCATGGACTTGGGTCAACTTTGCTTCATATTGCAAAAAATTATAGCGAAAAATCGGGCTGTAACGGATTTTTTCATTTGTCTGCTGAAACCAGTTATGCGCCTGAAAGAATTCCTCATATATTCTATAGAAAATTTGGTATGAGTACAGTAGAAGAAGCTATGGATTGCAGGCTTGATGAATTTATTCAAAAAGGTAAAAATGCAACAGAAGATGAATTTAGTACAATGGATATGTTTTATCCGCCGATAGAACACAAACATAAACAGGAATCCAAACAAAAACAAGGATTTTTGAATAAATTAATAGGACTTATAAGAAGCTGATTTTTATGTTAACAAGACCAATAAAAGAATTACCAAAAATATTGATATATAAATGTCCAAAAACGACAAATAAAATTAATTGGCAATATAAAAATGTAGAACCGTTCGAATATCGTATGGTGGATACTGCAACAGGTCAATATGTCGGTAAGATGATTGGCGGACCTGTTTTGCATAAAAATTCTAAACGACATATTTTTTATCCAATAAATTCACCGTATAAATCGTTTTATATCAGTTATTTAAACATTGAAGAAAGATTTATGGGGTATGGAAAAGAATTTATCAGGTTTGCAAGGAATTTAAGTAAACAATCAGGCTGTAACGGACGGGTACATCTTGTTGCAAGCAGAGTTTATGACAGGTATTGGCCGCCTCATATTTTTTATAAAAAATGCGGGTTTGTTTCTAATGACAGTTTTATGAACAATTATTTGAATGATTGTATTAAATCTAATGCTCAGATAGAATCGGCTATTGCAGATAATCTTAATATGTATTTGCCTGTCGGGGATATGCCTGAAAAAATTCAAACAAAGTTTCAAGCCTTCTTAAACTTCTTGAAAAGATTTATTTAGCCCTTAAAATGTAAGTATGATTTATTTTTTCTATGGGGATGAAGAATTTAATATCTCAAACGAAATTAAAAAGTTCAAAGAGAAACTTGATAAGAATTTCATTGAGATGAGTTATAAGTGCTACAATAATCCAAAATTTGCGGATTTGGTTGCGATATTGAAAACTCAGCCTATGATGTTTGGGAAAATGCTAATTGAAATCAATTGTCTTTCATACCTGAGCGGAAAATCCGATGACAAGAGTTTTGATGACAAACAAATTGCGCAAATCGCAGAAGCTCTTGATGGGTGCAGCGAAAATCTGGATGTGATTTTTGTCGGTCAAATTCCGCCTGACAGTCAGAAAAAAATTGACAAACGTAAAAAGTTTTTTAAACTTTTATCAAAATATAATGCAAAAGAGTTCCCGCAGATCCCGTCATATAAAACAGCCGAACTTGAAGCCTGGATTAAACAGCAGGCAAAAACAAAAGATTTAAAACTTTCCGCGGAAGCTGTTTCTAATATTTTAATTCAAGTGGGTTCAAACCTTAGAATGCTTGATTCCGAGCTCGAAAAATTGAAGATTTTTTCAGGAAACCAAGCCGTAACAACAGAAATGATTAAAGAAATTTGTGTTACAAATGAAGATTTATTTGTTTTTGCGGATTATTTGATAACCGAAAACAAGGTTAAAGCACTTGAAGAATATCAAAAACTTTTATCTAAAAAACATCCGCTTGAAATTTTATCGGTTTTGCATACGCTTTTACACAGCAAAATCCAGATTAAAGCATATTCTGTGAAACACTCTCCGGATGAGATTGCAAAACTAATTAATATGCATCCGTTTCGCGTGAAAATGGAAGTGCAAAAGCTTAAAAACGTTTCGTTGAAAAATCTTGTGAAACTAAAAGAAAATCTTACTAATGCTGAATATAAGATAAAATCCGGACAATCTTCACTTGATGTTGATAGAGAGGTTGAGTATGCTGTATTACAATAACGAAATAAGCCAACAATTCCCGAAACTTTTAAAATATTTTGAAAACGGCATAAAAGATAATGATAAAAATATCAGCCACTGTCTTTTGTTTTGGGGAGCAGATACTAAGTCACAGTGTGAACTTGCGCTTGAAGTTGCAAGAATCTTAAACTGTAGTGAAAGCGGTGATAAAGATTGCACCTGTTTGAATTGTAAATGGATTCGTGAACAAACTCATCCTGCCGTAAAAATTTATACAAGACTTGATTTTAAAGAAGGTACAGATGATGACGAGTCAACAAAAGGTAAGAAAAATATAAACATTTCTCAGGCAAAATCAATTATTAATGAACTTTCTGTGACAAGTGATTATCACAGGGTTTATATATTTTGTGACAGGGATGAAGATGGTAATTTATTACCGCTGAATCAGATGAATTTCCCGGAAGCGACATCTAATGCGCTTTTGAAAACCTTTGAAGAACCGCCGAAAAATACAACTTTTATCTTTTTAACTAAAGACCGCTCTGATATAATTTCAACCGTAGTTTCACGTGCACAATCGTTTTTTGTACCGTCTGTGCTTGCACAAGATTTAAATTTTGATATTGTCGAAAGTGTTATTTCAAATTACTGGACAATTGAGCGGAATCAGGTTTTGGAATTTGAAAATAAATTACTTGGTCTGATTGCTGAAAACGAGCCGAAAGAAGTTTTTACTCAAATTCAAAATTATATGCTTGAAACTATAAAAGCAAATATTTCAAATAAACATTTATTTTATCGTTTAACAAATGATATGAAGTTTGTAGAAGAAGCAAAAAGACAGATTTCTTTGACTCCTTCAATGAATCTTCAAACTGTTGCGGAAAACCTTTGTTTTAAATTGATTTTGCAATAATTTGCCTATAAATATTTTGCTATGTTATAATAATTCAGCGAAAAAGATTTGGAGAATAAAATTATGGATTATGCTGAAATTTCAAGACAGTTGGCACTGGTAGCTGCTGCATCATATTTAATTGGTTCAATACCTACAGGATACATTATTGTAAAATTGTTTACAGGACAGGATATCAGAACAATCGGTTCGGGTTCAACCGGTGCAACAAACGTAAAACGCGTTATGGGTAAAAAATGGTTCTTTATCGTAATGCTTTTGGATGCTTTAAAAGGTGCTTTACCTGTTGTGTTAACAGCATATTTTGCAACTGCGTTAGCTGAATACGGTGTATTGCCTGTAATTGCGGCTGTATGTGCTATTTTAG
Source organism: uncultured Candidatus Melainabacteria bacterium (assembly GCA_949398305.1). Lineage (GTDB taxonomy): Bacteria > Cyanobacteriota > Vampirovibrionia > Gastranaerophilales > Gastranaerophilaceae > Zag111. Next base: position 13,761 of record CASLVD010000021.1, on the reverse strand, counting down.
GTCACAGTAAGTCTGTATTTTTAGAATTCACCGGCGGAAAATCTGTTGCAACAGGAGTTGGAACACTTATGGCACTAAATTGGCAGGCAGGTTTGATTATTGCGGCTGTCTGGGGTGCGGTAACATGGGTTTCTAAGTATGTATCACTCGGGTCAATTGTAGCGCTTGCACTATCACCTTTAATTATGTGGTTTTTAAACGCTCCTGTTGCATATATTGTTTACGCAGTACTTGCGGCAGTTTATGTTATTTATCTTCACAGAGAAAACATTAAAAGACTTAAAGACGGCTGTGAAAACAAAGTCCGTTAAGCTATTTACTTACTTCTCTGGAAAAAGCCTGCAAGTTCTTTGTGCGGAATGATTTTTGATATCGGGCGTCCGTGCGGGCATGTGTAAGGCATTTTTGTGGTGCGCCATTTTTTAATAATATCTTCCATCTGCCATATAGAAAGCTTTGTATTAGCCTTCACTGCAGCTTTACAAGATGTTGTAATAAGGATTTTTTCTTCCAGATTATCAATGTCGCCTTCTATATTATCCAAAATATCTGCTAAAATGTCTTTTGGATTGGCTTTCGCCAGTAACTGCGGCACTTTACGGAAGATTATTTCAGTATCTTTTAGAAACTCTATTCCGTAACCGAATCGCTCAAATTTATCAAGATTTTCCTTGATTAATTCGGATTCTGTAGTCGAAATTTCAATAACATCCGATACAAAAAGCATTTGAGAAATTATATTTTTTTCGGATTTTAATTTTTCATAGATGTATCTTTCTTCCGCGATGTGCTGGTCGACTATTTCCAAACCTTCCTCTGAATCAATCAGGATATAAGTTTCACGATACTGTCCGATGATATTTTCTTTTGATTCGGGTTCTTCAATTTGGGTTGAAAAAATCTGTTTTTGTTCGGTTGTTTCACCAAAAATTTGATTTTCCTGTTCAAAATTTTTCATTGCAGAATCTGAAATATACATTGTGTCAGAGTTTTCATCAACGTAAAAATCTTTTGTCTGTCTTGTCGGGAATTGAATTACATCAGGGTTTTGCGGTTCAACTGTCGGCTGCGGCTCGGTGTGAACGGGTTTTACGCCTATTGGTGTGTAATTTTTCTCGATATAGTTTGATAAACCGGCTTCAATAGATGTGTAAATGAAGTTGAAAATCTGGTTTGTGTTTTTATATCGAACTTCTTTTTTTGTCGGGTGAACGTTTACATCAACATCGTGCGGCGGAATTTCAAGATTCAAAACAACAAAAGGATATTTGTTGTTTGCCGTAAGATTTTTGTAAACTGTGTCGATTGCTTTTTGGAAAATCGGGCATTTAACACTTCGCGAATTTATATAAATATGGTAACTTTTTTTACTTGAGCGGGTGTAATCCGGTGTACTTACAAAACCGCTGATTTTAAGCCCGGATAATTCGTCTGTTTTTAAAACTTCTTTTAAATTATTTGTAACGTCAGATGAATAAACTTCTTTGATTGTTTGGGTTAAATTACCTTGTCCGGTTGTTTTTAAGACTGTTTTTCCGAATTTTTTCAATTCAATTGAAACCTCAGGATGAGAAAGTGCAATTGATTGAACGATTTCTTGAATATATGAAAATTCTGTATTAGCATTTTTCAAGAATTTCAAACGTACCGGTACATTATAAAACAGATCTTTTATATCCATAATTGTACCGATAGCACAGCCTGTTTCGACCTGATTAACTTCTGAATTTTCGCATTTAACTTTTGTACCTGTATCAAAATCTTTTGTTCTTGTTGTACAGGTTAGTTTTGAGATTGAGATTATACTTGCAAGTGCTTCTCCGCGGAAACCGAGTGTTTGGATTTCAAAAAGGTCTTCATCTTGCTGTAATTTACTTGTTGCGTGTTTGGAAAATGCAAGCATAATGTCATCCGGATGGATTCCGCAGCCGTTATCAGCTACACGAATATCACGGCATTCATTGTTAATTTCAACACTTACTTTTGTTGCTCCGGCATCAATTGAATTTTCCGTAAGTTCTTTTACAACAGATGCAGGGCGTTCGATAACCTCTCCTGCCGCAATTTGGTTTATTAAATGTTTTGATAACTGTCTTATTCTTGCCATAACTTCCCTGCCATCTCTTCAAGTATTTTTCAATAAGTATATTTACATCTTACCCCCAATCCTTTCAAAACACAAAATCATCTAAATGTTTGATTACAAATTTGAAACATTTTTATAAGCTTAAATTGTAAGAGAATAATTACAGATTGCGGGGAACATTTTGGTAAGAAAATCTATTTCAAATTTAAAATTACAGCCTAAAAAACAGGCAGATTTGCAAATTGTAAAACAACCTGAAGTTAAAACTACCAAATACAGCGATATCAACCTGAAAAAGTGGAAGGATTATGCGCACATTTTAACAGGTACATTATGGCAGTTTCCGTCAAGATTGAAACAGCACGGGCACTCTAACGAGTATCACGGAAATTACATCCCGCAAATTGCACAGCAAATGTATGAAAGATACACCAAAAAAGATGATGTTGTTTTAGATTTATTTTTCGGTTCAGGAACATCAGGTATTGAAGCGATTAATATGGAAAGACGTTGTATTGGTGTTGAATTAAAAGACGAATTGGCAGAAAGTGTTTCTGAAAAATTTACACCAAAACAACTTGTTACAGATGTGAGAATTATTTGTGGGGATTCATCATCAGAAGATGTTAAAGATAAAATTCAACTAGGTCTTGATGTTATGGGTGAAGAAAAAGCTCAGTTTTTAATGCTTCATCCGCCTTATGATGATATTATCAAGTTTTCTGATAAGAAAGAAGATTTATCAAATTGTGAAACTACAGAACAGTTTTACGATATGTTCGAAAAAGTTGCCAAAAATGGTTATGATATGCTTGAAAAAGGACGTTTTGCATGTCTTATTATCGGCGACAGTTACAAAAATTCAGAAGTTCAGCCACTTGGTTTTGAATGTATGAACAGAATGCGCAAACTTGGTTTTGTACTAAAATCAACAATTGTAAAAGATATTCAAGGTAACGAACGCGGAAAAGGCAGAACTGCAAACTTGTGGCGCTACAGAGCCTTAGCCGGCGGATTCAGCATATTTACACACGAATATATTTTTGTATTTCAGAAAATATAAGGGGTAAATGTAGCTGCCAATTATTTCCAAGTCATTTCAACAGTTCAGCTCCGCAGCGGATTTCGGCAAGAACGGAGCGAAGCGAGTTCGTCTAGGGGAGAGCTGCGTTCAGCCGGTCGACCTGCCGATAATCCAAGACAGGGGTGCTCGGCCGCACGGGGCAGGGGTAAATGTAACCGTAAAGAACTTATCTACCTATCCACTTATCTACTTATAAACTAAAACATATAAATATTTACTTAACGTTTTTTATTACCCATTTAAAGTAATCAGCTTCACTTTTTGCACGCTGTGCGCAGGCAAGACCGTTTAATGTGCTTGTACTTTTTAAGTCGCAATAAGTTTTCATGTTGTTATAAGAGGTTCTCGGATCACCCATTGTTCTGAGTTCACCATCTTGAAAATGGAATACAAATAAGTCATATCCCATACGGTTTGGACCTTCCTTAAACCCGTTTATATCCACCATTACCCAGATATAAGGATTTGATACATTTGGTTGTTCAAAAATTAATAAAGTTCCGTCCTGCAATGCCAGTTGACCGTCATCAAAAAATTGCTTATCTATGAATGTGTTTCCAGTAAGTGGTTTATAACCTTTTGTTGTGTCAGCGATTTTATAACAAGGCAATGATTTTTCTGAAAATTGTCCGCAATCAGTTATTCCGGTAAGATATTTTTTAAATGTATTATAGAAAGTTCCTTCGGTTGTATTTCTTACATACGTAGAAGGGTCGGTTGAAACGTCATCAGCTTCCATTTGTTTGAATACCTGTTGTACTGTTGAATAAGATTTTAAAAATTGTGCGTGCATACGATGTGCTTTGTGTGCTGTCATAAGTCCCGGAATTGTAATTGCTGCAACAACACCGATAATACCGAGGGTGATGAGAGTTTCAGCTAAGGTAAAAGCTGTTTTTGAAGTAAGTAAGTTAGTAGGTAAGTAGGTAAGGAAGTGATTTACCTTTTTGGTATATTTACCCCTCCCCTTTACTTCCCCTCCCTCAAGGGGCGGGGATTGGAAATGTTTACCCCTGCTTTGCTTATGCTCACTATAACAATATTTTTTATTCATAACTTCAAAACCTCGTTACCTGATTTTTTATATCATATATTATACATATTTATATCATATAAGTCAATAAAAAGTGTTCTTTTATATCATTAGCGTTTGCGTTTTATATCGTTAGAATAATAAAGGAGCAAGTAATGGAAGATATTAAACAACTTTTAGGAAAACGCATACGCGAGTTGCGTAAAAAACACGGGTTTACTCAGGAAAGTCTTGCAGAACAAATCGGAATTGAACCGAGAAATTTGCTTAAGATAGAAAATGCACAAACATTTCCACGTGTTCAAACTCTTGAAAAGTTGATGGAGATTTTAAATTGCACTCCGGGAGAATTGTTTAATTTCGGACATCTGAATGATATTGAACTTATGCGGCAAAAAGTCATCGAACAGTTAAAAACTGACGATGAACTTGTTAAACTGGTCTATAAAATGATTTCTTAATCTTTTTTAAGCATAAAATAAAAGTTTAAGGTGATATTATCTTTTGCATCTTTTCCTGTTCCGATAATATCGCAGTAGAATTCTTGGTGAATTTCATGCCAATTTTTAATAAGTTTAATTTTCTTTATTAATTCTTTATTATACGAAAACGTTGTCAGCAGACCTTCGTACAAATTTGCCGGATATTCTAAATAGATTTTATGTTTTTGTGCAGATTTTTCATTGTAATCAATGCCTGTCATAAATATATTACCGCCGCAGTTTTCTATGACACTGTTAACAAGAGGTATAAGTTTTTCTAATTTGTCTATGCCGCAGGATTTAAGTGTTTCCAGATATTGTTTTTCATATTCAGGATGTTTTATCCAGTATAATTTTAATTTTTTAATTTCTGATTCCGCTTTTTCAACTCCGAAGAAAAATAATGAAGCAAATTCATCATCCGGATTTTCGGAATATTTTATTTGTGAAAGCTTTAAAATTTCATCTTTGTACTGGCTATAGAATTTTATATTTTTTTCCCAAAATTCAAATAACTCAAGCATGTTATTTTTATAGCGATTTTTAATTTTTACATTATATCTGTTAAATTGTGAATTATTTTTGTCATATACCGTTTCCAGAAAACTAATCATGTTTTTCTCATAAAGGAATTCAATTAATGAATCGTTACTTTGAGATTCTTTGTATAATTTATAACTGGGATTATTTTCATAATAAATTTTGAGTTGGATATCTTCGTCCGGTGTTTCTGATATGTTTACGCCAAGATATTCCATAATCCCGTTTTTCATATTATTTATTACTTCTTCGGAATATAATTTTGAAAGTTTTTTATCAATTTCATTATCAAGATTTAAAAACATAAAAGCTCCTTCTTGCAGTATTTATTATATCACAGGATTTTAATTAAAAAAATAACCCCTTCTGTTTGTGGTAGAAGGGGTTTGTATTTTATGCTTCATATCGCTTAAATGATTTTTCGACTGCTTTTGAAATTACCTGTTTTGTCGTATCGTATTCCGTTGTCAGCGAAGAAATTTCAGTATCAAGATTTTTCATTTTTAAGTCGATGGTTTCTTCTTTGTTTTCTATTTTGACTTTTTCGCTGTTATATTTTGCTTCTGCTCTTGAGATTGCTTCTGTGTCTGAAACTTCAAGTATTGCTTTATCCGTTGAATAATTGCCTTGATAGTAATATCCGTCATCGCTTAAGGAGGATATATAAACCATACCGCTTTTGAGCATTTCGCTTAAGTATTCTTCATCATCAACTTGAGGATTTTCAACCCATCCTTTAGTACAGATCATATTAAACATTGTGTCGTAGAAATTTGCATATAATCCGCTGTCACCATCATCAATTTCAGCTTCTGTAACGATTGTGAACATAAAATCATCATTTTTACCGTTGTATAATGCACAGTTATTAATATCACCTTTTTGGTAGTGGTATTTAGAATCTTCAATACCTTGCATATATGAAACATATGATGTTAAGAAAGCTTTTGCTATATTGTTTAAGTTAACTGATACAGTTGTTTCTTCGTTACCGCCTTTGTGCCACATACCACCGGTTTCTTCAACATAAAGGTAGTTAAAGCCCATATATTTAGGTGCTTGTAATGCTGTATCACGGTGGAAACCATGATCCCATCCTTTGTGGCTGCCTGATTGTGTTGCAACTTCATTTAATGCTTCGTGTTTGTTGATATTTCCGTTAGTAAAGGAATCTGCAAGTTTGTTACTTGGATATATCAAGTCATAAACACAGTTATAAGCGTATTGAATTGCTGTATCACTTGAAGCTGTTCCGCCAAGTACTGTGGCGAATTGATCCATAATCCAGGTTAAAATATTTGTTGAACCGCATGTACTTTCTCCGGCTAAGTCAACTTGTAATTGGTTAGCCTGATCGTAAGGAATAGGTTCATACCCTGATTCATATGCGATGATATATTGGCTGTCACCTGCTAATAATTGACTGATTGTAACAGATTGAGATGCACCTTTATGGTAGTCTGCTACATCACCGGATGGTGAAACTTTTATAAAGTGCTGTTGTTGGTTATTGCCATCATATTGAGATTGAGAGTTAGGTAATAAATTTGAACCTAATAATACTCCGCCAGTATTTGAATCAACAGCGTTAACATCAAATAATTTTAAAAGTTGTTCATAAGAAATATCTGTTAAAGATTGTTTTGCAGAAATTGTTGTACCAAGACCAACTTTGTTATCATAAGGAATACCTTCAATAGATGTTGCTTGAGCCGGAGTAATAATATTTTCACTGCATAATGCTTCAATAAATTTGTTGCGAACATCACTTGAAGGTGTACCTAATAAACCTTCAGCAGGAATTCCTGCTTTTTTGGCAGCAGCAGCGTATGCAGAATTTAATACAACTCTGTCTTTTGCATCGGTTACAAGCTTCGGATAATAATCGTTATAAATTGACGGACTCATTAATAATCCGTAAGTTAATGCCATATCGCTGTTGCCTGAACCATAATAATCATAAACTAATTTAGTCGCATTTAAAGCATCTTGATATTCGCTTGAAATTCTTTCCATGTCACGTGAAAGCGCAAGCTTTTGATGAGAGAGAGCCATAGATTGAAACTCTGCATCAGCTTTTCTGGCTGTTATTGTTAATAATCTAGCTTGTGATGCTGCTAAGCCCATTGTTTTCCTTTCTTAATTTGCGCTTTTTCGTAACTTTTGTATCTATTCATGTAGTATTACGGCATTTCAGGTGTAATTCTTTAAAAATAACAGTAATTTTTGTTACAAATTTTAACAATTTATAGGGTAGGATGATTATTTTCCTCCCCAATGGGGGAGGTTAGGAGGGGAACAGTTTTTATGTTATAAACAAGTTATGGATGAAAAATATGTAAAAGCCAGACAATTACGTAATAATATGACTTTGCAAGAACAGAAACTCTGGTATTATTTGCGGAATAGACAAATTAATAATTGCAGATTCAGGCGACAATATCCTGTTGGTAATTATATTGTGGATTTTGTATGCCGCTCAAAGAATTTAATTATTGAGGTTGATGGTGGGCAGCACAATAAAAGTGAAAATATTAATTATGATGATGAAAGAACTAAATATTTAAAATCTTGCGGGTTTAATGTAATAAGATTTTGGAATAATGAAATAGATGAGAATATTGAAGATGTTTATAATAAAATTTTGCGATATTTAGATTGAACGTTCCTCTCCTGCCCTCCCCCATTGGGGAGGAAATAGTTATCCTTGCGGAAGAAAGTATATTCATCTACTTGAATAATATTTATGTTTTTGCGACTATTGTTGAAGAAAAGGAGAGAAATATGGTTAAAAGAATCGGTATTGATGTTGGCGGTACTAATGTTAAAATCGCTTTAGTTGACGGCGAAGGTAAAATTATTTATTCAAATAGTGTTCCAACATACGCTCAAATGGGTTATGAATACACTGTAAATAATATTAAACAGGCTATTCGCGATTTAATGAAAGAAACTAATACGGATTCTAAAGATATAGAAGCTATCGGATTTGATTTTCCGGGTCAGGTTGATTATAAAACCGGTGTTGTAAAACTTGCTCCAAATATTCCGGGATGGGTAAATGTTCCGATTGCTCAGATGATTGAAGAAGAATTTCATATTCCTACTAAAATCGATAATGATGTAAGATGTGCCGCTTTAGGTGAAATGAAATTCGGAGCAGGCAGAGGCTGTGAAAACTTTATTTGTATTACAGTCGGCACCGGAATCGGTTCAGGTATTGTCATTAATGGACAATTAGTTCGCGGTGCGGCAAATGCAGCAGGCGAAATAGGGCATATTAAACTTCAAATGAATGACGGTCCTATTTGCGGGTGTGGAGATACAGGATGTTTAGAAGCTTTTGCATCAGGACCTTCAATTGTTGCTATGGCTTACGATTACATCAGGGGCGGAAAATCTGCTAAATTCCGTGAAATGGCAGGTGATGGAGAAATTACCCCTTATATCGTTGCAAAAGCTGCAGAAGCAGGTGATCCGGTTGCAAAAAGAATTTTTGAAATCGTTGGTACATATGTAGGTATGGGATTAGTAAGCGTAATCAATCTTCTGAATCCTGAAAAAGTTATTGTTGGCGGCGGAGTTGCAGAAGCGGGCGATTTACTTTTAGACCCGATTAGAAAAACTGTTAAAGAACGCGCGATGGCTGTTGCCGGAAATTCTGTTGAAATTGTGCCGGCTGAACTTGGTAACCACGCAGGTGTTATAGGCGCAAGCATGTTGGGTTCGTAGGTATATTTTTTTAAAAAATCGGCATCCGCTTTAATCCTTCCTTAGGAGGAAATTTGTTGTATATTTCTTCCCTTACGAGGAAAGATCGTGATGGGGGCTTATATTTTTATATGCCTGTTGAACTTTACTCGTGTTTGTTATAAATTAAGCATGTGTAATATATTATACAAAAAGAAGGAGAACTCAAATGAGTGAAAGAAAATTAGTTGGAACAAACGAAATGTTCAAAAAAGCATTAGCTGGCGGATACGCTATTGGTGCTTACAACGTTAACAACATGGAAATTTTACAAGGTATTGCTGAAGCTGCTGAAGAAACACAATCTCCAATCATCTTGCAAGTTTCTGCAGGTGCCAGAAAATATGCTAACCAAACTTATTTAATCAAATTGGTTGAAGCTGCTTTAGCTACAACTACAGTACCTATTGCTCTACACTTAGATCACGGTGCTGATTTCGAAATTTGTAAAGCTTGTATTGACGGCGGTTTCTCATCAGTTATGATTGATGGTTCAAGATTCCCGTTCGAAGAAAACGTTGCTTTAACTAAAAAAGTTGTTGAATACGCTCACGAAAGAGGAGTTTCAGTTGAAGCTGAATTAGGTAAATTAGCAGGTGTTGAAGACGATGTAAACGTTGATGCTAAAGATGCTAAATATACTAACGTTAAAGAAGCTGTTGAATTTGTTAAACAAACAGGCTGTGATTCTTTAGCAATCGCTATCGGTACTTCTCACGGTGCTTACAAATTCGCTGGTGAAGCTAAATTAGACTTCGAAAGACTTAAAGAAATTAAAGATGCATTGCGTGAAGCTGGATTTGGTGATTACCCAATCGTTCTTCACGGTTCATCTTCAGTTCCTGCTGAATTCGTTGCTAAATGTAATAAATTTGGCGGTAACTTACCTAACGCTCAAGGTGTTCCTGAAGAAATGCTTAAATATGCTTCTCAACACGGCGTTGCAAAAATTAACATCGATACAGACTTACGTCTTGCAATGACATCTACTATCAGAGAATTCTTCATTGAACATCCTGAAAAATTCGACCCACGTGAATACATGGGACCTGGTAGAACTGCCGTTAAAGAAATGGTTATGCACAAAATGAGAGACGTTCTTGGTACTGCCGGTCACGCTCAAGATTAGTCCGAGCAAAGGCACTAGCGAAAGCTAGAGTCGAGCATGTGTCAACGGAAACGTTGAGTTTTCGTTGCAAATGTGAGCGGTGCCGTTTAATGCGAGGACGTAGTGCTCATAGTACTAAGAAACTAGAAATAACGACCCGATTCTTTTAAGAATCGGGTCGTTTACTATTTTGTATGCAAATAATTCATATTGTTATTTAAATGAATATAACATGCACAACCATTACCAGCAGAATTTTTATTAGCACAAGTTGTTTTGTAATAATTAAATTTTTTATTACAACCTTCAGGAACTATTGCATTATTTTGTATCGTAAATGTAAATGTGTCCCATCCCCAGGCATTTGGCGGTTTTGGACCATTTGTATCAATGAAAAATGAACCTGTCCAACCATTATAAATTATATATTCTTCTTTAGTCGCGGTGCGAAACCATAAACATGAACCATTCATTAAACAAAATTTGTAATAATTTCTGCTTTTTGCATATGATGAATTCCATACATTTTTTTTGTCCATAAAATATGTACTGCCTTTTGTCATACATTTTCCTTCTTCATCATAAGTTCCGCAATCTGTAGCAATTTTTATAAAAGGTTTTAAATTGTCCATAAATTTGATAACACTTGCTTCTGTATTACCAAAAATTTCCCAACCAGATGGATCTCCGTATTCTTCAGAAGCCAATCTCATAGCTTGTGAAATTATAGAGTGTGTTTCTTTTAATTTTGTAACTGTTTGATGCTCATAGTTTTTCTGGATTAAGTTAGGGATTGTCATTGCTGCAACAATACCAATTATGCCGAGAGTGATTAAAACTTCAGCTAAAGTAAAACCTGCTTTAGAAAATACTGTTGGCATAGTACCCCGTCCAGCGAGGACTTCTACAAGTGTGAAAGCTTTTTTCATTTTTTCCTCCATCCCATAAATGGGATATTCTATGAATGATTATAATAGATAATCCCATATATGGAATACTTCGTTTAGATGAGATAGGGCTATGAACCAAAAAGAAGAAATATATTGCAAGATGATAGGAAAAGCTATAAGAGAGTTAAGACAGGAAATTAAGGGAAAAAGTTTATGTATGTTTGCATATGAAAATGATATTCCGCGTTCTACTCTTAGTCGTATTGAAATCGGTGATAATGAAGCAAAACTTGTTACTCTTAAAAAAATAGCAGAAGGTTTTGGATGGTCGCTTTCAGAATTGTTTGAGCGCATCGAAGAAAAATTGCCGAACAATTTTAAAATATTTGATGATGAACATTACTAAAAAAGCGCCGGACTTTTTAAGTCCGGCGCTTTTAAAATTTATTTACAATAACCTACATCATGTTGTTTTCCATCAAGAACATAACACATTTGAGCGCATTTACTGCCGCTTAACATTCTGCCATTTACTTTAATTTTTATAGGTGGACAATGTGGAGTTCTTTTAGATATAACTTGCGGTTGGCAAAATTCTTCAATCCCGTTTTGCATCATTTGTTGCATATATGAATTCATTCCCTGCTGGTCGTGATTTTCAGCAGCTCTTAAAGCATTCATTGCAAGAGAATCCATTTGGGCTTTTTTAGAATTAACCTGCGGTATTTGCTGCAAGTTAGCTGTAGGTTGTTTAGTTTGTGTTACTGCACCCGGTTTTTTGTATGCAGAAGATTGGTTTGTATTTCTAACAGGTGTGTTAAAACTCGGCGCAGACGGCATATTCACCTCTGCGTATACTGCTGCACCCGCAAGAATTAGTGCTGATAAAATAATAATCTTTTTCATATAAAACTCCTTTTTAATTATGTTAACATATTTTTCGGCTGTTGAAAAGAGTTTTTTCATGTTAAAATTGGCATATATATTTAATTCCCTCGCCCGCATATGGGAGAGGGCCAGATGAGGGTAAAATGTTTGATAATTTAAGCGAAAGATTGCAAAATATAATTTCCAAGGCTCATTCACAAGAGCTTACGCAGGATAATATGCAGGATGCATTACGTGAGATTAGACGTGCTCTTTTAGAAGCGGATGTTAACTTGCGCGTCGTAAAATCTTTTATTTCATCAATCAAAGACAAGGCTGAAGGTGAAAATGTTTTGCAAGGTGTGAATCCGTCACAACAGCTTGTGAAAATTGTACATGACGAACTGGTTGACCTTTTAGGACACGAGTTGAAACCGCTTGATTTATCAGGACATCCGTCTTTAATTATGATGCTTGGGCTTCAGGGGTCAGGTAAGACAACTTCATCAGCTAAGCTTGCCGTTAAACTTAAAAAAGAAGGTAAAAATCCGCTTCTTGTAGCCTGTGATGTTTATCGACCGGCTGCGATTTCGCAGTTAAAAACACTTGGCAGTGAAATTGGATGTGAAGTTTTTACAATTGACGGTTCAACAGATGTTCAAAATATTGTTCAAAGTGCTTTGAATTACGCTAAAGAAAACGGATTTAATGTTCTTATTCTCGATACTGCAGGTCGATTACAGATTGATACAGAAATGATGGCGGAACTTTTGATTATTGACAGAATCTTTAGACCGCAGGAAAAACTTCTTGTTATTGATGCGATGACAGGACAAGAAGCTGTAAATGTTGCTGAAAACTTTGATGCTCAAATTGGTTTGACAGGTCTTATTTTAACCAAGCTTGACGGCGATTCCCGCGGCGGTTCTGCGCTGTCTGTTGTTCATTGCACAGGAAAACCTATCAAATTAACAGGTACAGGAGAAAAACTTAACGCTTTAGAAGATTTTTATCCTGAACGTATGGCAACACGTATTCTTGGTATGGGCGATATTGTGTCGCTTGTTGAACGTGCTCAGGAAGTTTTTGACGAGAAAGAAGCTTTAAAAATGCAAGAAAAAATGCAAAAAGCTGAATTTTCGTATAACGATTTTCTAAATATGCAAAAACAAATGAAAATGTTCGGGTCTATGGATCAGATTTTGGGAATGCTTCCGGGTGTAAATATTAAACAGGCGGATAGAGAAAAGATTTCACACGCAACAGATACCGAATTTAAAAAAATAGAAGTTTTTATTCAAAGTATGACACCGGCAGAACGTGAAAATCCTGAACTTATGAATACAAGCCGCAAAAAACGTATTGCAAAAGGCTGCGGGATGGATTTGCATACTGTTAATCTATATGTAAAACAGTTTGAACAGATGCGTCAGATGATGGGTGGAATGGGAAAAATGCAAAAAATGTTCGGTGGTTTTGGAAAAATGAATGAGAAAAAAGCCATGGTTCAAGCAATGAAAATGATGAAAAAGGGAAAATTTTTCTAAATTTCCCAAAAAATCTGCGAAAATCTTTTGTAAATTTTTGTAAATGAGCTCAATCTTAAATTGTGCTTAAATGTTGTTGCAGCGACTCATTTACTCTTTGTCAAGTCCGTATTTTTACTTAAGTAAAAATACGGACTGTTGGAGTTTACGAAAATAGCTTAAACTAAGAAAGTATCATACCTACCCCCTTCCTATCTTGTGGAGGGCGGGAGTGAGATCTCATCCGTAGGCTGGAAGGGCGAGGTTGGGGTGGTTTATACATCTCGTTCACTTCCCTGACTGGAATGGTGAAGGTGTGGTGTATTTATTCATCCTATTCCCCTCCCCTTGATGGGGAGGGGGTAGGGGTGGGGTGATACAAACCGTAGTAACAG
>CASLVD010000020.1 GCA_949398305.1 uncultured Candidatus Melainabacteria bacterium | reverse complement strand
TAAAGGAGATAACTGAAACGCGCTTAAATTAAGCTTTAAGCAAGTACCCCCCCCCATTTTTCTAATTTTTGTTTGAGTTTCATAAATTCCTCCTTTATTATTTCAAATATTTATATAATTTGAGGCAAAATTTACCCCTTTACCCCTATAACAATTCATGGATAATTATTACAACTGTTTCACCGGGATTTAGATTCAACATAACCTTCCCGTTTTTAGAATCCGGCATTGTTGAAATTTTTATCGGCAAAAGATTTTGCTTTTTAGGGTTAAATTTCGGAACTTTCACAGTAACTTTTGTACTGTGTTCAAAATCTAAATTACCTATTGTTATGACTTTTTTGATATTATTTGCAAACATATATGCAAAAACTTTTTGATTATTAGTCTTTAAAGGTGTAAAATAACCTTCATTTAATACCGGAAGAACACTTTTTTTCACATTATTTGCAAGCAAAAAATCATTCCTGAGTTCATCATATTTGCCGCCAGGTTTTCGCGACAGATTAAATATATCAATCTTCCCGCGATGGGTAAAATACATATCATCATCAGTATTTGTAGATTCCGCAAGCTTATTGCCTTTTGGATACAAATAATCATCCCCTGTTTGAAAACCGTCTACAAAATAAGAATTTACAGGCAAAGTCGCATTCAGCCATATCATCATATCACTAAATACAGGTCCTTTTAAAAGTATCGGACTTACCTCATCATGAGTTGTAAAACTTCCGATAGCACTCTTTTTATCCTTAAATTTTTTGACGTTATTTAAGGTTTCAGTGATGTTATTGTATAAATCCTTTGAAATTTTCCAGTCTTTAAGTGTGGCAAATGTTCCGTAATATCCATCAAAACCTGCGTCTAACAACTTATCATAAGGAGTAAACACAGCTTGCGGTGATATTGCTTCAGACCAGAGTTCTGATGATTCAGCAAGCCACAAAAATTCAGGATCTTTTTCTCTTGAATATTTAATCAACTCTTTCCAAAAAAGTGCCGTTTTAGAGTGCGCAACGTCTGCTCTAATTCCATCTACACCGAGATTCATCATATATTTGACGAAATCTTTATAAAGATTATAAACATTCACATCAATTTTTTCTTCTGTACCAACAGATAAAAGTCTTACATCCGTCCAATCTGATGGTACAACAGGTTCTCCTGATGCTGAAGTAACAAATAGATCAGGACGTTCAAGATACATATCATAAGATGCGCAAGCCGGAACATCAACTATAACTCTGATGTTACGTTTATGAGCTTCCTCTATAAAATTTCTTGCCTGCTGTTCAAGTGTCAACTTAGAGCTTTTGTCATATAAATCTTCATTTATAGAATCATATCCT
This sequence comes from uncultured Candidatus Melainabacteria bacterium, assembly GCA_949398305.1. GTDB lineage: Bacteria > Cyanobacteriota > Vampirovibrionia > Gastranaerophilales > Gastranaerophilaceae > Zag111. The sequence goes on along the minus strand of CASLVD010000020.1, from coordinate 23,810 downwards.
GCAGCAGAATATAAGCTTCCCGCAGTACCTAATGCTTTCAGCTTGCCGGTCGGGGTTATAGGCAGGATATGAAGCGTATTCACGCCAAGATTTTTAAGTTCATCAAGTCGTGATACAGCATTAACAAAAGTTCCGCGTTCTTCACCAAGTTCCTCCTGAATAAACCCGTCCCCGTTATAATCCTTTGAATTAAAAGAGCGGATATTTATCTCCATTATAACGGTTTCATTGTTTAAGAACTTGGTACGCAAATCATTTTGCCAAACATCTTCTACAGAAAATGCGCTTGAAGAAATAAAACCTGCAAAAACAGCTGCAAATAAAATTTTCTTTAAAAACTTCATGATCTAATCTCCGTCAAAATAATTATTCAGCTGGAAGTAATAATTCCTGATCAATATTAATTCTATCAAGAGTTTTCAAATTATTAGCTTTCATAATAAGTTCAGCTCTTTCAGGAGTATAAGAACCATAAGCTTTTTTAATAATACTTTCAACAGTATCACCGTTTTTAACAATATATTTTTTCATTTTTGAAGTATCAACAGAAGTTTTTTCAGTTTGAACTGTTTCATTATTTGAGTTTTCAGCAGGAGCTGTAAAATCATCTTCTGAAGGTACAGAAACCTTATTATTCATTTCATCTTGAGCATCTTGTGCTTGTTGTTCAAGTGTTTGTGCGGGTTCTGTTTTAACTTTTTCAACCCCGAATAATCCGGATTTTAAACCTTTTGACTTGATAGATGAAGCATTTACACAGGCAAATAAAATTACAGTGGTTAAAACACCAATAACAAAACCCGTCAAAATATAAACAAGAGGAGAATTTGTATTAAATTGTGCTCCTTTAAAACTTTGCCATAACAAATCAATTTCCTGAGATTTATTTATAATAGATGAATTATGTTCAGTATCTTCATCCTGCGGTCTTATATATTCGCCCAAAGAATCTTCATTCTGCTGTTCTTTAGCTAAATTTTCTATCACTTCCATTGATTCACGTGATAACGTTGATCTTCTTATTGTTGAACTTTTCATTTCCTACCTCACTCCCCATTACTATAATAAAAATAATACCACGAAAAACTACTCTATTCAACCATTTGTAAAGAAAAAACGTTAAAAAAGGGCGGATAATCGAAGATTATCCGCCCTCAAATTTATCAATTAAGTATCAAAAACTACTTAACAGCTTCTTTGAATTTTTTACCAGCAGAGAATGCAGGAACTGTTTTTGCAGCGATTTTTAAAGCTGCGCCAGTTTGAGGGTTTCTACCAGTTCTAGCAGCTCTTTTACGAGCTTCAAAAGTACCAAAACCAACTAAAGTAACTTTTTTACCTTTAGAAACTGTTTTTTGAATAGTTTCTAATGTAGCTGATAAAATGTCTGCAGTTGCTTTTTGAGAAACTTTTGCTTTTTTTGATACTTCTTTTACTAATTCTTCTTTGTTCATTACGAACCTCCTTCTTCCTTAAACCTACGGACCAAGTAACCATATTCCGCAGTATTTGTGTAATCGACAAATTTATTATAACATTTTTTTTAGGTCTGTCAAGGGTTTGAGGATAATAATTTTCTATAAATGCAGAAATACAGATATATCCCGTGATATATAACCCTTTAAACCCTTTTAAATAAAGAATTTAAGACTCATTATTCAATTTAGCAAATTTCACATTCTGGTAAAAATATTGTAAAATTTGATAGGCATTATAGCCTTGTTTTGCTAAATTATTAGCTCCATGCTGTGACATGCCGACACCATGCCCGTTTTTCTTCACATTATCATCAAATGACGGGACAGCACGAAGGTATGGTACATCACCGCCCCAGATTGAAGTATTTGTCATACCGCCTGCAGAGGCAAAATAGTATGCTGAAATTATTTTCATATCATACGTCAAAACAAGCCCGTGAGTTTCATCTACGGCTTTATTAGTAATATTTGTTTCAGCTGAAGCTCCGCCATAAGCCTGATCTTCTGTATTGTCTTTCAGATCGTATCCGTTTCTTGATTGCTTGCCAAGGTTTGCAAGTGCAAAACTTCTTGCAGCAATTGCCTGAGCTTTTAATGCTTCAAACTCCCAGCTCGCAGGCATTTCAGATGGTACTACACCTTTTATATAGTTTTCAAGGTCAATATCATTTATTACAGTAAGCTTGCCGTTCATATTTTTAATCATAAGCTTGCCGCGATACCACTTGCCTTTTGTACTTACATAACCATCTGTATCAGGACGTAATACAATTGAATCCGTTCCAAGTGTATAAAAATGACCGCCTGTTTTGACAGCAATTTCATTTTTATAAGGAACAAGCATATAACCTTTCATAGCATCAGATGTACAGACTGTTTTATTGGTATGTACATCAATCATTCTGCCGTTAACATTTGTTCCGATTCCGGCTTCTTCAACCTGGGTAAGCAAACCAATTTTTATGGCATAGCTTGGATTAGCTAAAATCAAATTAATAATTAAAATTGTAAATAGTACTAAAATCTTTTTCATAATATTTTATTTTATCACTTTCATAATTTATGTAATAAGCCAAAAGTATGATTTTTACTGCTTTTGGTAAATTCTTGTATAATTCCAGTAGCTTCTGAACACTTTTATAACATAATTTCGTGTTTCATCGTACGGAATTTGTTCGACAAATTCATCTGTGTCATTATATTGAAGCGTAGTTTTCCATCTTGTAACAGAACCTATTCCGCCGTTATAAGCTGCAATTGCTGAGCAATCTTTATTATCAAGCATTCCCCTGATTGTTGAGTAATAAAGGTTACCGAGTTTTATATTTAACTCAGGATTAAATAAATAACTTGTGTTAAATGTTATACCGTGTTTTGCTCCAATATCGTGGGCAGTTGAAGGCATCAATTGCATAAGTCCGATTGCCCCGACTCCGGATTGAGCTTCCGGATTAAAAGAGCTTTCTTCCCTAATCAGCGCCATCATAAGCGCATCATTATTTTTATAAATATCCGCAAAACGCTTAACTTGTTTATAATAATTCTGCGGATACACAAGCCGCCATCTTAAATCCGTTTTGACAGGTTTAACAGGAAGTTTTTCCATTGCATCACGTGCTATTATCATAGATGATGCGTAATTGCCTCTTTGGTATTCAATCCAGCTTGCAATAAAATCATCATCAATAACCTTTGCAATCATATCATAATCCTGAACTGACATCAGAATAGATAAAATATCTTTATCGTTAGGATATTTATACGGATAAACAACAGGTTTGTAATCAAGATTGGTATTAATAACAGCAGATGTAACACCTTTCATTATCCAGTAAGCACGATAAGCATAATACGAATCCGGATACTGATTTATAATGTTTTGGAAATAAGATGCCATAGCTGAAGTATTGTGATACTTTTGCTCAATCTTGCCTGCCCAAAACATTACCATCGGTACATTTTCAGATTTAGGGAATTTGTTTAAATAGTTTGCCCCAAGCTCTCTTGCTTTAGCATAATTTTTATTTTTAATATTAATCAAAAAACCTTGTAATAATGCATTTTCAGCATATTTACCATTAGGAAAATTATTGTACAAATCATTGTAGCATGCCAGTTTTTCTGAATTTGATATCTTTTCACACTTCAAATTCCAGATGTAATCTTTGTGCTTTCCCTTAGCAGAAGAAAAAAGTGATAATAAATAATTGAGCTGAGCCCCCGGTTCAAATAAATCCAAATAATTATCAACTGCACGATTATAATCTTCTGCGGCGACTTTATCAGGGTAAGCCGAAACTCCTTGTTCTGTCAGCTTTTTCGATTTTGCATAATTATGCACGGCATAAGCATTTGAAGATAGCAAAGCCCAGTTAAGTTCAGGTTTTACATCTTTTAAAATTTCATCCGATTCTTTATACATGCCTGCAAGATGGTATGCTCTGGCAATCAAAACTTTATCTTCCGGTTTCATATTAGGATTGAATTTTTTCCAATGAGATGAAACATTTACCGCCAGCCTGCCGGATGGGTATTTTTCAAGATATGCTCTGAAGGATTCTTCAATTTTTGCAGTTTTCTTCCGAGAGTAAATTTTACCTTTCTTAGAATATCTCATTTTAGATGCTGCAATTCTTGCCTTATAATAGTCTGCTGCAATCTGATAATCTTCCCCGAGAGTTGATTTTAATACAGAATCAAAATATTTCAATGCAAGTGACGGATTATCATCAATCACTAGCTGTCCTGCCTGATATCTTGCTTCCGGGCTAAGTTTATTTTTTGGATATGACTTAAAAAGCTCTTGATATCTTCTAAGTTCGGACGTTTTATCCCCTAATGCTTTTGCACACATTGCCTGACGATAAATTGCAAAAGGCTTAAGGTTAGACATATTACTAACCCTTGAAAAAAGATAATAAGAATTTGAATAATTCCCGTTATCATAATCCTTCAAGGCTTGTTTATAAATACGTATTGTCTTACTCTGAGGCTGGTAAACCTTTGCAAAATAAAAACCTGCAATAAGACAAATTATAAATATAAGAACCTTTAAAACATTCTTGTCATGATTTTTGAACAAATACATAATAATACAGTTTAGCAAATTTTAAGAATAAATAAAAATTTTTATAAAATATTTACATAAAATTTTCTACATCATATAATAAAAAAAACAGGAGAATATTATGCCAAACTGGGAAAAAAGTCTAATTGCATTCGGAATAAATATCGTACTATTAATTATAATTTTTAAAGTATTAGATATTATTGACGGAAAAATCAGAAATAAAATTGCAACAGAAGAATCAAATTCACCGCTTTTGCGATTTATGCCTATCATTACGAAGCTTTTAAAAGCTATTTTGATATTTATAGCACTTACAGGATTTTTACAAAGTCAAGGATATTCAGTTTCATCAATACTCGCAGGTTTTGGTATCGGCGGTATCGCAGTAGGTATGGCGGCTAAAGATGCTTTAGCAAATATTTTTGGCAGCCTTGAAATATTATCAGATCACGTTTATAAAGTCGGAGATTATGTAAAAATTAACGACATAGAAGGTACTGTTGAAGATATCAATATACGCTCAACAAAAATCCGCGACCTTGATCATTTTCTAATAAGCGTACCAAATAACATTGCAGCAAACGCAATTATCACAAATGTTTCTCGTGCTAAGAAAAGATTTATTAATATAACATTTGGAATTACATATTCAACAACTGATGAAAAAATCAAACAAGCTCAAGAAATATTAAAAGATGTTGCCGCTTCTCACAATGAAATTCACAACGGATTTGTAACAGCAGTCCACGACCTGGGTGACAGCTCAATAAATATAAGATTTAGAGGATATGTAAAATCCGGTTCATACGATAAATTCTTAAAAGTCCGCGGAGAATTTATTGAAGCCGTTGTAAAACAATACAGACAAGAAGGTATAGATTTTGCCTTCCCGTCTCAATCAATTTATATAGAAAGCGATAACTCAAAAGTTGAAAATTAAAATAATTGCGCTTGGCAAAATTAAAGAAAAATTTCTAAAAGAAGGGGTAAATGAATTTATGAAAAGATTAACCCCTTATGCTTCTGTGTCAATTTTAGAACTAACACCGATTGAAATAAAAGATGAAAACCTTATCGATAAAATTCTTTTAGAAGAAGGTGAAAAAATTCTTTCAAATATAAAACCGCTTGATTTTGTTATAACAATGGAAATAAACGGAAAACAATTTTCAAGTGAAGAATTTGCAGGTAAAATTGAACAATTAACAAATGACGGAGTACAGGAAATAGTATTTGTAATAGGTTCATCCTGCGGAATCGGCGAGAATGTTTCCAGACGTGCAAACCTTAAAATGAGTATGTCAAAAATGACGTTTCTGCATCAATTTGCAAGACTGATTCTTATTGAACAAATTTATCGTGCATTCAAAATATTAAAAGGCGAAACTTATCACAAATAACAAATTTTTTTATTAGGGGATTTATATGAATATGAAAATTAATAAAATTGATAAAAACTACAATATTTACACAAATAATAATATTCAGACAAAACCGATAAAATCGGCTTCATATATTTCTAATCCTACGATTTTGACAAACGGCTTAAATAATCTTGCACTAATAAACAAAGTCATGTTCACCGGTCAAAACTACGACATCGGACTAAACAGAGATGAATTAATTAAACGTACAATGCCTAACGGATTACTAACAATAACCCTTTTAAAAACCGACTCTCCGGAATACACCAACCTCGCTGATGGTGATAAACAGGCTTTAAAACATCTTATAAAAGCTGCCGATGCAATTGCAGAGGTAGAATTGCAGCTTGATGATGAAAATAATATTCCATTTAAAAAATATTTAGAAAAAGAAATTGCAAAAGGCAATCTTGATGCAGAACTTGCAATGGAATTATTTAATGGTCAAAAAGGTATTTTTGCAAAAGATTTACTTTTCAACGAAATTTCTCTTGCCAAAAGATTAAAACAATCCCCGGGTCGCGGAGTATACCCGAGAGATTTATCAGTCGAAGAATTCCACTCAATCCTGTTTAAAATGCTGGATGAAGATATGGATAAAGAAGTCAAAAATCTTCTTAACCAACGTACAGTTGTAGTAAGAGATGGTGACTACCTGAAAGGTGTAGATTACATAGATAAATTCAAAAAGGAATTTTCTATAGCCGCAGATGAACTGGAAAAAGCCGCAGATGTTTCTACAGATGAAGATTTTAACAAATATTTAGTACTTCAGGCTCAAGCTTTGAGAACAGCAAACCCGATGCTTGATGCATATGCTGATAAAAAATGGGCATCACTTCAAGATACTCCGCTTGAATTTACTATAACACGCGAAAACTATGAAGATAAAATGACTGAAACAATTTTCCGTAATAAAGAACTATTAAAAGCTCTGGAAGAACACGGAATTACACCTATTGCGAAAGATTTTCTTGGCGGCAGAGTCGGGATTGTTAATAAAGAAGGTACAGAATTTTTGAAAGAATCCAAAGCTCTAATGCCAAAACTCGCAGAACTTATGCCATTTAAAGATGAATACAAACAGGAAATAAGTGCTGAAAAACAATCAATGGTAGATGTTGATATTGTTGATGTAACAGGTGCTGTAGGAGAATACAGAGGAAAAATTACACTTGCCGAAAACCTGCCAAATTCCGACAAATTATCACTAACAATCGGAGGCGGCAAACGTAATGTTTATCACAAATCCTTGCGAAAAGATAAATTTAAAGCATTACAGATTTACAACAAAGTTCTTGATAAATCACAAATAAAATATATCACTCCGGATTCAAACCACTATTTTACAGTAGGTCATGAAAATGCACACTCGCTCGGACCTCATCATAATGATGCAAAACTTGGCGAATATCGCAATATTTTAGAAGAAAATAAAGCTGATGTTGCCGCAATTTCTTTTGTTGATGAACTTACAAAAATGGGAGTCTATACGAAAGCCGAAAGAAAAGGTATATTGATAAACTTTGTAATGAGTAATTTCCTCAAAGTAAAACCTGATATGTCAATTGCACACCGTGTAAGACAGGTTATGCAATGTAAATATCTCGGCGAAAACGGAGCTTATGAAATTAAAAACGGAAAAGTTCATGTAAACACAGACAAAGTCGTACCGGCTTGCAAAAAAATGCTTAAAGAAGTTACCCGTATCCAAATTGACGGAGATTACGATGCCGCCGCAGAATACGTTAATAAAAACTTTGTCTGGACAGACGATATGGAACTTATCGCAGGCAAACTAAACTCTGAAATCTCAGCATATAACGGCACTCTAAATACTCCGCTTGCAGATTATTTAAGAAACAGTAAATAAATCACTTTTTCTTATGAAGGTAATCCAAATTATTGTTTTGTAAAACCCAGCTTGCAGCATTGTAACCACTCGCGGATACTTTGCCATTATATGAGTCTTTATAATAAGGATATATCACATATCCGTTCAAACGAAATAAAAAAATATCCCTGCCTACTATATTAGGTTTTTGTTTCCCGTTAACATCAATCCACATTTCACCTGCAAGATTTTCTCCTGTCCATCCTTCAAATGCAATAGAAGAACCATCCATTAACACAAATTTTTTATATCTGGCAAGTTGCTCAAAATTCCTTTCTTTTAGTCCGTTCAACTGTTTATAATTTTCACTGAAGCAACCTTTTGCCTCATGACCACAATCTTGCGCCACAGTCAAATAATCTAACAAAAAATCTAGATCCCAATCACTTGATATTTTATCTTCACCGGATTGATTATCCTCATAATCTTTCTTTTCCAAAACGATATCATCATTTTGTGCTAATCTTAATGCCTGATTTATTAAACTAACATTCTTTTTTAATTTTGTAGCAATCTGACGCTCTTGATAATTTGAAACCAAAACAGGTATTGTCATCGCAGCAACAACACCGATGATGCCCAGAGTAATTAAAGTTTCTGCTAATGTAAAACCTCTTAATTTATAAAAACTACCGTTCATCCAAGTTCCTTTCTAGTGTTATAAATAACAAAATGTTATTTATAGATAACGTCATGTTATTTATAATATATAGAATTCAAAAAATCAATATGTCAATATCAATATATGTACAAACTAGATTTAAAAAATATCGGACGTAATATTAAAGCCGAAAGAGTCAGAAAAGGATACTCCCAAGAGGAATTGGCTGAACTTGCCGATACAACGCGGCACACTATTAGTATGATAGAAACAGGATTGCAGCATCCGAAAATAATTTCCGTTCTTAAAATCGCAAACGCATTGACTCTTGATATAAATGAATTGTTAAAATAGCCTAAATTGTGATATAATTTTTATATAAAAATACAAATAGGAGAGCTTTGTTATGGAAACTTTTGAATTTAATCTTTCAATGAAAGAATTGGAACAACGTACACATAAAGACTATTTAGTAACAAAAAAATTTTTAAAAGCTGATGCACCTGAATATACAAAACTTGAAGAAGGTGATAAAAAAGCATTAAAACATCTTTGCAAAGCCGCTGCAATTATTGAAAAAATCAATATGCAGCTGGATTGCAAACATAACCTTGAAGTTAAAGAATTTCTTGAAGAAGAGACAAAAAAAGGTAACAAACAAGCAGCATTAACAAAGATTCTTTTTGATGCTCAAAAAGGTGTAAACGCAATCGACACAATGTCAAACCCGATAAGACTTATCAAAGGAATTGATGAAAAACCGGGAAAAGGTGTTTATCCTGAGGACTTGTCAAAAGAAGAATTCCACAAGGTTCTGATTAGAATGCTTAAAGAAGGTAAAATTGAAGAAGTAAAAGCAATTCTTACCCAGCGTTCTGTTGTAATCCGTGCCGCAGAAGACTTAGCAGGCATTGATTATATTGATTACTTCAGTGATGATTTCAGCAGAGCCGCATATGAACTTAATCGTGCCGCAGAACTTTCCACAAATGAAGATTTCAACGAATATTTAAAATTACAGGCTAAAGCGCTAAGAACTGCAGATCCTATGCTTGATGCGTATGCTGATAAAAAATGGGCAACGCTTCAGGACACTCCGCTTGAATTTACAATTACACGCGAAAACTATGAAGATGAAATGACAGGAACAATCGTTGAAAACGAAGAATTATCAAACCTGTTAAAAGAACACGGAATCACTCCGATTCCAAAAGATTTTCTTGGCGGCAGAGTAGGGATTGTTAATAAAGAAGGTACAAAAACACTTCTTGCAATCAAACAATACTTACCGACTTTAGCTGAAAATATGCCTTATAATAATGAATACACTCAAACAATTTCAGCTGATGCCGATTCAGAACAAACAATGGTTGATGTCGATATGGTTATGGCAGGCGGAGATGTCGGCGAATACAGAGGCGGAATTACTCTAGCCGAAAACCTCCCGAATTCTGACAAATTATCTCTAACAATTGGTGGCGGAAGACGTAATGTTTACCACAGACAAATCCGTTTTATCAGTGATAAAAAGAAACTTCAGGAAAGACTTGATGCGATTTTAGATAAATCACAACATAAATATTATCTTGACGAAGCTGACCACTGGTTTACAATCGGTCATGAAAATGCTCACTCACTAGGACCAAAAGAAGGCAGTGAAAAACTTGGCAAATACCGTAATATAATTGAAGAAAACAAAGCCGATATGGGAGCTTTGGCATTTGTTGATTTATTAACAGAACTTGGTATGTACACAGAAGAACAAAGACTGCAAATTATTGTCACAACGATGGCTGATAATTTCTTAAAATCAAAACCTACAATATCACAAGCACACAGAGTTCGTACAGTAATGCAAAACAAATACTTCGCGGAACGCGGCGCATACACAATTACAAAAGAAGGAAAGATTTTTGTAAATATTGATAAAGTTGTACCAATTGCAAAAGAAATGCTTGCTGAAATCGTAAGAATCCAAATTGACGGTGATTTTAACAAAGCAGAAAAATATGTTCAGGAAAATTTTGTATGGACAGATAATATGGAAATTATCGCCCAAAAGCTTCAAAAAGTAAGCAAAGCCCTAAACGGTACACTTGAAACCGAACTGGCTGATAAATTATTGAGTTAATTGTCACTCCGACCGCCGAGCCGTAGTTTGTTACAAAAATTTTAGGCAATTTTTCCCCATAGAAATACTTTATATAATATAGAGGATAACTATGGGGAAATTTTATGCCAATAAATCCAACAAGCAAAGTTTCAGTATCAAGCTTTCAACAATGTGACGGAACAAATTTCACAACCGCAGGTATTGATAACAGTTTCAAAACAGGTCAGGGAAATATCGGAGTTTACACCGGTATAGGTTTAACATTTGACGGCAAGCCTGCAAGTGCAATTGTAGATTTAAAAGGTTCTGTTCCATACGGTGATAGTGCATTATCAGGCGGATTTCGTGTACGAAACAATTTAGGCGAAAACTCTCAAACCGTCCAATTCAGAGTACAACCCTGTACTGTTACAGTTCCTGTCGGTAAAAATACAAATTTATACGCAACTCCTTATGGTGCTGCAAAAGTAAATTACAAAACAGGTAACACCGATTTTAGTGCCGGTTGTTTTGCAGGAGTTTCGCAAAAAGTCGGTAAAGCAAGTGTATTTGTTGAAGGTCAGATTTATGATGTTTCAAAAATCAATGCAAACACAACAAGTATAAATGTCGGAGTATCTATTCCAATAAATTAGTAATCATAAAAAAAGGGAAAACCGATATCGGTTTTCCCTTTTTTCTAATTTAATGCTATAGTTTCTTCTTTTACAACATTTCGTTTAACTTTTCTGGTTGAAGTCCTTGGTAATGGTTCTTTTCTAACCACAATATTTACCGGACGTTTGTACGGCGCAAGTTTTATTGATAAGTTTTTAACTTCTTGCCCGATGAATTTTTCAAGTTCACTTTTATCTGTATATTTATCTAAAACAGCTTGTGTCGGTACAATAACAGTCATAATTTCTTCAGTACCATCTTTTGCACCTGAAGTTCTTTTTGCTCCAAAAACACAAATTTCTGCAAAATTTATATTATCTTCCAGAACAGATTCAACTTCTTCAGGGAAAACTTTTTTACCGCCTGATAGTACAATCATATTTTTAATACGACCGGTAATATACAACCTGCCATCTTCATCAAATTCACCAATATCACCTGTATGCAGCCATCCATCGGGTTCTAAAACTTCTGCAGTTTTTTCAGGGTTATTATAATAACCTTTCATAACAGAAGGTCCTTTTACAAGTAATTCACCTGTTTCAGGATCAATTTTTGCTTCATAAGAGCTTAAAACAGGTCCTACAGACAATAATTTTCTATCATCTCCTCTATCCATAGAAATTACCGGACTTGTTTCTGACAATCCATAACCTTGGAAAATCTTAATACCGATTCGCTCAAAAAATTCGCCGACTGACGGATCAAGCGGGGCACCGCCTGTTATAAATCCATAGAAATTTCCGCCAAACTTTGCAAGAATACTTCTGAATAATTGACGTTTTATATTATAATCAGTAATATATTCTGCTGCAGCATATGATTTTTCAAACAATAATTTTTCTTCTTCTGACCATGATCTAATATCTGATTCAATTGTACTTTTTAACAATTTCAAAAATGCCGGAACAACAATCATAAAATCAATTTTCTTTTCACGCATATCAGCCAAAATATCATTTGGTTTCAAGCTTTGAGGATAAAAAATTGATGATCCGCGGTTTAAGAAACATGAAAAACCTACTGTTAACTCAAACAAATGGTTCATCGGTAAAATTGATAACAAGTTCACTGTTTCATGCGGCATAATATCAGGAAGAATTTTATTCATTTCGATAACCTGGGTTATCATGTTTCCAAAAGTTGTTTGAACACCTTTTGGTGCACCTGTTGTACCTGAGGTGTAAATAATCAAAGCGGTATCACGAAGTGAACGGTGACGCCATTTGCATTCTCTGCCGGATGGTAAAGAATAGATACTTTGAATTTTTGAATCATATTTTGGTTCATCTAATAACACAAGGTGTTTAATAGACGGGATTCGTTTTTGAAGTTCAAGTGCTTTTTCAACATTAGCCTGAGACACAGCCATTACAGAAGGCTGACAGCTTGATAATATAGATTCAAGTTCATAAATAGTCAACTTATTATCAAGCGGCACTGTAACCATTCCGGAAATAACTGATGCAAACAAGCAAGCACCCATTTCAGGCATTGATTCTGATAATATTGCAAGCTTTTCACCTTTTTGCATCTGTAAATCTGTAATCAAATAACTTGCGAATTGTTTTGCCAACAAGCCCAAGCCTTTATAAGTAAGCTCTTTCCAACCATATTTATTTTTTTTACCAAGAGCGATTCTTTCACCATACAATTTAGTATTTTGGTCTAAAAGCGATAGAACATTTTCTCTCATTTATATCTCCCTTTGTCTAAACATTTTATATCTGACTAGTATTATACCACAAAATCACCTGATTGGCTATATTTTACAATACTGCGCTTTAATAAAGCATAATTCTTCACCCGTAGAAGCATTTTTAATTACATGCTCGGTTGTTAAATTTTCTTTATCATATTTAACCTGTGATATTATATCTTCACCGTATTTTACATCGTGTTTAAAATAAATATCAATAGTTTTTAAACAGTGCGATGCTCTGAATTCATAATCAAGGACTTCCATTGCCCAAGTAATATAAACCGTGTTATTTACGTGATTGTTTATATCTAAATCATCATATCTGACATGAAATAATTTTTCATCATCAACTCTATCTATTGAGCGTAATTTACGCAGCTCCAAATCATCTTCGCGTTTTTCAAAACTCGGAAAATCAGGATATTCACTTTGAATATTTTGAACAGATTTATTTTTCAAATCTACAATCATCCAAGAAGACATACCGCGTAATAATCTTTTTCCTGTCACTTTATCAAAAGCTTCAAAATCACGATAAGCATTTAATCTTTGACATCCGCGGCTTTCTGTATGAATTGTAATTTCTGAAACGTGCACAGGGTAATTATCAAACTCTACGCGATATCTGATTAAAAACCATCCGAGTCCTTTTTTGTAAAGTTCATCCCAGGAGTATTTTTCATCATAATAAGTAATACCCTTAGCCGCCAAATCCTGCATATAATTAAACAAAACAGCCGGTTTAAGGTTATACTGCCTGTCAATTTCAGAAATTGAAACCGGATAAATTCCTTCTAATGTAGTTCTGTCTTTACCTATATCAATCATAATTACCTCTATTTTATAGGTTCAACTGCATACTTTTGTCTAAATTCATCAACTTTCGCCTGAAAGTCTCCTGTTCCGGCTTCTTTTAATTGATTTTTCAGAATATGTTTTGGAATAAATGAGTACATAGACTGAATAATATTTGTAGCAATATTTGAACAATGATCAGAAATTCGTTCCAAATCATTTAAGATTTCAGCATAAACAAAACCTCGTTTGATATGTGACTTATCTTTTTTAACGCGTTTAATATGATTTTTCTTAGCAAAATAAGCTATATCATCAACAACCTGTTCTAACGGCTCAACGTGATATGCTGAATCCAAATCATGTTCAATAAACGCATAAACCGTTACATCAAAAACTTCCTTAACCGCATTAACAACATGTTTTAATTCTTCAATGGTTTCAGGAGAAAGCTCCCATTCTTTTCTATGCATTTTTGTTGCGATATTAAGAATATGAATAGCATGGTCTGCAATTTTTTCAAAATCCGAAATTGAAAGAATTAGCTGGGAGATTTTGTTACTATCCTCATCAGATAATTCTCTTGCTGACAATTTTTGTATAAAAGATTCTAAAGTATCCTGATATTTGTCAATAAGAACTTCGTTTTTATTGATAACTTCGGCAACTTTAGGATTGTACTGTTTCAACATTCTAAAAGATAACACTAGTGTTTCTCTTGTAATTTTTGCCATTGTTGCGGTCGCTTTATAACTCTGAGCAACCGCAATCGAAGGTGTAAGAAGCAGACGCTCATCAAGAATAACTTCTTTTTCTTCATTTTTATCTTTAATTACTTTATCAACTAATTTCAATAATAAACGGCTTAAAGGAAAACATACAATAACGGTTACAACATTATAAATTGTATGAACAATCGCAATTCCAAAAGGATTTGACATCATTTCAAGCCTGTTTATAAAATGAATACAAATTTCATACAACATAATAAATGCAATCGCACCGGTTATATTAAATATAATATGCATTGCTGCAACTTTTTTAGCGTTTGTATTAACACCGATACTTGATAGCATTGCAGTAATACAAGTACCGATATTTTGACCTGCAATAATAGGAGCCGCTACACAGTATGGAATACTTCCTGTCATAGAAAGTGCCTGAAGCATACCAACCGATGCCGCTGAACTTTGAATAACTGCAGTTACAATTAAACCAACCATAAGTCCTAAGAACGGATTTTTAAACAGAGTTAAAATATTTGCAAAATTAGGATCATGCGCCAAAGGTGCCATAGAAGATGACATCAATCCCATACCAAACATTAATACTGCAAAACCGATTAAGAATGAGCCTATAGGTTTTCTTCTTGAATAGTTATTTTTTGTTGTCATCAAAAGAATAACACCAATTAAAGCTAAAATCGGTGAGAAAGACTCAGGTTTTAAAAGTCTTAAAAAGAAATTAGTACTTTGAATACCTGACAAACTCAAAATCCACGATGTTGCAGTAGTACCGATGTTAGACCCCAGAGTAATTGCTATTGTTTGAGCAAGCTTCATTATACCGGAGTTTACAAACCCGACCAGCATTACAGAAACCGCAGAAGAACTTTGTACAGCAATAGTCATTCCGACCCCGAGTAAAAAGCCCTTAAAAGGATTTGATGTCAACTGCGCCAAAAGCTTTTCCAGCTTTCCGCCGGAAATTTTTTCCAACCCTGCTGACATAACAATCATTCCGTATAGAAAGAACGCCAATCCGCCGCACAAGGTAAATATTGAAAATATATCCATACTTTTTGTCTCCGCTATTATAGTATAATTTTAGCGTATATAGCTTCCAAAAGCTACACAGAAAAATTATACTATAAAAGAGTGTATTTTCAATTAATATTTATTAATTTTTTGCATTTCTATAAATATACCACCCAGCACTTGAAACAGGCTCTACCGTATCTTTATAAAATACAACAGGAAAGATATCACCTATAGATTTAAAATTAACAACACAATCGCCGGAATTCATAACATGATAACGATTAGTTCCTTTAGAGCATGTAACTTCTTTATTTGGCAAAGACACTCCATTTACATCTATCAAAGCGTAGCAAGCTGTTCCATTTTCTTCTCCTGCATCATTAATATAAATTGAATTCCTATTACCACACCCCATTTTACCCATTTTGCTTGATAATATAAGAAGCTGTCCATCCGGCAAAAGATATATTGGAAGTTTATTTTTAAAAGAGTTAAAAGACCATGTAAAATCGACAAATTTGGATGTCATATTATAATTTAACTTATCCATTCCATAATAGAAATGCGCCCCTTTCAAAGTACCGTTTAATAAAGCACAAACTGACTGTGTTGTGTCAGGATGATCACTTCCGGAATTTTTATTACATAGTTTATTTATACCTTCATAATCAAAGCCGTATAATTCTTGAGACATGCGTCCGGCATTACTTAATGTGGAAACAGCTTTTTTAAATCTGGAAGTATATTGCCTTGCTTTAATATTTGCCATTAGAGTCGGTATTGTCATCGCAGCAACAACACCGATGATGCCCAGGGTGATTAATACCTCTGCTAAGGTAAATGCTTGTTTAGGAGATAGCGCAAAAACGCCTAAAATAAACTTTAAGCAGTTACCCCCCCCCCGATTTTCTAATTTTGTTAGGTTTTTCATAATTTCTCTCCTTTTTTAAATTACCTCTTTTTGATATGCCCATGCTGAATGATTGTGAATACTTTCAAAAGCTTCGCAATCAACTTCAAATTCTTTTATAACAGGATGGTTACGAAGTTTTACTACAACTTCGCGCAAAACATCTTCAACAAATCTCGGATTTTCCCATGCTTTTTCGGTTACAAACTTTTCATCCTGACGTTTTAACAAAGGATGAACCGGACATGATGCACAGGATTCAATAAGTTCAATTAAATCTTCAAGCCAAACGTGTTCAGTTTCATCATAAGAAACCTTAACTGATATCATAGCCCGCTGGTTATGTGCTCCGTACTCGGAAATTTCTTTAGAACATGGACAAAGAGTAGTTACCGGAACTTTAACTCCGAGAATGAATTTATAATCCTCACCTGCCATCTGCCCTTCAAATGAACAATCGTAACACATAGGAGCGGATAACTTTGTCACAGGGGCTTCCTTATCAAGAAAATATTTGAAATTAAATTCAAGTTCACCGCTTTGTGCATGAAGATTTTTTATTATTTTTTCAACACAACCTTTAATATCAACACCTAAAAGTTTTTTCTGTCTCCATTCGTTTAAAATTTCAACAAAACGGCTCATATGAGTTCCTTTATATGCTCTTGGCAGCGAAACACAAACACGAGCTGTAGCATATACAACTTTATCAGATTTATTTTTTCGCTGAATTGTTAGCGGTAATTCAATATGCTTTATACCAACTTTTTGAATATCAACATTTCTTGTATCTTGTGTATTTTGAACATCTTTCATTATTTTGCCAATTCCTTTTTAGCCTGACGCCACAAAGCATCGAATTCTTCAAATGAATACTCATTTAACGGTTTTTGTGCAAGTTCTTCCATTTTGCGAAAGCGCATTTCAAACTTTTTATTAGCCTTAAGTAAAGCCTGCTCGGCATCAATTTTATTCCAGCGTGCAAGATTTACAGTTGCAAACAATATATCTCCGAATTCTTCTTCCATATGAACCTTATCACCTTCTGTTTTCGCCTGTTTAAATTCGTCAAATTCAGACATAATACATTCATATAAAGATTCTTCACTAGGCCATTCAAACCCTGTTTTTACAGCTTTTTTAGAAATTTTTTGAGCAGAAATTAAAGCAGCCTGACATCTTGAAATCCCATCCATTGCAGATTTTCTTTCTGTCTTTTCTTCAGCTTTTAGCTTGTCCCAGGCATCTTTTACATCATCTGCCGTATCAATTTTTGCAGAACCAAAAACATGCGGATGGCGGTGAATAAGTTTTTCTTTTAACTCTTTTGCGACATCTTCGATTGTAAAATCCCCGTTTTCTGATGCTATCTGCGAATGCAAAACAACTTGCAAAAGCACATCTCCAAGTTCTTCTCTTAAATGCGCCATATCATTATCATCAATTGCATCAACTGCTTCGTAAGCTTCTTCAATCATGTTCGGGCGCAGAGATGAATGAGTTTGCTCCCTGTCCCACGGGCAGCCGTCCGGAGCTCTTAATTTTGCAATTACAGCTATTAATTCTTCCAAATTTTTATATTTCATATTCATATTTTAACACAAATCATTCAAAAGGTGGATTTAAATCTCAAGCACTATGATAGACTGGGAAAGTGGATAATATAGAAAGAGGTTTAATATATGTCAGCAATTGAAAAAATTAATCAGTTAAGCCATCGTATCTTCAATACGAGCGTAACAGAACAGAATGTTGCAAGAACTTCTAACCCGTTTGCAGCATCAAATTTCCAAAAAAATATCTTGACAGAAGATGTTTTTGAATCAAGCAAAAAGAAAGAAGAAAATAAAATCAGTTTTACAGGTAATCTAACAGCTCACTCAAAAAGAGTTTATTCTACATTTGTAGGTTCTATAAATGATTTCGGAAGCAGATTCTACGAAGGAATCCAATCACTTGTTTCATTAGGCAACAAAATGAAAGAAGGAATTGTTAATACCTGGAATAAAATTCATGAATTAGGTCAAAAAGAAGTTTCTTTAGAAGGCGCTAAAGACGTATTATCAAGAGATATTAAAACATTCTTTATAAACGGACAAGAAAGAGAAATTTCAAAAATGTCCAAAATGGACCCAATTTCAGAAGTAAAACCAATGTTTAGTGAAGCATTATCAGCACTTGAAGCTGATATGGTAATGGCTGCGTAAGGGGGATTAAATGAATAAAGATATGTTTAAAAATAATAAAAACTTTTCAAAAGTAAGCAACATTATTGAATCATTAACAATTAATCCAAGCCCTGATTCAGTAGCAGTTTTAGAAGAAATCGGAACAAATTCTTCTATCGATGAAGTTAGAGAAATGACTTCCCGAGCTCTTGTAAAAAGAAATGAACACGATTCATTACACGTTGTAATTGCAAACAGAGGAAAAGGCATCAATGATATGTCAACAATCGTTGCAATGAGCACAATCAATGAATTACTTTCATTAGAAAATAAAGAAGAAGCAATGAAAGTTCTTGAAAGCACAATATCTTCAGAAGGATTTGATGAAGAAGTTAAAGAAAATGCACGTTCAGTAAAAGCTTTAATGGCATTAAGTTAATTGATAAATTTTATATAAGAAATAGAGGGCGGCGAATTTTAATTCGCCGCCCTCTATTTTTATCTTGAACGATAATAGCCTTTAACCTGCTTGCCATCAGCTCTTATGTAAGGTTCGACATAAACTGCCCCGCCTCCGGTTGAAGCTACAATATGAAGTTCACTTGTTGTAGGAGCCCCAATCGACTTTATTTGAGCGTGTATAGCTTTTTCATTATCTGTATATTCTTTTGTAGACATTGCACCAATATCTTCTCTGGAAAAAATTTGAGAAGAACCACTAATCGGATTTTTATAGCCTGAAAAATTTTGTTGGTTGTCTTGCTGCTGAATCTGACCATTTTTAATTTGATTCATAATAACAGACTCATTTTTTGTAAATTCTTGAGTGGTCATTTTACCTATTTCTTCGGGTGTAAAAATATGCCCGCTATTTGAAATAGGCGAAGCAAAACCTGTTGGTTTTCCTTCTTGTTTTTTCAAAGGATCTGCAAGCGGAATACCAAAAGCATTAGGATAATCTGCTTTTTCAATACGAACCTTAAACAGTTGTGATTCAGGATTTATAGTATTTGGTACGGGGTTGAGATTTGACGAAACATCGTTTATAATGCCATTAGGTTCTATTTCGTGCGCCCGAGTGTGGATCGGGTCGGCAGGAATAGTACCGGAGATACTCCTGTTGGAGCGCCGGTTTGTAGCCGGTTGTGTACCAACGGGAGTATTTTTTATTATATTGGTAGGATTGATATTTGGAGTAACATCGTTTATAATATTATCAGGGTTCTTAAGAACGTCCCAGCTAGTAGTTGGGGTAGCGCGCTTAAGAGCCCTTTCTAAGTCAACAGGAATATCTTTTGTTATATTGGTAGGATTGATATTTGGAGTAACATCGTTTATAATATTATTAGGCTTACTAAGAGTACCCAAGCTTGTAGTTTGGTCACTGCTCTTAGTAAGCTTTTCTATATCATCAATAGAATCTTTTGTAACATAATATCTTTTCTCACCATTTTCAAAAACCTCAATATGGTGTAATCCATTTTTTCCTTGATATACTTCATAGTGAGAAACATTTGGTTTTTGCTCAGGCTTTAAATTTGGAACATCCGGAAGTCGTTTAGCTTTTTTAACATCATTAACTAGTTCCGGTAAATTTTGTGCTTGCATTGGATTCCAACGAAGTATTTCTTGAATTCCTCTATTAGAAAATTCAATATCACCAAGTTTTATCCCTTGATTATAATTTTTATAAAAATCACGGGAATCTTTATTATACTGTCTTCGTAAATTCTCAGAAAGCATATCAATATCTCCGTATCCTTTTAAGTTTTTGGAATCAAAAAATCTTTGAGTATTTCCAACAACACCGCCGAGCAATCCACCGGTAACACCTCCCAACGAAGCATCCTGAATTGTTGACAGAAGAACATTTTTATCTTCCATCAAACCATTACCTAAACCATACATTGCACCGCCAAGCAAACCATCAAGTGCACCCGTTCCAATATCACTTGAAATAACTTTACCAAGTGTTTTTTGCAAAGTTTCTCTGCCAATATAGCCGCCAATACCACTTTCTCCAATTAATTGTAATGCATTTTTACCTAAAGTTTTTTGTAACACAGCTTTTCCTACAGCAGTTCCTGCCGCTGCACCTGCGCCTAATGGCAGCGCAGCACTACCTATTTGAATTCCTGCACCAATCCATTGTTTTGCCAAATACATATTTAACTCATTATCTATAGATTTTTGATAATTTTCATAATAATCATTAATTGCCTGAACTTTTTGTTCTTTTGTTAAATTACTATCATTTACTATTTCGTTTAATGTTTTTTTCATAAAAAATCTCCTATTTTTTTACTTTTGCTAGTGTACTAATTAACTAAAAATTTAACTATAACAGGTCATAACAATTCCCCCTTTCCACGGCGAAATTAAGGTATCATTGATACCTTCAGTATATTGCTATTTATATTCCATATATTTGTGAAGCAGTTTAAACAACCTGTTTTACTTTATGCGAAAAAGCTCTTTAGGACTTCACAATTAATGAGATAATTTAAGAAAATTTGCAAACTTTTGATTATGATACCATCTGGCACATGAATGTGTCAAGATACAGACGATTTTCTGCTTCATGAAACTTCATGAAAAAGAGGTTACATAAATATGTAACCTCTTTTTTTAATTTAAATTTTCATCTAATTTTTGTTTTCTTGCTTCTTCATCTTTGATAAAGTTGCAGGCCTCTTCAAGCCTTGAATCCTCCATCGCATCAATCAGCGGCTGAATTTTTGTAAATTTTCCAAGTGCAAAACCAGTTTCAGCAAGCAGTACGCAATCATTGCAAAGTCTATAATCCTCATATTGAATTGAGCCGGCAAGACATTTATTTTTACCGCAGCAATCGCATTCAAAAAATTCATTCGCGCAATCCGGATTATCTTCCAAGTCATCAATAACCATTTGTGCCACAACTTTTTGCATTTCTTCAATAATTTCTTCTTTTGATTTTTCCATTTTATTTAACCAATTCTTTCATTTCTGTTACCGCCTGCGCAAGCCCTGTAAATACAGCACGCGAAATAATACTATGACCGATATTAAGCTCATTTAAATCTAAAATCTGACGCATTCTGTGAACATTTTTATAATTCAATCCGTGACCGGCATTAACCTTTAAACCAAGTGCATGAGCAAGACGGGAAGCTTCACGGATTTTGTCAAATTCTTCCTGCTCATCAGGTGTTCCGTAAGCAATTGAGTACTGGCCTGTATGAAGTTCAACAAACTGAGCTCCGCATTTTGCCGCTGCTCTTATTTGTTCTTCTGTAGGATCGATAAATACGCTTACCAAAATTCCGGCTTCTAATAACGGAGTCACGAACTTTGTAATTTTATTTAACTGAGATGCAACATCAAGTCCGCCTTCGGTTGTAATTTCTTCTCTTTTTTCAGGAACAAGACATACTGAATGAGGTTTTATCTCAAGTGCAATTTTTTGCATCTCATCTGTTACCGCCATTTCAAGATTTAATCTTGTTTTAACAACTTTTTTAAGGATTTTCACATCAGCATCCATAATATGACGTCTGTCTTCTCTTAAGTGTGCTGTAATTGAATCCGCACCATTTGCTTCACAAACTTCAACAGCCTGAATAGGATCAGGCTCTAAGCCGCCTCTTGCATTTCTTAAAGTTGCAACGTGATCTATATTTACACCTAAAAGCATATCTAACCCTTTCTAAAATTTCATTTTACTAATTTTCAATAAAGCTGTATAAGACGGAAGAATAGTAACCTTTTCATCCTTATCCTCCGATTTTGCGGCAAGCTCTATTGCTTTTTTTACATCTTCTTCAACAATAATTCTATCCTGCGCAATTCCTGCATATTTAAGCCTTAAAGCCATATCTTTTGCCCTAATACCGGATGTGATAACAAGTTTATTTGCATCTTTCAACTGTTCAAAATCACTATCCCAAAGCCACGATATATCTCTGCCGTCAGCATAATTATCGTTTATCGCAATCACTATATTAGAATTCAAATCAACTGTTTTTAAAACTTCACTTGCGCCTGTCGGGTTTTTAATAAGCTGAATCAAAGTATCATGTCCGTTTATAACCCTTTTTTCCGCTCTGCCAAAAATTGATTTATAAGATACAGCAGCATTTTTTATAACTTCATACGGTATTTTCCCGATTTCAAGCGCACAGCAAATTGAAGCTAAAGCATTATAAGCATTATAAAGTCCGACTAAATTAACCCTGAATTCATAAGACATTCCATCCGGCACGGTAATTTTCAATTCTGAATAATCAGAATAAATTTTTGCATAGCCCTTATAATCCGGTTCAGGCCGTTTATATCCGCAATATTCACAAGAA
Organism: uncultured Candidatus Melainabacteria bacterium; assembly: GCA_949398305.1. GTDB lineage: Bacteria > Cyanobacteriota > Vampirovibrionia > Gastranaerophilales > Gastranaerophilaceae > Zag111. The sequence continues at coordinate 904 of CASLVD010000020.1, read as the reverse complement.
TAATGTCCTTCCTGTGCAAAAAATTGCTTATTATATTTAAGTTCTTCCCCACAAACACAATTAAACACTTCTGTCGGAGCATTTGAAGATGCGCTGTGAACATCAGAACAAAATTCAACTTCTTCAAAGCCATAATAAACAGCTTTTCTGCCTTTGCCAAAATTTGTTACCAGAGGATCATCTGCATTAAGAATCAGCTTTAAATTTTTATTTTTATCAATAGCATTTTGAATAAAGCTTGCTGTTGTTGAAAGTTCGCCGTACCTGTCAAGCTGATCCCGGAAAAGATTTGTTACAACAAGAATATCAGAGTTAAAATCATCATAAAGTTTTGTCAAATAAGCTTCATCAGATTCTATAACGGCATAATCATATTTTTTTAAAGGCAAAATCTTTAATGCAAAAGCATTAGCAACACCTGTGAGCATATTCGCGCCTTTAACATTATTCACAAGACTAAATTTGTTTTCCTCAAGAATATGAGAAATAAGCCCTGAAGTTGTTGATTTCCCATTAGTTCCGGTTACTGTTACAGCTTCGTTTTTAATATAATTTCTGCAATACTTTAAAAAATTTGGGCAAACTTTTAAGGTTACCATTCCGACAAAAGAAGTTCCGGAAGATCTGTTCAAGAGCCTGATTGCCGCATAAACAAACCTTGCACATATTAAAGCTGTATAAAATCGGATTTTATTCATAAAATAGTCCTTTAGACGTATTCAAAAATGCTGTTTAATAATATATTATAAATTTAATATAATACAAAGTTAGAAAAGTTGAAAGATGTTAACGCTATTTTTTACAATCATATTTTTAGCAGAATTAATCGTTGCGAACTGGATAATATTTAATATTATCAAACTGGATAAACGCGTAAAAGAAATTAATATTCAAATAACAGAAT
>CASLVD010000019.1 GCA_949398305.1 uncultured Candidatus Melainabacteria bacterium | reverse complement strand
GATGACGGTTCAGAGCTTCAAATACCAAAAGAAAACATACAATCTGCGAAATTATATATAGATTAATATAAACGAAAGGAAGAACAAATGATTAAAATCGGAGCAGGAAACTTAAATGAAGTTTTCGAAGAACTGGAAAGAGAAAAAGGCATTTCAAAAGAAGTTGTTATTTCTTCTTTATGTGATGCTATGGTTGCTGCATATAAAAAACATTTAAGAATAAAAGAAATCGAAAATGTTGAAGCATTTTTGGATGAACAATCAGGTGAAATCGGTATTTTCAAAGGAAAAACAGTTGTTGAATCTGTTGAAGATCCTGATAATGAAATTTCATTGGCTGAAGCAAAAGAAATTGACGAAGCTGTTGAATTAGGTGACGAAGTAAAATTGGAAGTTACTCCTGAACAATTCGGTCGTATTGCAGCTCAAGCAGCTAATCAGGTTCTTACACAAAGAATCAGAGAAGCTGAAAGAAACCTTGTTTTAAATGAATTCTTGGATAAAAAAGGTACTTTGATTACCGGTATTATTCAAAAAGTTGATGAAAGACGCAACGTTATCGTTAACATTGGTAAAACTGATGCGATTATGCCTAGAAAAGAACAAATACCGGGTGAATACTACAAACCTGGTAACAGAATCCGTGTTTTTGTTCTTAACGTAAAAGAAACAACAAGATTACCACAAGTTATTGTATCTCATGGGCATGCTGAAATCGTTAGAGAATTGTTCGAACTTGAAGTTCCGGAAATTGAAGACGGAATTGTTGAAATTAAATCAATTTCCCGTGAAGCAGGATATAGAACTAAAATTGCTGTTTGGTCAAATGATCCTGAAGTTGATTCAGTGGGAGCTTGTATCGGACCTCGCGGAAGCAGAATTCAGACAATTGTTTCTGAACTTAAAAATGAAAAAATTGATATTGTTAGATATTCTGAAGATCCGGTTGAATATATTGTAAACGCATTATCACCTGCAAGAGTTGTATCTGTTGATATTATGGCAGATGATGAGTTTGCTCACGAAGCTCTGGTTGTTGTACCTGATGATCAGCTAAGCCTTGCAATCGGCCGCGAAGGTCAAAACGTAAGACTTGCTCATAAATTAACTAACTGGAAAATTGATATTAAATCAGTTTCACAAATGGAACAGGCTGAAAACCAGAGTGTTAATAACTATGAATACGAAGAAGAAGTTGAAGATGAAACAGCTGTTGAGAATGTTGTAGATTCTGATGAGTTACAGGCTGAAATTGAAGAAGAAATGAATCAGCAAGAACTTGATGAAGAAGATATTCAAGATGGCGGAGTTTCAGAAGAAGCAGAAGAAACAGAAGAATAGTTTTAATTGATAAAATTAAGCGGGCGGGTTCAATTTTTGAACCCGCCCGAACTTATTTATTTAGCATTTTTAACAACCCATTTGAAATAATCGGAGTTATTTTTTGCTAAAGAAGCACAAGCTATACCATTACGAATATTTGTTGATTTTAGATTACAATATGTTTCTAGTGAAGTATATCTGGTTTTTGGTTCGCCCATTGCTTTAATCTCACCATCAAGTAGTTGAAACGAAAATAAATCATATCCCCAGCGATTCGGCGGGTTGTTGAATCCATTCAGATCTACCGATACCATAATTAAACTTGTACTTGCATTTTCAAGTAATAAAGAAGTTCCATCCATTAGAACAAATTGTCCATCGTCTAAATCTTCAGTATATGCATCTGTCTTGTTATTTAATGTTCGGTATTTTTTATTATCATTTTTTTTATTATAACATCCTTTACGGTTTTTTATTTCAGAATTGCTTTGATAGTTACCGCAATCAATAGCTATTTTAAAATAATTTTTTAATGTTTTATAAAATGTGTTATTGTTATAAGTTTTTGGATCTATAGAAACCTCATCATCTATCATTTGGCGAAAAGCTTGTTGTAATGTTGAATAAGACTTCAAAAATTGGGAACGTAATCGATGTGCTTTATTTGCTTGTATGAGTGAAGGAATTGTCATTGCAGCAACAACTCCTATGATTGCTAATGTAATTAATACTTCTGCTAATGTGAATGCAAAATTTTTCATATAATTCCTCTGATTGTGTAACTGTATTCATATTATATGTATTTATTTTCATATTGTCAATATAAATATGTATATATATTCATTAAAATAAGCTCCTGAATCTATTACAATATAAACATTGGAGGTATTATGGACGATAAAGAACAATTGGGTTTGAAGATAAGATCTTTAAGAAAATCTAAAAAAATAACTCAGGAAAAATTATCAGAAATAATTGGTATTTCGCCTCGTCAAATGGTAAAGATTGAAATGGGTCACACTTTCCCAACAATCGAAGTGTTAAAAAAAATTGCTGCAGTATTAGGAGTTTCTGTGCGAAACCTCTTTGATAATGAATATTATGATGACTGTGAAGTAGTGAAAGAAAAATTATATTCAAAGATAAACTCTTTGAATGAAAAAAATATTCGTTTTTTATATATTGTTGCTTCAAATTTAGAAGGTTTTTGATTGATTATACCAAACCTTCTTTTAAGGCTTTGACAGCTGCTTGAGTTCTGTCATCAACCACTAGTTTTTGGATAATATTACATACGTGGGCTTTTGCAGTGTGGGAAGATATTGTTAAAGCTTCTGCAATTTCGTTATTTGATTTCCCGTCAACTACAAGCTTTAGAACTTCATATTCTCGCTGGGTCAAATTTGAGTGCTGCTCACGAAACATTGCACGTGACATTTGTCTTTGAGGTACTATTCCGCAATTTTTATCGCGCAAAATCGGTACGGCAAGCGGGTCAATCCACATTGCGCCTTCTTTGATTGTTGTGATAATCATTTTTAAGATATCTGTATTAATATCTTTCATAACATACGCGCAAGCCCCTGATTGAAGTGCATCAAGTACTTCATTTTCACTAATGTGTGATGTAAGCATTATGACTTTTGCGTTTGTGTTAAGTTCAAGAATCTTTTTTGTTGCTTCGATTCCTGAAATGTCAGGCAAGCCAATATCCATAAGAGTTACATCCGGATGGGTTGTTTTAAATTTTTCTATGGCATCTCGTCCGTTTTGGGCTTCTGATGTTACTTCAAGTCCGTCTTGTTCTTCAAAAAGGGATTTTAGACCGACTCGCATAAGTTTATGATCTTCTACAAGAAGTAGTTTTATTGGGGTATTTAACATATTTTTACTCCTTACGGGTTATTTTTTATTATTATAGGAGTTATGTTTTTGTTGCATAACTGATTTTTGGATATTTAAACGGAGTATTATTTTATGTGATTACTTTTTGTTTAAAATTTGAGTATGAATTTTATTATTTATTTTAATTCAAGAGTGCAGCCGATAATTTTGGCAATAAGTTTCATTTCTTTGTAAGTTATTGTTTCGTTTCTGAGTTTGTTTGATAAATTTGCCAGTGTATATGGTTTATTAAGATAAAGTTCCAGTTGTTGGGCTACGTATTTAAGGGTTAAACCTTTTGTGTATAGGATTTCTTTTAATTCGGTAACTATTCTCATACTTATTATAATTACATGTATTAATCTAAAAATAATTAATTAATTTAATTAATGTTGCATTAATAAACGAATTAATGTATATTAAATTAATATGTTTAACAATAATTTGGAGGATAATATGAAAAAAGCTTTTACATTAGCTGAAGGTGCTACGCACGTAGCTAAGCCACCAGTAATACACCGTAGGCCGTGGATTGATATAATAAGTGCTAGGTTTTGTAGTATAGAGCCCCGCCCGGCCGAGGGCTCTAAAGTAGGTTTTACATTAGCTGAAGTTTTAATCACTCTTGGTATAATCGGGGTGGTTGCGGCGATGACAATACCTGTTTTGCTTGCAAATACAACAAGCCAAAAATATAGAAGTAAATTTAAAAAAACTATTTCAACACTTTCTCAAGCTGCCAGAATGTCTGATGCTCAATACGGGTTTGATTATTCCGGAATAAATGTTCGTTGTTCTGAAAATGGAGGAACTGAGCATCCTGAAAATATTATGTCAGTATGTTCAATAATTAATGGAACAATCAAAAGTGCTACATATTTTCATAAAGCATCAGATATTAAACTTAATAAAGCTGGTAAAACTGAAAATTATTCGATAACATCAAATTTTACAAAAAATCAGGTTACATCTTTAAGTAATCTATCTAATGTTCATGCATATGTACTTAATGATGGAACGATTATTGCGTTTTCGCCGGATATGGGTACATTTGGTTGTACTCTAAAAAGCGGAGAAGTGTTAAAAGATGGATATAGCGGTACAAATATGGCATCTTGCGCAGGGTTTATTGATGTTAACGGAGTAGACTTGCCAAATAAAGAAGTTTCTTGTTCATCAGGTTCTAATTCTTTATCTAAAAATAATTGTATTGTAAAAAATAATGCTAAAGATTTGACAGATATTTATCCGATAAGATTTCATGATGGAGTTGTAGAGCCTGCAACAGCTGCTGCGCGTTATGTTTTAAGAATAACAAAATAGATAATTATTCATAATTTTAATAGAAGCTAGCGAAAATCTTCTGTTTGTTATAAGATTATTTGGATAAAATATTAAGGGATTGATAGATATATGAAAAACTCCAAATTTTCAGTTGTAATAGTCGGTAGCGGGATAGCAGGGTTGTATGCGGCTTTAAAAATTGAACAGCAGTTACAATTGCCTGATGGGGTTTTGTTGATTACAAAATCAAAACTTGGGGAAAGTAATTCGTATTATGCGCAAGGCGGTATGGTTGCGGTTTTAAAGGAAAACGAAAAGGATTCGGTTGAATCTCATGTGACTGATACTATAAAAGCCGGTGCAGGTTTGAGCGAATTAAATACTATTAAATTTATCAGTGAAAATTCAGATAAGGTTGTAAAAGATTTATTAAAATTCGGAGTTGAATTTGACAGAGATGAGAACGGGAATTTTACATTAACAAAAGAAGCTGCACACAGTGTAAGAAGGATTCTTCACTCCGGCGGGGATGCTACAGGCAGAGAAATGGAAATCGCGCTTTGTCATGCTGTTAAAGAAAATAAAAACATAAATGTTTATGAAAATTCTGCTGTTGTTGATTTGCTGGTAAAAGATGGAACTTGCGGCGGTGTTGTTCTTTTAAATGAAAATGATGAATATGAAACAATTTATTCGCAATCTGTAATTTTAGCATCAGGCGGATTGGGACAGTTATATCAATATACAACTAATCCGAAAGGTGCGACAGGTGACGGGTTTGCGCTTGCATATCGTGCAGGCGCTGTTTTGCAGGATATGGAATTTGTTCAATTTCATCCAACGGCGTTGGCATTTGATGGTGCAGAAAACAGGTTTTTAATTAGTGAAGCTGTTCGCGGTGAGGGTGCAAAGCTTTGTGATGAATTCGGGATGGAATTTATGGCGAAGTATCACGAAAAACGTGAACTTGCACCGCGTGATGTTGTAGCTCGTTCAATTTATTGTGAGATGAATAATAATGGTGACCCGAATGTTTATTTAAATGCAACGGGAATTGGTGAGGAAAAATTATTAAAACGCTTTCCTACTATTGCAAAAAAATGCGCAGAATACGGAATTGATATTACAACGGATTTAATTCCTGTAGCGCCTGCTGCTCACTATTTTATGGGCGGTGTTAAAACTAATTTGCGCGGAGAAACTTCTGTTAAAGGGCTTTACGCGATTGGTGAAGTTTCTTCAACAGGCTTGCACGGCGGAAATCGTTTAGCCAGTAATTCGCTTTTAGAATGTGTTGTTTGCGCGTATGAAGTTGCTGAATATCTTTCGCAAGCGGATGATGCAAAAATATTAACTCAGGATTCTTTTGAAGATTTAGTTTCTTGTTATGAAGATGATTTAAAAGTTGAACCGGTTGATGTAAAAGAAATGAAATTTAAATTACAATCAGCGATGTGGTCAGGTGCGGGGATTTTTAGAACCGAACAAACTCTTAAATCTGCACAGGATATTATTGAAAACTTATCAAAAGAATTTAAAAGAGATTACAAGTGTTTAAATAAAGATGAATACGAACTTAGAAATATGCTTATTACTGCAGAACTTATCATAAAATCTGCACTTCACAGGAAAGAATCCCGCGGAGCACATTATCGTATTGATTATTTAAATACAAATGAAGATTGTGAACACAGTTTGATATCAAAAGAAAAAGGAGAAGTTAGTTTTGTTAAGTAGTTTTTTTGTTGAAGATCATGTAAAACAAGCATTAATGGAAGATATAGGATTTGGTGACGTTACAACAGAAAGTATTGTTGGCGAGAATGAAGTTTTTGCAGCCTCTCTTGTTTCAAGATGTGAGGGTATAATTTGTGGTTTGGAAGTTTTCAAGACTGTATTTAAGGTTTTATCAGATAAAGTTGAAGTTAAATTATGCGCTACAGATGGTGATAGAATTCAAAAAGGTGATTTGCTTGCAACATTAAAAGGTCCGGGGAAATATTTATTGTTAGGTGAAAGAGTTGCGCTGAATTATATACAAAGAATGAGCGGTATTGCAACAGAAACTAACAAATACCAGAATGCAATCGGCGAACTTCCTTGTAAAATTGTTGATACAAGAAAAACTACACCGGGATTTAGAGCATTTGAAAAATATTCTGTAAAAGTAGGCGGCGGTGCGCTTCATAGATTCAATTTATCAGATTGTGCGATGATTAAAGACAACCATATTCAAGTTGCCGGTTCTGTTACAAATGCTGTAAATATGGTTAAAGCTAACCTTTCTCACGCACATAAAATCGAGCTTGAATGCGATACAATAGAACAAATTAAAGAAGCTTTGCCGTTGGGTGTTGATATTATTATGCTTGATAATATGAGTTTAGAACAGATGAAAGAAGCTGTTGAACTTATTAACCACAGAGCAATTGTAGAAGCCAGCGGAAATGTTCATCTTGAAACCGTTCGAAAAATAGCAGAATGCGGTGTTGATGTAATATCTTCAAGCGCTATTGTAGCTAAAGCTCCAACCCTTGATATCGCTCTTGATATGTAGGGGATTGTTAATTTTATCTTTAAGTCATTTGGGGCTGCGACACGGAATCTATTTTGAAATAAAAGTTAATATATAAGCAATTTTGGTGTAACAAATACGTTTATTACCATGTAAACATAAGGGGAATTTTACAATGGGAATAGTTTTTGTTACACTTCAATTTTTGGCATTTGGAGCTTTGACTAAGGATTTATTTTTGCAAAACTAATGACGGTCTAGTAACAGATAATACCATTTCATTTGGTATATAAAAATCTTTTATTCCGTAATTTGCATTTACAAATAAGAATTCTAAAGTTTCACCGTTTTTGATGTCTAAAAGTTCAAACGGGATTTTAACATCCAGAACTTCATCATATGCAGTTTCAATTGTTTTTGCTTGTTCTAATACCCACATATCGCCCGGAATTGCTTTAATTATACGTAAAAGCTGAAGTTTATCGTTTCTTATAGCAATTTGTATTTCGTTATGGAATTTTTCCATTGAAACCGGTGAGATGTTTTGTGTTTTATTTATTAGTCTAACAGGTGCAAGAACCTGTCTGTTACTTGCTTTTCTTAAATATATGTACATCTGGTAAGTTCTGCGTGACAGGTCAGAGTTTTCTCTTAAGTATTTGTTTAAATTAAATTTTAAGTAGAAATAATTTTCATCGTTTCCGAATCGGATTTTGTCAAAAAGTTTTGATTCGCGCAGTACCGGACCGTCAGGAATTTCAATGAATCCTGCATTATTCCAGATATCTTCTTCGGTTGTAACAAACTTACCGTTTATTTCAGGTGAAATTAGAGATTTCGGGTATTTTGACGGTTTTGTTGTTGATATATTTGAAATCGGATCATCCAAATATTTTGGAGTATCAAGGTCTAAGTATCTGTAAATATTTTTTAAATGTGTTCTAAACAGGAAGTCAAAGATATTATCTCTGCCTGAATCATTAGGTTCCCCATACCACCAGAACCAATCACTTCCTTCACATATAAATAATTCACGTCTTGCAAGTTCAATATTCGGATTTAACGGTTCGCGTTTTACAAAGTTTGAAAAATCTTGTCTGACACGTTTTAAATATGTCCATGCAATATCTTTTACCGGTTCGTCAATCCATAATTTGAAATTACGGTTCATCCACGAGCCTGCCGCAATTTTATTTAGCGGTTTATCTTCTTTTGTGTTGTCCAGATAATCGCTTATTAAAACAGTTTCTAATGTTTCATCTTCTGTTATAAGTGTATAAAGTGTTTTTAAGAATGATGCACCATCTTCAAGATAATTTTCCCAGCAATTTTCACCATCAAGTGCGATGGTTAATAAGTGTTCGCGATCAGGTGATGATAAAATTTTGCTTTGTAAAACTTTAATTCTGTCATATAAATCGTTTGCAGTTGCAATCGGGTTATGGTTCTGGTATTCAAAGCTTATCAAATTAGGGATTGCGGAATCTCTGAATATCATTTTTAAATCTGTATTTTTTGTTTTGTACCGGTAAGTTTTTAATAAGTGGTACGGCTCTTTTAAGTATCCTTTAAAATCATGTTCAAATTCAAAATTGATTGAATTTGCCAAAATCCCTTCATCAGAAATCGACCATTCTACTCCGAGTGAACTTAAAAGTTCAAGAGTTTTTCCGTTTACGCAGTGTTCTGATGGCCAAATACCTCTCGGACGCTTGCCGAAAACTTCTTCGATTCGGTCTAGAGCCATTTCAGTTTGAACTTTTGCATCCAGTTCTGTTTTTAGATTTGAAATGTCATCATCCGGTATTTGATTTTTTTTGATATTTTTATAATCTAATAAAATTGGTAGAATCGGGTGATAATAAGGACTTGTTGTGATTTCAATTTTATTTTTTTCAACAAGTTTTTTTGTTGAAGGAATAATTTTTCTTATTATGTCACGTTGAATTTCAATGATGTTTATTCTGTCTTCAAGAGTATAATTTTTACCTTTTTTAATAAGTTTTTTTAATTCAGGAATAGATGTTTTATAAGACGGATCAATCCAGGCAAGATTAAACAATGCCATCAAGTCGGCATATTCCTGATTGGTAAAAATTGAAGTATCATTTGTTCCTTCAGTCTGAACAATTTGATAAAGTCTGTGGTACTCCGGGTTAGTAAGAATCATTGTTTGATAATTTGCGTCAAAAAAGTTGTTTAAAATGAATATTTTATCTTCTTGTTTTAATTCATTTTCCGGAGTAATTGTCATCCTTGAGTGAATATCGTGAGCACCTTTTTCGGCATAATCAATAATTGAATCAACCAAAATCGGAACAATATTAAAGTTTAACTTTAATTTGTCAAATTTTTTAGTCCACATTGCCATATCAAGGTAATCTTTAACTGCGTGCAGCCTTACCCATGGCATTAAATAGTCTCCGCCGGAAGTTAATTGATAAACCGGCTGGTGCATATGCCAGTAAAATGCAATAGATAACTTTTTTGCCTGACTCATCATTCGACTTAACCCTTGTTACTATAATATTGTACCATTTAAAAATTAATTAACAAGAGGTTTATATATTATTGATATGCCAAGTGTAACAGTAAGTAACAAGATTTTGATTAGGGAACTTTAATCAAGTTTGTTTTTGCTATACTATTAGTAATTATTGGTTGGGATTTACACTCACGGGAACTTGACCTTTTAAAACAGCTGAAAGGATAAAATACAAATGAAGAAATTTATGACTTTTTTAATGTTACTGTTATGTAGTATGCAGAGTGCGAGCGCAATGAATGTTGATGCGTTTATGGATAAACATATTGCCCCTGTGTCTGATGCTGTAGCAAATTTAATATTTTTTCCGATATCGGTTTTTGGTTCAAAAGTTCCTTTAATCATATTCTGGATTCTTTTTGCCGGAATATTCTTTACGATATACTATAAAGGTATTGCAATTTGGGGATTCAAACATGCAATTGATGTAGTTTCCAAGCCTGCTGAAAAATCAGAAGACGGAAGCTGTGGTGAAGTTTCATCATTTCAAGCTTTAGCAACTGCACTTTCCGGTACTATTGGTATCGGAAGTATTGCAGGGGTTGCAATTTCTATTTCTATAGGCGGTCCGGGTGCAGCGTTTTGGATTTTTGTCGGTGCAATCTTAGGGATGTCTATTAAGTTTGTGGAAGCGACTCTGGCTGTTAAATACAGAAGATTTAACTCTGACGGATCTGTTTCAGGCGGTCCGATGCATTATATCGCTCACGGTTTAACAAGAAAAAATATGCGCTGGTTAGGTCAGCCGCTTTCTGTAATCTTTGCTATTCTTTGTATTGGCGGCGGTATTACAGGCGGTAATATGATTCAAATCAACCAAACCGCTCACCAGCTTATATTTATTACAGGCGGCGAACATAGTTTCCTTCACGGATATGCTTGGATTATCGGGCTTGTTGTTGCTATTCTTATCGGACTTGTTGTTGTCGGCGGTATTAAAAGTATAGCTAAAGTTACTACAATTCTTACTCCTACAATGTGCTTGTTGTATATTATCTCAGGTATTATTGTAATCGGTGCAAATATAACTCATATTCCTGCCGCTATTGCAACAATTGTTACTGAAGCATTTCATCCTACAGCAGTTGCAGGCGGTATCTTCGGTACAATTATTATTGGTTTGAGACGTTCTGTTCAATCTAATGAAGCCGGAACCGGTGCTGCAGCTATTGTTTATGCAACATCTCAAACTAAAGAACCTGTTTCACAAGGATTTGTTGCATTGTTGGAAACTTTCTTAACAGGTGTACTTTGCTTGTTTACATCTTTTGCAATCGTTATTACAGGTGTTCTTAAAACAAGTGCTGTTGGACAAATTTCAGGTATCGAACTTGCCTCTAATGCGTTCCAGTCAGTAATATCATTTTTCCCGATTATCTTGTCTATAATTGCTGTTCTTTTTGCAATTTCAACATTGATTTCTTGGGCATATTATGGTCAGAAAGCTTGGACATTCCTTCTTGGTGAAGGCAAAAAACGTGTTCTAACATTCAACCTTATTTATTGTTTATTTATAATAATCGGTTCAGCTATGAACGTTAAGTCAATTATTGATATTACAGATGCAATGATGATTGCAATGTGCGTACCAAATATTATTGTTCTTTATATCTTAGCTCCGGAAATTAAAAAAGACCTTAAAGCATATTGTCAAAAATACGGTATTGCAAAATGGGTTAACAGAGGCTGGATGAAAGAAGCAGAAGCTGTTAATGTTAATGCGGAGGAAAAATAATGTCATCAAAACAGATTATTGTTACCGTATCAGGTGTTGATAATGTTGGTATTGTAGCTAAGGTTACAGCAAAATTGGCTGAATTAACGGTTAATATTGAAGATATAAAACAAACACTTATGCAAGGACATTTTGTAATGTTTATGCTCTGTGATATTTCAAAATCAGAATTTTCGTTCAAGGAAATCAAAGAATCGCTTACAAAGTGCGGTGAAGATATGGGAATGGAAATCTGGGTTCAAAATAAAGAAATAGTTGATAACATGCACAAAATTTAATGGTTATTTTGATAAAAAAGAGGTTAGAACATTTGTTCTAACCTCTTTTTTAACTGGGCAGTACTGGACTGTCTTGAGTCGTTCGCATTAAACGGGTCTGCCGTCAAGGTTCAACACCTTGCCGTTCGCCCTCTGCTCACTCCTCGTTCGATCCAGAAAATACTGGTTCTCGTCCTACTACTGCCAATAAAAAAACAGCATTTCTGCTGTTTTTTATTAAATGGTGGGCAGTACTGGACTCGAACCAGCGACCCCCACAATGTCAATGTGATGCGCTACCAACTGCGCTAACCGCCCATAAATTCATTATATCAAATAAATCCTTTCTGTAAAGTTTTGCATTTGTATTTAATATGTGATAACATAAACTATGTTAAAAGTTATATTTCGGTAATTAAGAAGGAGAAAATTATGGAAAATGAAACTCAAAATACACCTGTAGTTGGTGAAAAAACTTTTGTTGCTGCAATTTTATTATGCTTATTCTTAGGTGGCTTTGGTGCTCATAGATTTTATGTTGGTAAAAACGGTTCTGCTATCGCTATTTTATGCTTATGCTTAGGTGGAATTCTTACTTTTGGATTGACAAGTATTGCCGCTTCTATTTGGGTATTAGTTGATTTAATTCAAATTATTATTGGTAATTTTAAAACTGCTGATGGTAAAGATTTAGTTAGATAATTAATCGATTATTAAAAAAAGACCTTGAGAATTTCTCAAGGTCTTTTTTTATTTTGTTTTAATTAAACAAGTTCTTTTACTTCAGCTGCAAATGTTTTTGGATCTAATTTGATACCAGGGCCCATTGTAGTTGATAAGTAAACTGATTTAACAAATGTACCTTTTGCTGAAGCCGGTTTTGCTTTTAAGATTGCATCAGCTAAAGTTGCATAGTTTTTAACTAAGTCTTCTTCTGAGAATTGGATTTTACCGATAGGGCAGTGAATCATACCTTGTTTGTCTGCTCTGTATTCAACTTTACCGGCTTTAGCATCTTTAACTGCTTTAGCAATATCCATTGTTACAGTACCGGTTTTAGGGTTTGGCATTAAGCCTTTAGGACCTAATACTCTACCTAATTTACCTAACATACCCATACAGTCAGGTGTTGCAATCAATGTATCAAATTCAAACCAGCCGCCTGAAATTTTATCGATAATTTCTTCTGCTCCGGCAAATTCAGCACCAGCTTCTGTTGCTTCAGTTGCTTTAGCACCTTTAGCGATAACACAAACTCTTACTTCTTTACCAAGACCTGCCGGTAAAACTACTGTAGATCTGATTTGTTGATCTGCTTGACGAACGTCAATACCTAAACGCATGTGGCATTCTACTGTTTCGTTAAATTTAGAAACTTCTTTTGAAATTTCTTGTAATTTTTTAATAGCATCAACTGCTGTAGATGGTTGTACAAAACCTTCCAGCATTTCTTGCATTTTTCTTTGTTTTTTAGTTATTTTTGACATTTTTATTTCCTTTCGTGGTAATAGCGGACTTTCGTCCTTCCATGCTTATCGTTTTGCCGCCTGTGCAATCATAGATTGCTTCATTCCTTCCGTTTACACTACAGTCATAACGGCGGTCTTATTATGTTTTGTCTTCAGTTTGCCGGCTAATCGCCGCCAAATTCAGACTTCACACCGGCTTCGCATTATTCTTTTACTGTTACACCCATCGCTCTGCAAGAACCTGCAATCATTTTTACTGCAGCTTCCATTGTTGTTGCATTTAAATCTTCCATTTTGATTTTAGCGATTTCTTCTAATTGTGCTCTTGTGATTTCAGCAACTTTATCTTTGTTAGGAGCTGCTGAGCCTTTTGTAATGTTTAAGGCTTTTTTAATCAATACAGGAGCCGGAGGTGATTTAATGATGAATGTGAAGCTTTTATCTTCGTATACATCAATTACAACAGGGATAATATAACCTGCTTTATCTTGAGTTTTAGCATTGAATTGTTTACAAAAATCCATGATGTTAACACCGTGTTGACCTAAAGCAGGACCAACTGGAGGTGCCGGATTTGCTTTGCCGGCTTCAATTTGAAGCTTAATTTTTCCTACTACTTTTTTTGCCATTTGTTTCTCCTTTTGTGGTTCAATCGGGGGCGTCCCTTCCACATTGTTTGTACTTACGTTTCTATAATAGACCCTGAAACAAGTTCAGGGTGACATTTTTTAATTAAAGCTTATTAATTTGTTTGTATTCAAGTTCAACCGGAGTTTCGCGGCCGAAGATTGAAACATTTGCTCTAAGTTTTGATTTATCAGGGTAAACTTCGATAATATCAGCATCAAAGTCTGCGAATGGTCCTGAAATAATTCTAACTTTATCACCTGCTTTAACATCAAGTTCGATTTTTTCAACTTGAGATGTAGATCTGTGAAGAATCTTTTTGATTTCGCTTTCACGTGCAGGGATAGGTTTTTTAGCTGAACCTACGAATTTTGTAACGCCTGATGTGTGTCTTACAACATACCAGCTGTCTTCGTCCATAATCATTTCGACAAGCACATAGCCAGGGAAGATTTTTTCTTCTTTTTCCTGTTTTTTACCGGATTTCATCTGAGTTACGGTTTTTTGAGGAACTTCAATTCTGAAAATTTTGTCACCCATATTCATATATTCAATACGCTTTTCAAGGTTTACTTTAACCTTGTTTTCGTATCCTGAATATGTATGAACAATGTACCATCTTTTTTGGTTTTTCTTAGCTTCTTTAGCTTCATTTGCTTCTAATTCTGCAGCTTCTTCTTGAGCTTGTTCAGCTAAGACATCTTCATTCAATTGTTCTTCCATTGTTTTTTCTTCTTTAGTCATAAGCCACCTTTATAATTTTGCTTAATGTTTTACTTAATTAGACTAAGTAATCCTCTGAATAAAAGATCTATCAAATAAATTGCAACAGTAAAAACAAAAACGATAACGATAACAGAAATTGTTTCAAAAACGACTTGTCTTTTTTCAGGCCAGCTTACTTTGCCCCATTCTGTTTTTACGCCTTTAAAATATGTTTTAATAGCTTCTACTGTTTCGTTCATTATAATGTATCCTTTATTTTAAAGTTAAACTCGCGCCCTGAAGGACTCGAACCCTCGACATCCGGTTTTGGAGACCGACGTTCTACCAACTGAACTAAGGACGCTTAGCGGGGAATTTCCCCGTATGTTCCTTCCGCCTGTACAATAAATTGCTTTGTTTGCTTCACTATCGTTCTGTTCACAACGGCGGATATGTAATGTTTCGTTCCTGTCAGTCTTGCTAATCGCAAGTCTGCACCGAACTCCACACCAATTTTGTTATTTTGTCTCTTTATGCGCAGTGTGTTTTTGGCATTTTGGACAATATTTGTTAAGTTCCATTCTTTCTTTAATATTTTTTTTGTTTTTAGTTGTTGTGTAGTTTCTTTCTTTGCATTCTTCACATGCAAGAACTACCATTCTGTCGTTTTTTCCTTTGATACCCATTGTTTTATTTCCTTTATTGTTATTAACTTCTTTCCTATTTAAAATAGAATGTGACTTGGTGCACATTCTATTCTTTCGGCTTTTAATTTTATTTTATATCAAACAAAATAAATTGCAAACTAATTGTAAACAAATACTACATTTTTGACAATTGATAACAAAAGCGGGCGGCAAACTTTTTGCCGCCCGCTTTTGTATTAAAAAAATTATTTACGATTAGTATATCTTCCAACAGAATCAGAGCGTAGCTGTTCCATATAAATTTGCCCGTTTTTAACAACTTGCTGCAATTGTGTTAAGTTGCCTTCTAAACTTGTAAGCACTTGTTCTGCGTATAATTCTGCGCCTTCTCTGATTTTCATAGCTTCTTCTGTTGCTTGAAGTCTGATACTTTCAGCATCTTGAAGTGCGATATGTTTGATTTTTTCACAATCTTCAACAACTTCATTTTTAATTCTGATACCTTCGCGTTCAATTGCTTTTAGCTGGTCTGATTCAGATAATTTTCTATCAGCTTCAGCTTGAGCATCTTGCAATATTTTTGTTGCTTTTTGATGAGCTTCATTTTGCAATTCTTCTTTGCGTTTTAGAAAAAGTCTTGCTTCCTGAACTTCAGTAGGCAATGCTGTATATATTCTATCAATTAAGTCTTCAATTTCTCTTTTATTTACTACAGTGTATTTTAAAACAGAATAACCGTCATCAACAGCTATTTCTAATAACTTTAGTAAATCATACACTCCATTTTGCGGCATGTCTTATATCCCTTATCCCTTTCACATTTATATTAATATATTACATAAGCAAATTTTAATTGTCAAATAATATTTCTTAACATAATTACATAAGTTTACATGTGGTTATTGTCTGCTTAAAATTTCTGCTTTTAGGATTTCTTCCGGGAATGTATTTTCTATCTTGTTTAAGAGTGTTTCTATTTCGCGGATATTAAGGATTACAATGTGGCCAAATTCCAAAATGGGGATAGCTTCATCAAGTGTAACTTCCAGTCTTTGTAAGAAATCGTAGACAGAATTTTCTTTTTTAATAGATTTCATTTCGTAATTTCTGGAATGTAGGTATTCTCTTGCTCTTTTAACATCATCAGGAAGATTTGCGTAAAGTTCATCTATGAGTTTTTCGACACCTGTTTTATTTATGGCTTTATATCCTTTGAAAATCGGGAGTGAATAACTGTTTTGTATAGTTGCTTCAAGATGTTTTAGAGTTTGTCGGCTCATAAATTGCATTATTTTTTCTCCTTGTTTGTTAAATAATTATATACAGCTTCTGGAACAAATTTTGAAATATCTCCGCCGTTAGCAAGAATTTCTTTTATTGTACTTGATGAAATAAAGTTATATTTCGGTTTTGTGATTAAGAAAACTGTCTTAATATCTTCACAAAGAGCGCTATTTGTTTGTGATAATTGCATTTCGTATTCAAAATCGGAAACTGCGCGCAATCCGCGAATTAGAACTTCTGCCCCGTGTTTTTTTGCGTATTCTATTGTAAGCCCTTCAAAAGCATCAACTTCAACATTATGAAAATCTTTGATACTTGCTTTTATAAGTTCAACGCGTTCTTCAACTGAAAGGAAGCCTTTTTTTTCACCGTTGTGCGCCACAGCTATGATGACTTTGTCAAAAATCCCTGCTGCGTTTTTAAGAATATCCAAATGTCCTTTGGTTACGGGATCAAAGCTTCCCGGATATATTGCAATTTTCATAAAAATCCTCTTTTCAGCTTGATTATAATTTACATAAGTTTTTTTTTCAATACATGTCTAAGAGCATGATATAGTCCGGTTTTCGACATGTTACGGATTGTAAATAAAAGTTTTAGTGTACGCAATTTTGTATATAAAAAATACTTTATAAGTATATAAGAACGATATATAAATCTAATTTATATATACTACTACCTTCTACTTTCTACCTACTAATCTTTTACACGAGGAATTGTAACAGATTCCAAGGAAGCTTCTTCACAGAAGCTTTTTTTTTGCCGCCGAGCAGAGCCGCGAACGGTAGCGTGAGGTGAGCACGCGTTGACAAGACGTTGAGTCTTGACACAAGTGCGAACGGCGGTGTTTAATGCGAGGCGGATCCTCGGCCGGACTGGGCAATATTGCTACCAATTGTTTCCAAGTCATCTCAATAGCTCAGCTCCGCAGGGGCGATTTTTAATGCGCAGAGCGCAAGGATTTTATGAGCATAGCCGCGAGTAAATCTAAGGCTGCCGGCTTGCATAACGAATGAAAATAGTTTATAATTTAAAATATATTAAAAAGGAGAGAACTTATGAAATTTAACAAGAAATTAGAAAAACGGGGGGGGGTAACCTTTATAGCTTTAATTTAAGCGGGTTTCATTTATCTCCTTTCAAACGTAACGTCACTCCGAACTTGATTCAGAGTCCATTAAGTAACAGATTCCGGCTCGTAGGCCGGAATGACGGTAACCGTAAAGAACTAATCAATTTATTTACTTATAAACCTATCTACTTTCAAAAAAACGCCTTCACTCTTGCCGAGGTTCTCGTAACTTTAGGCATCATTGGTGTTGTTGCTGCGATGACTATTCCGACTTTGATGAGTAAAATTGCAAATGTCAGGTTAGAATCGCAGTTCAAGAAAGGGCATTCTCTTCTGGCTCAGGCTGTTAAAATGTACAATTCTGATGAAGAAAGAGCTTTTGGAGGGGTTGCGGAGAAAAATTTTGAAGTGCCGGATTTAAGAAAGTATTTTACCGGTACTACATCTTGTAATAATAAAGATGCAGGTACTTCAAAATATTGTATTGCACGGACGGAAAGTTCAGGTGGAACAACAACTGTTACAAATAAGGATTATAAATATACAAACTATTCCCGTACTGCAGAATATGTTACAACTAATTCCTTTGATGATAATCAGTTTTTCCTGAATAATGGAATGTTAATTATTGTTGATGGCAATCCGTGGAATGGAAATCATATTTTAGTAACAATTGATACAAACGGAAAACCGGCTAAGCCTAATTCTTTAGGCCATGATGTTTTTATGTTTGAGCTTGCTTATAGTGACAAAGAGGGTGGATTTGAAATCTTGCCGTCCGGAGCTCCGGGAACTTATTATAAAGATAAAGGACAGTACTGTTCGGAAACAAATAAAGGATCGACTAACGGGCTTGGATGTGCATATTATGCACTATCAGACAGCGGATATTTTAAGAATTTGCCATAAAATTGAGCTCTTTACATTTACCCCTGTTCTTGATAAAATCTTGCTAGCGTATAGTTAGAAAGAAGGGACTTAATATGTCTAAAAGAGTTTTGTTATGTATTATGGACGGTTGGGGTATCTCAACAGGTTCTGAAAAATATGATGCAACTAAGCTTGCACATCCTGTAAATGTGCCAAGATTAGAAAAAGAAGAAAAATTTATTAAAATTAAAGCTGATGGCGAAAACGTAGGTTTACCTCACGGTCAAATGGGTAATTCTGAAGTTGGTCACCTTAATTTGGGTGCTGGTAGAATTGTTTATCAGGATTTGTCTAAAATTAATAATGCAATTAAAGATGGAAGCTTCTTTAAAAATGAAAGATTTTTAAATGCAATTGAACATGCTAAGAAAAACAATTCTGCATTACATATTTACGGACTTGTTTCAACAGGAGGTGTTCACTCATCTTTAGACCATTTGCTTGCTTTAATTAAAATGGCAGCAGATGCCGGTTTAACTAAGGTTTATGTTCACGCATTTTTAGATGGCCGTGATACTCCGCCATCAAGCGCTTGTGAATACTTGCAAGTGGTAGAAGATGAACTGAAAAAATATAATCTGCCGCCTGTTGCAACAGTTATCGGACGTTATTATATTATGGACAGAGATAACCGCTGGGATAGAGTTGAAAAAGGTTATAATGCATTATTGCTTGGTGAAGGCGAACATGCCGCTTCTGCTATTGAAGGTGTTAAGGCATCTTACGCAAAAGGCGAAACTGATGAATTCGTATTACCTACAGTTATCGGCGGCGAAGATGAGGTAAATGAAAGCAGAATTCACGATAATGATTCAATAATTTTCTTTAACTATCGTCCTGATAGAGCAAGAGAAATTACTAAAGCTATCAATTTCACTGATTTTGACGGATTTGAAAGAAAGAAAGTTCTTAAAAATATCTTGTATACAACAATGACAAGTTACGAAGCAACTTTCACATATCCTGTTGCTTTCCCTAAAGAAAAATTGGTTAATATTTTAGGTGATGTTTTGGAAGCTAACGGAATTAATCAATTCAGAACTGCTGAAACTGAAAAGTATGCACACGTTACATTCTTCTTTAACGGCGGAATTGATGAGCCTCAGCCTCATGAAACACGTGTTCTTGTAGCTTCTCCAAAGGTTGCAACATACGATATGCAGCCGGAAATGAGTGCTCCGGAAGTTTGCGAAAATGTATTGAAAGCAATTGATAATCCTGAATATCAATTTATTCTGGTTAACTTTGCAAATCCTGATATGGTTGGTCATACAGGTGTAATTGAAGCAGCGACAAAAGCTTGTAAGGTTGTTGATGAATGTGTTGGTAAAATCGCTGATGCTTGTAAAAAACATGATATAGTTATGCTTTTAACAGCTGATCACGGTAATTCTGAAACAATGGTTGATGAATCTACAGGAAAACCGCAGACTGCACATACAACAAATGAAGTTCCGTTTGTATTAATTAATGCACCGGCAGGTACTGAACTTCGTGAAACAGGTGCTTTATGTGATGTAGCTCCGACTGTACTGCAGTTGTTTGGAATTAAGCAGCCTGCTGAAATGACAGGCAAATCGTTGATTAAATAGTTTTATTAAATCCGTCACCCTTGAAAGTTAGGGTGACGGATTATTTTCTAAAAGGTAAAAATATGAGTAATAAAATTGAAGATTTAGATATTGATTTTTCGTTTAAAAAGAATAATGTGGATGAATTGTTTTTTAATTTGAGTGAAAACCCTGAAAATTTTAAAAACAAAGATTTTCGTTATACGCTGAGTATGATTTATCAAATTATTGAAGATGAATTTGCCGGTGTATTTCTCAGCCCTAATGCGCCTACCCGTAATACTCATTTTCATTTGATAAATAAAGGTACAAATCTCAGAGGCGGCGGTTCTAATCTTTCATTTTTTGTTACTCCGACAAACAATTTCCAATACTATTTAAAATCAAAAGGTTCATTATTCCGCTTTAAATCTGAAGTTTTGGGCGATAAAGTCGGATATTTTATGAGCTGGGACTTGGTTATGGATTATTTCGGCGGGTTTGGTAATGTTGTTGACCTTGCTGATTTAACACCGACTTTTATTTATTTGAATAAATTAACTTATTTTGTGATGAAATTAATTGAAAAATTGTATTTCATTCCGACTGTTAAACGTTACGGGCAAATGTTTAGAATAGTTTATGAGCCGATTATTAATAATCAAAAAATGGCACGTATTATTAATATGTTTGAAGAATGTATGCCTGAAGATTTGTTTATTGAAGGCGAAAAACCTAAAGATTTTGTTTATGAATTTATTTACACTTATTTAAATTATGTAATTTATAAATTCTTAGGAATCAAAATGTACAGATTTAAAGATGTTAAATCTGGTACGTATTTATTAAAAGATCTTGAGCAGCGTGCAGTTTTAAAAGGTAAAGATTTGGCGGAAAGTTTTGCTCAATGGTTTGATGAACTTTATCTGGGTAAATACGATGTAATTCCATACTTCAAAATAGAAAAAGTTGAAGATGAGCTTTTCCGTTTAAAAGTTTATATCAAAGACAGAAAAAATGATGAAAGTGTTCTGATTGATAAACTTTACACGGATGAAGATGTTTTTGGCGCAAAAGCAAGTGATATTTCAAGAATTGTTGAAAAACAATTAAACTATGCACTTCGTTATATGCCGGAACTTGAAGAACTATTTGAAGATGAAGATAAATTATATCTTGATTTAAATCTTAATGAGATTTATAAAATTATTACGCAGACTGCATACTATCTTCAAAAAGCTCAGATTGAAGTTATTTTACCGGAAGAACTTACAAATATTGTTATTCCTAGAGCATCTATTAACGCAAAAGTAAAAGAATCCAGATCAGATGATTTAGCAGATTTGATTAATAATACATCTTCTTCTAAAATTTCACTGGATGATATTTTGGATTTCACCTATGAAATCGCTATAGGCAATGAAAAAATATCACTTGAAGAATATAAAAAATTATTAGAAACCAATAACGGTTTAATTAAATACAAAAATAAATATGTATTGATTGATCAGGAAGAAAGTAAGAAGATTTTTGAACAAATTTCAAAATCAAACCTTAAATCAATGTCAAGAATGGAACTTATCCATGCTTCACTTTCAGGTCAGTTGGATCAGTATGATTTTGACTATGATGCGGCGTTTGCAAGAGTCTTGAATGACTTTACAAAACCTGTTGAAATGACTATGCCAAAAGGTTTACAAGGTGAGCTTAGACCGTATCAGGAAGTTGGTTTAAAATGGCTTTGGACAAATGTTTCAAAAGGTTTCGGGTCTTGTATGGCTGATGATATGGGGCTTGGTAAAACAATTCAGGTTATCAGTTTAATTCTTAAAATGAAAGAAGAAGGAAAACTTAAAAAGCCTGTTCTTGTAATTTGTCCTACAACTCTTATGGGTAACTGGATGAAGGAACTTCAGTTGTTTGCGCCTGATCTTGATGCTGTAATTTATCATGGACCGGACAGACAATTAGATGTTAATCACGATGTAATTCTAACAACTTATGCAATTATGAGAATAGATGTAGAAGAGCTTAAAAAACATTCGTGGAGCACGATTATTGTTGACGAAGCTCAAAATATCAAAAATCCTGATACAGCGCAAACACTTGCTATCAAGATGTTAAAATCAGATGTTAAAATTGCAATGACAGGTACTCCTGTAGAAAACAGATTAACAGAATTATGGAGTATTTTTGACTTTATTAATAAAGGTTATCTTGGTTCGCTTCGTGAATTCCAAAAAAGTTATGCAATTCCGATTGAGCGTTTTAAAGAAAATTCTCGTGCCGGAAAACTTAGAATGTCAATTTCTCCGTTTGTTTTAAGACGTTTGAAAACTGATAAACACGTAATCTCAGACCTTCCTGAAAAGATGGTTCTAAACGAATACTGCTACCTGTCAAAAGGTCAGGCTGTTTTATACGAAAAAACATTAAACGAAATGATGACAAAAATCAGCGGTTTCACAGGTGTAAACAGACGTGGAAATATTTTCAAACTTATTACTGCGCTTAAACAGATTTGTAACCATCCTTACCAGTTCTTAAAATCAGGTGAAATGGGCAGAGAAATGTCAGGTAAGATGGAAAAATGTATTGATCTTGTTCAAAGTATTATAGATAACGGTGAAAAAACACTTATTTTTACTCAATATAAAGAGATGGGTGATATTTTATGTAAAGTTATCTCACAAGAATGCAATACAGAACCTTTATTCTTCCACGGAAGTTTAACAGTACCTCAGCGTGAAGCATTAATTGAAAAATTCCAAACAGAAAAAGATTCAAAAGTAATGATTCTTTCTTTAAAAGCCGGTGGTACAGGTTTGAACCTTACAAGTGCGACAAATGTTATTCACTACGACTTGTGGTGGAATCCGGCGGTTGAAGACCAGGCAACAGACAGAACTTACCGTATCGGTCAGGATAAAAATGTAATGGTTCACAGAATGATTACGCTGGGTACTTTTGAAGAAAAAATTGATGAAATGTTAAAATCCAAAAAAGAACTTGCAGATCTTGCAGTATACGAAGGCGAAAAAATTATTACAGAACTTTCTGATGAAGAAATTTACGAAATCTTTACTCTGTCAGCATGATGAATTGAACAAAGGATGTAATCAAGGGCGCGAGATTTATCTCGCGCCCTTGATATTTTTTATATATTTTTTTCAAATTTAATACTGTAACCTAAAATTTCTGATATCTGTAATACTTCATTATAAGTAACTTAGTTGACAAAACGTTTAAATCGCATTTGTAAAAAATTGGATAAACTTTGGATGAGATGTTGATATAAAAATATTAAAAGAAAAATAGATTGACCTTATTAAGTCGGTAATTTAATAATTTATATTCTTTTAAAGAGTTTAAGTGAATTTTAAATAGCCTCGTTCAATACCAACCAATACGGCTTCCAGGTCACTGTGGGCTGCAAACTTTTTATAGATTTCTTTACGATGTGAGTGAGCGGTGTGATGCGAGATACACAATTCTTCACCGATTTCGAAATCGTTCATTTTCTTGCTTATAAGAATAAGAACTTCAATTTCTCTTACTGTCAATTCATCTTCTTTTCTTTTACGTTTATTCATTTCCTAATTCCTTTTGCAGGAATCATAACAATAAATTACCCGTTTGGCTATGCCCTTAGTAGGGTATTTTTTGAATCATTAACTTTTCATTAAGATTTCTATATTAATATATATTTATGTTAGACTTTAAGTAATGATAAACTTGGAGAGGAATATTAATTAAATGATAAAAATGTTATTAAAGCTTTTGGGCGATCCGAACGAAAAAAAAGTTAAATCTATGATGGGTATAGTTGAGCATATCAATGCTTTAGAACCTGAATTTGCGAAGTTAACTGATGAAGAACTTCAAGCAAAGACGCAAGAGTTCAAAGAAATTTTGGCAAATCGTCCTACATCTAAGAATTTCAAAGAAGATTTAAAATTAGAAAAGGAAGCTTTAGATAAGATTTTACCGGAGGCTTTTGCAACTGTTCGTGAAGCCGGCAAGCGTGTTTTGAATATGCGTCACTTTGATGTTCAATTAATTGGCGGATATTTTTTGCATAACGGTCATATTGCAGAGATGAGAACAGGTGAAGGTAAAACTCTTGTTGCAACTTTACCTGCTTATTTGAATGCATTAACAGGAAAAGGTGTCCATGTTGTTACGGTTAACGATTACCTGGCAAAACGTGACAGCGAATGGATGGGAAAAATTTACAGATTTTTAGGCTTAACTGTTGGTGTTGTTTTATCTAACGGTGAAGGTGCAAGAGATTTTAATTTAAAACGAAATGCGTACCAGTGTGATATTACATACGGTACAAATAACGAATTTGGTTTTGATTATTTAAGGGATAACATGGCAGGCAGTGAAGAAATGCTTGTTCAAAGACCTTTTAATTATGCAATTATCGATGAAGTTGACAGTATTTTGATTGATGAAGCAAGAACTCCTTTGATTATCAGCGGACGACTTGCCCAATCTGCGGAAACTTATCAGATGATGGCAAAAGTTGCACCGCAGTTGGAAAAGGAAATTGATTATACTGTTGATGAAAAGAATAAAAACGTAATTTTAACTGAAGAAGGTATTGACCATGCTCAGGAAATCATCGGTGTTAAAGACCTGTTTGATATCCAGACTCAGTATGCTCACCATCTTTTACAAGCTTTAAAGGCTAAAGAATTATTTGTAAAAGATACGGATTATGTTGTCAGAAACGGTGAAGTCATGATTGTTGACGAATTTACAGGGCGCTTGATGGAAGGCCGCCGCTGGTCTGATGGTTTGCATCAGGCAGTTGAAGCCAAAGAGGGTGTTGAGATTCAAGATGAAACTCAAACTCTTGCAAGTATTACTTTCCAAAATTTGTTTAGATTATACCCAAAACTTTCAGGCATGACAGGTACAGCGATGACTGAAGAAGCTGAGTTTGGTAAAATTTATAATCTTGAAGTTACGACAATTCCGACTAACAAACCGGATATCAGAATCAATCATCCTGATGT
Organism: uncultured Candidatus Melainabacteria bacterium; assembly: GCA_949398305.1. Classification (GTDB taxonomy): domain Bacteria; phylum Cyanobacteriota; class Vampirovibrionia; order Gastranaerophilales; family Gastranaerophilaceae; genus Zag111. The sequence continues at coordinate 1,770 of CASLVD010000019.1, read as the reverse complement.
AATTTATAAATCAGAAGTTCAAAAATATTTAGCGGTAGTAGATGATATTATTGCACAGCACAAATTAGGCAGACCTGTTCTTGTCGGTACTATAAGTATTGAAAAATCCGAGTATGTTTCTGCGCTTTTGAAACAGCGCGGAATAAGACATAATGTATTAAATGCAAAACACCATGAACGCGAAGCACATATTATTGCACAAGCAGGAAGACTTGGAGCTGTTACAATTGCAACCAACATGGCAGGCCGCGGTACAGATATTTTATTAGGCGGTAATGCTGAATATTTAGCAAAAGCCCAGCTTGAAGAAAAAGGAATTGATGAAACAAATCCTGATTACGAAAAGTTAAAAAATGAAGCTTTAACAGCAGCACGCGGGGTTACCGAATACGAACATGCCAAGGTTGTAGAAGCAGGCGGGTTACACGTAATCGGTACAGAACGTCACGAATCACGCCGTATTGATAACCAGTTAAGAGGTCGTGCAGCACGTCAAGGCGACCCGGGTTCAACAAGATTTTTCTTGTCTTTAGAAGATAATTTGATGAGAATCTTTGGCGGTGAAAAGATTACACAGCTTATGACGGCGTTAAATGTTCCCGAAAACATGGCAATTGATTCACCATTAATTACAAAACGAATTGAATCAGCACAGAAAAAAGTTGAAACTTTCCACTTTGACATGAGAAAATCTGTTCTTGAATATGATGATGTCATGAATATTCAGCGTGAAAAATTCTACCGCCAAAGACGCAGAGTTTTGGCAGGAAAAGGTTTACAGGATGATATTTATTTCATGATGGAACGTGAAGTAGACAGACTTATGAAAAGTTATATTTCACCGGAACAAAAAGTTGAAGAATATGTGTATGAAGACTTACAGACTATGATTAAAGAACTTCATTCAACAGTTCCTCAATTATCATCTTTTGAAGTTTCAGATATCCAAAACATGCGCTTTGAACCAATGTATAATAAAATAAAAGATTTCGTGATAGAAGCATATAGAGCACATGAAGTTGAAATAATTAATTTCTACAATCAGGTAATTCAACAGTATGGTGCAAATTACGAGCTTCAAGAGCCGTTCTCGTCTTCAAATATAGTAAGACAACTTGAAAAAGATGTACTTCTAAAAGTCGTTGATAATAAATGGATTGACCACCTTCATAACATTGACATGCTTCGTGACGGTATCGGTTTAAGAGCTTACGGTCAGAAAGATCCATTAATAGAATATAAAAAAGAAGCCTATGACTTGTTTAATAAAATGATGTACGAAATCCAAAGTGATACAGTAAAACATTTGTTTAGAACAAGATTTGGGGTTCAAGTTGTAAATTCTGCCCCTCCTGAATCTGAACCTGAACAAGAGAACGAATAAAAAAAGAGCCTTTTGGCTCTTTTTTTATAGCGCAAATTCAATAATAATAAGAAAATTAAAAAATTTTAAAATATTTCTTAAAAAAATTAAAAAAAGTGCTTGATTTTTAAAATTGTTTGTTTTACACTAAATCTTGTGCAAAGGCACAGATGAATTTTGAAAATATAAATAGCAAAAAAGATTTTTAAAATTTATTTCAAAAACTACTTGACAATAAAAATTGATGTAGTAAGATGAGGAAACCGAGATATGAATCGGTTTGAAATGCCCCGATAGCCAACCAACTTTTGGAATTAGTTGAAATAGCGTTGGCGGCGAAAATAAAATAAGATTGAACCTTGACAACAGAATAGCTGAAACGAGTGTGAGCAGTTGGAAACAATTGC
>CASLVD010000018.1 GCA_949398305.1 uncultured Candidatus Melainabacteria bacterium | reverse complement strand
ATTCCCGCCTCGTTTTATTAATTATTATTTATTATATTCACTGTATTCTTTTGCAACTTCGCGCCATTCGTTTTCCAAAATACTATATGCGTGATTCCAGAATTTTTCTATTGCATAAGTTTCGCGTTCATCTTTATGCAAAATATGAACAACTACATCACCGTAATCAATCAAATTCCAACGGTTTTTCATATCGTTTTCCTGACGAAGAGGAAGCCTTGAAAATTCAGTTTTAACCTTATCTTTAACAGTTTCCATCAAAGCTTTAACATGAGGGGTTGAATCCCCTGTTACTATTACAAAATAATCAGCAAGTGATGAAACATTACTTATATTTAAAATTGTAATATCTTTTGCAAGCTTATCATCCAGAAATTGTGCAACAATACACGCAAATTTATGTGAATCTAGTTCCATAAAAATAATTAGCCTTTCTTATTTATTCAATAATATCTACACGGCGCTTGTGTCGGCCGCCTTCAAAACCTGTTTTTAGCCAAACATCCACGATATCAAGTGCTAAATGTTCACCGATTACGCGTTCACCAAGACATAAAATATTAGCATTATTGTGAGCTCTTGAAACTCTTGCAGAGTACGTATCAGAACAAAGCGCCGCACGAATTCCGTGAACTTTGTTTGCCGCAATTGACATACCAATACCTGTTCCGCAAACCAAAATACCTCTGTCTACTTCGCCTGAAATAACTTTTTCGGCAACTTTTCTTGCAATATCAGGATAATCACAGGATTCCGGTGTATGAGTACCAACATCAACAAATTCGATACTTCTGTATTTCAAATAATCCATAATACTTTCTTTGTAACGAAAACCACCGTGATCTGAACCAATTGCAACTTTTAAATGTTCCATAAAAAACTCCTTATACAAGCTATAAACAAATTTTTGGTAAACCTATTGTACTATTTATTTCAAAAAAAGTCAAAATAAAAAGAGGCAGAAAGGACGCCTCTTGTAATTAAATGGAGTTTAACAAAATTTTTCTGCAAATTAGTACGAAGTACCTATGAGCTTGATACCATTTGCATAGCTTGTTGTAATAAGTCTTTATTAGATGAAATCAATTTATTTACGACTTCCATCTGCACTTTTGCCATCTGATAGTATGAAATATTACCTTTAAAGTCTGCGTTTGAAAGTTCTAATAATCCAGAACGAATTTCACCGCATCCAAGAACAGGTTTACCGGACTCTTCTGTTTCTAAAAATAAGCCGTCCTTGTATTCATAAAGTCCTGCGGCATTGTGGAAGTTTCTTGTAGTAATTCTGTATAACGGAACAACTTTTTTACCGTTTTCTGCTTTACCAACAATTGTACCATCTTTTTTTATTTCATATTCATCGTATTTACCAAGATATTTACCATTATTCGGGTCAATCCACATTTTTATATTTGTTGTCGGGATATCAAGAGCTCCGCCTTTTAGTGCAGTTTCCTGATACAAATCTGCACTTATCGGTTTTGTGCCCTGCATAATTTCGCCCTTGTCGTTTAATATATAACCTTGAACAGTATTACCGTTTTTAGCACGATAAACGCCTTCACCGTCAAATGTAAACTCTCCCAAACGGGTGTAAACACTGCGTCCTTCAGGAGTTTTTGTTAAGAAAAAACCTTTGCCTTCTAAAAATACGTTATCATTAGAAGTACCCGGAGTTGATTTACCCTGACTCATTTTTTTGCTGTAATCATCATTTATAGCCCCGCCAAGGAAAGTTTTGAAATTAACCTGCTTTTCCTTAAAACCCGGAGTATAAATATTTGTCATGTTATCTGCGATAACATCCATCCAGTTAATTGTTGCATATTGGGTATTTATAGCTGTTATAAAAGCATCATTCATAAATAAACTCCTTATTGTTTATTTCTTCTGTTTTCTTTTTGCTGCTTGCTGCCACGATTTGAGTATGATAAATCGCTATATGGCAGATCATTTTCTCTGAAAGTATTTTTCAAAGATTCAATATTATTTCTCAAATACTGTTCAACAGCCTTATCGCCGGGGATAAAGTTTGCCGCAAGAGCACCATCTTTACCTACCCTTAAAATAACTGCAATATTTTGATCAAAATCAATTCTTAACGGCTGGTTATTTTCTTTTGCAGTATTTAAAGCATTCAATAAAGTTTCAGAAATTTTTACATTTTGCTGAACTTCACGAACATCTGTACCTTGATTTAACAGGTTTTGAGCCTGAGTTGTAATATTTTGCATTGAGACATCATTATTTTGTGTTAAATTAACAAAAAATTCAGCATCTGCCTGAGTCATTGAAAGTGAATTAAACATTAAAGAATCGTTAGAATTATCCTCTACTGAGGATAATTCTACAGTCATGACTGTAGCTTCGCGGTTTGTCATCTGATAAATATTATTTTGAAGCATAGAATTTGCATCTAATAAAGACATTGAAGCAAATTTTTCGTATTCAATCTGCCCATTTATCGTTAAATTATTATTATCATCTTCTTCATTTTTTATATTATCTTTTATTGAATTATCTTCTGTATTTTTCTTCTCAGCCACTTCATCTGATTTATTATCAGAAGCTTTATCTTTAGAGTTTTCAGAAGAGACTTTGTCCATTTCATCTTTAAAAGATGAGGAAGAAGAATCAGTTTTTTTAGGGTTTTCAGCACCTGCTGAATTTGAAACCTGACTTGATGAACTTACGGCTGTTGAAGCTGCTGCGTTAATACTCATTTTAATTACCTTCTATTTCTTTAAGCTGCCTTAATATATCCTGTTCTTCTTCTGCTACGCGTTCTTGATTTTGTTTAAAAAATCTTGTTACACCGAGTTCGGAGAATTGCTTAAGCTCTGCGGCTTTTTCTTCTGCAAGATATATTTCTTTGTTTTTTTCTTTGTGCTTTTCTAGAACCTTTACTGCCTGTTCGCATTTTACAAGCTTTGCAATTTCTTCATCTAACTTTGCCTGCAATTCTTGCCGCCGAATTTCTAGCTGCTCAGCTTTAGCCCAAAGATGTCTTAGAAAGTTATCATATGATTCATACATCATAGGATCTGCGCTTCGCATACCTTCTTTTGTATCCAGAATATCCTGTTCATTTTTACGAATATCCTGTTCTGCCTGATAGACCGCGGCTTGAGCTTTTTGAACCTTGATTCTTTGTTCTTCTTTTTGGTTTATTCTAAAATCTAAAACCTTCTGCAATCTATAGCGAAACGGCATGCTAACTACTCTTTCTTAAGTTTATTATGTCTTACTTTTTAAGAGTAATAAACATCTAAACGTATGAGATTGATTTAATGATAGTTTTTAAAAAGTCAATATAATACAAATCGGGCGGAATCAAAATAGATTCCGCCCGATTATTTATGTAATTTTTATTATTCTTCAACCGAAGCTTCAGACTGTTCGTGAACAGATAGAGCAATTCTCTTATCTGCCGGATTGAATTTTAAAATATAAGTGCTGATTTTATCACCAACTTTAACAATAGTTTTTGTTTCATTTTGATAATCAACAACTTCATTGTGAGGTAATAAAGCTTCTACACCCGGGAACACTTCAATAAATGCACCAAAGTGTTTAAGACGTGTAACAACACCTTCAACTTTATCACCTTCTTTAATCTTATCAGCTGCTTCAATCCACGGATCAGGTTCTAAGTTTTTCAAACTTAATGAAACACGCTGTTTATCATGGTCAACTGCAATAACTTCTACATCAATTTTATCACCGACTTTTAAGATATCTGTCGGATGATCAATCCATCTCCAAGAAAGTTGAGATAACGGTAATAATCCGTCAAGTCCGCCAAGGTCAATAAATGCACCGAAATCAGTAATTCTCACGACTTCACCTTTTACAACCTGACCTGCTTCAATTTGAGAGAAGATATTTTTTCTAGCTTCTTCTGCTGTATCTTCATAAACTTTTTTATTAGAAAGAATAAAGTTATTTTGCTGTACATCAAGAGTTAAAATTTTAAGTTCTAATTTTGAGCCAACCTCAACTTCAGATTCTCTTGCACGCAATTGAGATGAAGGAATAAACCCTCTAACACCTGAAACTTCAACCAAAATACCGCCTTTAACAACGTTAATAACAGTACCAAGGATTGTTTCATCTGCCGCTTTTGCTTTTTCAAGCTCTTTCCATGCGTATGCAAAATCAACTTTTTTCTTAGAAAGAAGGAATTTTCCATCTTCGTCTTCTTCACGAATAATTAAAAATTCACCTTCCTGACCTTTTTGAAATTTTTCTTCTATATTTTCGCCTTTATCAACAGCTTCATAAGTCGGGATAACAGCGGTAGTCTTTGCTCCGATATCAACCATAACACCCTGACTATCAAAGCCGCATACTGTTCCTTTTACCAAATCGCCTTTTTGAAACTTATAATCATACTTGTCAAGCAAAGCTTCAAAATCTAATTCTGTTTCCTTTTTTGTTGCCATAATTAACTCCATTGTCATAATAGACACTACAATACTAAACCTGTGTATATACTAACAGATATTATAAAATATGTAAAGGTTTGTAAATTTTGCTTAATAATTTAACTATTTTCTCAAAAGTTTATTTAAATCTTTAACAATTTCAAAAAATCTTTCTTGGACTTCATTAAAGCTGCCTTTTATCTCTGATAAATTAGTAATAAAATATTTATTTCCGACTTTAGATTCCTGCATACAAACAAGATTTTCATCTGAAAGATTTAATCTATACCTTGTTGATGGATTAATATCTACAACATAATGGGATTCGGCAGGAACAAAACGAGTTGCAACACGCATGCCTCGGTCTTCCATAACTCTTTGCGCTATAACTTTCGCTGTAGATGCATTTAATTCCAGATTTGTAACTTTTAGCATATTAATACTCCTTTTACAAAAAGTATTAAATCTAAACAAAATATTTTTTGCATAAAAAAGTGCGATTCTTAATATAAATTAAGAATCGCACTTTTTAAAGTTATTAACAATTAAGCTCTCAATGATTCAATTAAGTCACTAATCGCATTTTCTTGAATTAAGATTTCCTCAATTCTATCTTTTGTTTGTTTAATCAATTCAGCCGGAGCATTCGCCGCAAATTTCGGATTATTAACTCTGCCTTCTAATGATTTTCTTTCTGTTTGAAGCTTGCCAAGTTTCTTTTCCTGTCTTGCAATTTCTGCATTAAAATCAATTAAGTTTTCAAGCGGAATAACAATTTTTGAAGCTGAAACAACAGCTGTAGCTGATTTTTTTGCAACAGGTGCTGAAACATCAGCATACGAAATATTTTCAACTTTTGCCATTCTTCTAATGTAGCTTTCAATAGCTTCAAATACAGGTTTTTCATCCGCAGCAGCCTGAATTTCGATATTAAAATTCAATCCCATAGGGATATTGAAACTTTGTCTAACATTACGTAAAGACTTAATTGTTTCAAATACAAGTTCCATTTCACGAGCTTCAGCCGGGAATGACAATTTTTCTTCATAAACCGGATAGTCAGCAAGCATAATTGCCTTATATTCAGTTTGTTTTGGAATTAACTGCCATACACGTTCTGTAATATGCGGCATTATCGGATGTAAAAGTCTCAATGACATATCAAGAACATATCTTAAAACTCTTTGAGTATTTAATTTTAAGGCTTCATCCTGTAATTGAACTTTTGCAATTTCAACATACCAATCACAGTATGAATTCCAGAAGAAATCATATAGAATATGAGCGGTTTCACCTATTCTGTAGTTTTCAATATTTAAATTAACTTCTTTTGCAGTATTATTTAATTTGTCTAGAATCCATTTATCTGCAATTGTCAGTTTATCAAAATCAATAGAATTATTATCTACACCCTCAAGATTCATCATCACAAATCTTGAAGCGTTCCAGATTTTATTTGCAAAGTTTCTGCCATATTCAAAACGCTCATCAGAAATTTTAATATCCTGACCGCCATATGTACAAAGTGATGTCATTGTAAATCTTAAAGCATCACATCCATATTTATCAATAATAACAACCGGATCGATTGTATTACCTTTAGATTTAGACATTTTTTGACCTTTTTCATCACGAATAAGTCCGTGAATATAAACAGTTGAAAACGGAGCTTTGCCTGTAAATTCCAAGCCCATTGTAATCATTCTTGCAACCCAGAAGAAAATAATATCAAAACCTGTTACAAGAGTTGTTGTCGGGTAGAATTTTTTATAATCATCAGTTTCTGCGTTAGGAAATCCCATAGTTGAGAATGGCCATAAGCCTGATGAGAACCAGGTATCAAGACAATCTGATTCCTGTACGTAATTTTCCGGATCCGGATTTTCTTTAGCAACAACCATTTCTCCTGTCACTTTATGGTAATATGCCGGAATCTGATGTCCCCACCAAATTTGACGGGAAATACACCAGTCACGGATATTTTCCATCCAGCCAAGATAGTTTTTCTCCCAGCGTTCAGGAATAAACTTGATTCTGCCATCTTTCACTGCCGCAATAGCTTCTTTTGCTAACGGTTCCATTTTTACAAACCATTGTTCAGAAAGTAACGGCTCAATGGTTGTTCCGCAGCGCTGACATTTACCAACATTATGTTCGTGTTCTCTGATTCTTAATAAAGAATGGTTATCTTCAAGCATTTTAACAATCTGTTTACGTGCTTCATATCTGTCTAATCCGTGAAGATTTGATGGTACTTCGCCGCAAGCTTTCATACAGCCTTTTTCATCAATAACCCAGATAGGATTAAATCCGTGGCGTTTACCAACTTCAAAATCGTTAGGGTCGTGTGCCGGTGTAATTTTTACAGCACCTGTACCAAAAGATTTATCAACATATTCATCTGCAATAATAGGAATTTCTCTGCCTGTCAGCGGAATTACAACAGTTTTACCTATAAGTTCAGAATATTTATGATCAGACGGGTGAACAGCAATAGCAACATCACCAAAAATTGTTTCAGGACGTGTTGTAGCAACAATAATAGCTCCACTTTCACCTTTAACGGGATATGAAATTTCCCACATATGTCCCTGTTCTGTCTCGTATTCTGTTTCAACATCTGAAATCGCAGACTGACAACGAGGACACCAGTTTACAATATAAGCACCTTTATAAATTAAGCCTTTATTATATAAAGTTACAAAAACTTCTTTTACAGCTTCAGAACACCCCTCATCAAAAGTAAATCTTTCTCTTGAACGGTCAAATGAAGCACCTAGACGTTTCATCTGATCTAAAATTGTACCTTTATGTTTATTGGTCCATTCCCAGGTTCTTTCTAAGAATTTTTCACGACCCAAATCATGACGTGTAAGACCTTCTTTTGCAATCTGTTTTTCCACAACGTTTTGAGTAGCCAAACCGGCATGGTCAGTTCCCGGAACCCACAAAGTTTCATAACCGCTCATTCGGTGATATCTTACCAGAATATCCTGCAAAGTTTCGTCCAAAGCATGCCCCATATGTAATACACCTGTTACATTTGGCGGCGGAATAACTATTGAATAAGGCTTTTTAGGACTTTTAGCATCTGCTTTAAAAAACCCGTTATCTTCCCAGAATTTGTAAATACTTTCTTCCGTTTCTTTTGCATTATAAACGGTAGGTAAATCTTCAATTTTTGTTGCCGGCATAATATCTATCCTCTTTATAATTTAAACTGTCTGTACCTATAGAATAGCACAAAAATATTCTTTAAATTCAGTTATGTAACAAAAGTTGTATTGTATTGAAAAACATAGGATAATATGGTATAATGAAAGAATAAGATATATTTTATATTAATGGAGTTTGAGTATGAAATTTGAGGATAAAAAACAAGGATATACACTCGCTGAAATAATGCTTGTAATTCTTATCTTAACAATTATATTTGCAGCATTTGCACCTATATTTACCAAAAGAAAAATAACTCAATATACAGGAAAATATAATGTATGGGATTATGCTGACAGAACAACTTATGAAGCATTTTATGATCCGGGAGATCCAAGTTTTACAGGTCAATTGTTTTTTGGTGTAACGCCTGAAAGTGAATCCTCAATTCAATCAGACTTACTACCGCTTGCAAAAATAGTAATCCGTTCAGGAGAAGTTACATCAGACCAGCTTCCTCAACGTCAATTACAGTTCAGATACGGCAGAACTGGTCCTACTGATGCAGGAAAATTTGCCGGTTCTTGGTTTATGAACAGACGAAATACACTCCTTGGCGGAAGTTACAATGCACTTAACGCTGAATCCTTTACCGGAATTATTGATAACGTAGCTATCGGCTACAATGCACTAAATTCAATAAGCGGTAATCCAGCTGATGCTTCATTAAGCGGAGCCGGAAATACCGCTGTCGGGTTTAACACACTTAAGGGTATTTCTACAGCTAAAAATAACGTAGCTGTGGGTTCCGGTTCAGGTGCAACAACCAATAATAATAACAATGTTTTTATTGGTTATAATGCCGGTAAAAGTGTAGGTGACAGAGAATCTGTTGTTATAGGCAGTAACGCGGCTTCAACAGGAACCGGAAACGGTATCAAAAACGTATATATTGGTATAAATGCCGGTAAAGCTTCAAGCGGAGCACAACATAATACTGCAGTTGGTAAAGATGCCTTAGCTAAAGTTTCATCAGGAAAGTATAACGTAGCTATCGGATCCGGTGCCCTTAGCAATTTAACTACAGGAAATTATAACGTAGCTATTGGTGCTAATGCTTGTGCTAACGTAACAACAGGAAGTTATAAAACTTGTATCGGCGCTAACTCCGGTCCTCGTACAAATTCTTCTGCAGCTTTTCTCGGAACAACTACAGACACTACAGAAAGAGTTTATATCGGCGGACAACCAGCAAACTATGGCGGCGATGCAGTACTTGAACTACATAACCCGGATACCGGCAATAAAGGTATAGGTATCGGTGTCGCTAGAGGTTTTGGCGGTTCAGGTGTTACACTCTCAAATACCACAACTGTTGTTAATGGTAACTTAATTGTTCGTGGCAGACCATACTTTACTACCGGTAAAATGCTGCAACATTTCCATGATGATAATAAAATAAAAAATGATGCTTCTATTTATTTGTATGGATATGCCTCAACATCTGATGCTAAATTTGCCTCTTGTAGTTCAGATGTCACCAATTATAACTTTAATAGTAAGTGCCAAAGCTTAAATACAACTTCCCCATACTCTGATAGAAGATTAAAAAATATCACCTCAAGAAACAATGCAGGCTTGGATGAAATTAATAAATTAAAAATTTATAATTACACATTCAAAAATGACGATAAAAAATTGCCGCATGTCGGTGTTATGGCACAAGATTTATTAAAAGTATTCCCAAATTCTGTATTCAAAGGCGATGATGGCTATTTAAGAATTAAATGGGATGAAATGTTCTATGCAGCAATCAATGCAATAAAAGAATTAGACAGAAAAATTATTGCACTTGTAAAACGAACAACTACAGTAGAAACCCAAATTTCGAAACTGGAAAAAGAAAACGTATTATTAAAATCACAAGTTGATAATTTAACCTTAAGGGTTAATAAGTTAAAAGCTCAATAACAAAATAAAAAGGATATCTGATTATGATATCCTTTTTTATTAACTTTTATTATCAGAAAATATTACAAAATTTGATTTCTGTAAGTGTTTACATTACACTATCAGAAAATGGAGTGCCGGGTTGGAATTAAAAAACTTACCGGCGGTGAAAATAAATTAAGGAGAAAAAGAAATGACACCAAAAAATTTTTTGTTTACTTCTGAATCAGTAACAGAAGGACACCCCGACAAAGTATGCGACCAAATATCGGATGCGATTTTGGACGAATTTTTGACAAAAGACAAACAATCAAGAGTAGCTGCAGAAACAACTGTAACTACAGGTATGGCTCTTGTTTGCGGTGAAATCACGGCAGACTGCTATGTTGATATTTCTCAAGTAGTAAGAAATACCATTAAAAATATTGGTTATATCGGTTCTAATGCCGGTGGGTTTGATGCTGACACTTGTGCGGTATTAACAAGTATTGATGAACAATCAACAGATATCGGAAACGGCGTTAATAAAGCTTTTGAATCAAGAGAAAATAATGCCGCAACTTCCACTGTAGAAACAGAAGAATTAGGTGCTGGCGATCAGGGTATTATGTTTGGTTATGCTTGTAACGAAACACCTGAACTTATGCCGCTTCCAATCAGCTTAGCTCACAAATTATCATACAGATTGGCACAAGTTAGAAAACTTGGTTTAGTTGATTATTTAAGACCTGATGGTAAATCTCAGGTTACAGTTGAATATGTTGATGGAAAACCTTCAAGAATTCACACTGTATTACTATCAACCCAGCATAATCCAAGTATCAACGGAATCTCTGATAACCACAAAGTTCAAGAAATCATTAAAAATGACTTGAAAAAATTAGTTATTGATTCTGTTTTTGAATCTGAAGCAATCAAACCTGATGAAAGAACTATTATCTTAATCAATCCTTCAGGAAGATTCGTCATCGGCGGTCCACAAGGGGATTCAGGTTTAACCGGAAGAAAAATCATTGTTGACACATACGGCGGTTATTCAAGACACGGTGGCGGAGCATTCTCCGGTAAAGATCCTACAAAAGTTGACAGATCAGCAGCTTACGCATCACGTTATGTTGCAAAAAATATTGTAGCTTCAGGATTAGCTGAAAAATGCGAAATCGAGCTTGCTTATGCTATCGGTGTGGCTGAACCGGTATCAATTATGGTTGATACATTTGGAACAGGTAAAATTTCAGATGATGAAATTTCTAAACTTGTTTACAAAAACTTTGACCTTAGACCGGCAGCAATTATTAAACAGTTTGATTTAAGAAACTTACCATCTAAAAATGGCGGTAAATTCTATCAATTATTAGCAGCATACGGCCATATGGGACGTACAGATATTGATGTTCCTTGGGAACACATTGACAAAGCTGAAAGTCTTAAATCTCAAGCTTATTCTTGCGGCTGCGGATGTGTTTAATAATAATTAAAACATAAAACAAAATCCCTGAGTATTAAACTCAGGGATTTTTTATACAAATAAATACATTATTTACGTTTTTTAGCTTCTAATACTGTTAATTCATCTGCTAACTTATCAAGTTTTGCATTTAATTCTGCATTATCTTTTTTCAATACAGCCACTCTGTTTTTATCAGAAACAATTCTTGAGGCTAGTTTTTCAACTTTAGAATTTAAAGTTTTTATAGAATTTATAGCCGCATAAAGCATTTCATCCCAGCGGATTCTGTAATAACCTTTATTATCTTTTGATACCGCATTAGGGAAAATCATTTTTAAATCTTGAGCTATAACACCGACATGCGGTAATTTATTAACATCATTTTTAAATGTGAAATTATAAATATTGATTTTTCTAATTTCATTTAAGCCGCCGGTAAATGCATTACCAACATTTTTTAATCTTATATCAGATGTTAGTACAGGACAGCAAGATTCATTACCTGTCATACCACCCATATCACCGGTTATAAGGTGAGCTAAAGGCTGGTCATTACCTTTTTGACCGTGAGAATATCCTTCATCTCTATGTTCAAGAGCAACTCCTGTATTAAAGGATTTATCTACATAGCTGGCAGCTCTATCTGCACATCCGGATTCTTCACAACAGTTACCATTATCATACCTGTCAATACAGTTAGAGCCATTAGCTTTAGTAAACCAATCATAAGAACGACTTACTCCTGCTGAACTTGAAAATTGAAACGAAGTATTAGTACCTTGTCCGCTTCCGGCAACACCAGTACAAATACAATTCGGTCTTACATCATTAAATGCATGTCTTTTTTCACCACGACAATTTGCAATACTGTTACGAGTTCTATCTGTACCATCAAATGCCATAAAGCCATATAATGTTTTATTACTGTCATTTTTTAGGGCAGCTCTTGAGCCATACATGACTAAAGCTTTAGGCATATTTATTCTATTACCACCACTAGCGTTGATACTACCTTCCCTTTGGATAATAGTTTCTAAATACGTTTGACCGCGAACAATTAAGTTACCATTTATGACAACTGATTCATTACCTACATTTGGTATAGGTTGAGATGAACCATTTCTACCTGTCGGACGATGAACTTCAACAACAGCCCCAGGATAATTACTATCACTTACAGCTTCTTTAGGATATGTACCTATAAATACACGTTCTACATCATCTGTAAAAAGTCCTGATTGGAATGAGCGTGTAGTTGTTTCAGGAATTTGAGATCCTGAATAAGACCCGATATAGGTTTTATTACTTGCAGAAGTACTTACTAAACCTGTGTTATCACCGATTGCAGTATTATTACTGCCGCTTGTAAGATTTGCAAGAGCATTAAAACCAACAGCAGTATTATCTGAACCTGATCCAAGATTTTGTAAAGCATAATTACCTACAGCAACGTTTCTATCACCTGATACTTTAGTAAGCGTTTCATTACCAATAGCAGTATTATTAGAACCGGAATCTTTCAAACCTGAATTATTACCAATCATTGTACTTGAATATGATGTTGCTTCAGCTCCGGCTTTGTGACCAATAAATGTATTATCAGATTGACCTTTTATATTTACTCCGGCATGATAGCCAACTGCAGTATTACGAGCACCACCTTCTAAATTTTCTAATGCTTTATGACCAAGTGCAGTATTATCAAGCCCATTTTTCAAATGACTCATTGCACCATGTCCATACGCTGTATTTCTAAGAGCGTCATTTGTTATATTATAATATAGACCGCCTAAAAGAATGTTATTATTACCGGCAAATAAGTTACCGACTAAATCTCCGGCAGCTGAATCACCGTATCTGAATTGCATTTGATTTTGTCTATAATTAGCAAGACTTACCTTCAACTTATTAGATGCTCCGATAACAAGTTTTGAATAAAGAGTTTGAGAATCATCATTTTGAGACATTACAGTAACAGCCCCTTTATTCGCCGGAGTCAAGCCAATAAACGATTGAGCCGTAAATCTTTTATTAATCGCATCATTATAAGCATCATAATTTGAATCACCGGCAACAAATGACCAGACTTCATCAGAAGTTACATTGTTATATCTCCTTGTAAATATCGGAGAAAATGCAGCGATTAAAATAGATAATGTTAAAAGTAATATCATTACCTCTGCTAAAGTAAAAGCGCTAAACTTATTATATTTCATATCTTACTCCATTATTTTTCAAGCTTATTAATTCTTTTATCAATATCTGCAATACGTTTTTGAATAGATTTCTGATTATTTGCAATCAGTTTAGTATCTTTTTCAAGTGATTCAATATCTTTATCATTTGCCTGAACCTTAGTATCAAGTTCTTTTACCGCATTAATTGTAGCGAAGAACATTTCATCCCAGCGAATACCAAGATATCCGTCTTTGCCTTCTGAAACTGATTCAGGGAAATATTTTTGTAAATCCTGCGCCATTACCCCAACTTGAGGTGTTGAATCTTTATCAGCCTTAAATGTATAGTTATAAGGCATTACATATAATATTTTATTAATTGCATCAGTATTTTCAGATATATTTTCCTTTAACCGAATATCAGACAATCCAAGGTTTGGACAACTATTAGTAGAAGGATAGTTTCCTGAACCGCAACTACCTGAAGTAGAAACGATTGCAAGTGAACTCATTGAATACGGGTCTTTATTACGTTTGTAATCTTTTCCGCCAAATATTGCAGCAGCGCCTACACCACCAGCGGCAAAACCACCCAAGCCGGTACCAATAATCACACCTAAAGATGCACCACCTGTCCAGAACGCACCAGCTATTGCTACAGCAACGACAAGAGCGCCAATCAAATTGGCCAACCAGCTACAGGCTTTTGAATCTCTAAACTTTTTACGACCGCCTATACAACGTCTTCCACATCTGTCTTTACCACTTTCAGTTCCGGTTTCATAACCAGCAGAAATTGGCTGTAGTGAAAATAAGTCACCTGAAGATGCACTTGGGAAATATAAATTTCCACGTACAACAAGGTTTGAATTCATAACAACAGTTGGACCTAATTGCGGTTTTGCTGTAAGAGACGCTTTTCTCGGAATATTATGAACTTCTAATATTGATCTGCCGCCGATACCGCCATAAGGTTTACCACCAATAAAAATATGGTCATAAACATCTTTTTCCCAACCTAAGTTTTGAGTAGCATTATTAGTACCAAAGTTATAAGCGGCACGATAACCTATACAAGTTTTACGTCCATTACCGGAACCTTGTGTTGTATTATAACTATCACAAGCGCCAACCCCAACAGCTGTAAGATTACGAGCATTAGGGTGTCCGCCTTCATATACTCCGGAACCAATAATGGTATTATTCATTGGAGATTCGCCGTAATATCTTGAATTAAGTATTGTATTTTTTTCATTACCTGCACCGCTAAAACCAACAGCTCCGGTATTATAACCGACAAGAACGTTTTCTGTACCTGCGGAATTATTTAAACCTAAATTACCTGCACCAACAGCTACAGAATCATGAATAACTGTATTTTCAGCTTTACCGGTGTTAGCACCGACAAACAATGAATTTTCAGAACGGGCATACAAAGCTGAATCACGTCCAATAGCTGTAGTAGTACCAGGGGTAGCATTCATCTTACCCATCATAGCTCTGGCACCCACTGCAGTTGAATCAGATGTACCTTTAAGTTTCTCAGCTGCAGTCATACCGGCAATTGTGTTATTAACACCATTTTCCAAGATAGAGTTATAGTTATTATTTTTATCGCCGTTTAATCTGCCAGAAGTTATGATATTACCTTTATTATCAATAGCAAAAACACCGGCCAGAGTACCATTACCATTGTTGCCATATCTAAACTGAATCATATCTTGATTCTTTTTAGCTTTCAGTACGACCTTTGAATAAGGCTTAGTATCTGCTATATCAAGAGGATCTACCCCTATAAAAGCCGTAGATGTCCAGGTTGGAGTACCCGGATCATAAAAAGCGTCTTTTTGGTCATCTTCATTTACAAACATCCAGACCGGTTCATTACTTGATGTTGATCCGGTTTTACGTTTAGTCATAATCGGAAGCATTGCTGAAAATAAAACAGCTACGATAACCAGTACAATTAATAACTCTGTAAGCGAGAAAGCTTTTTTAAATATATTTAAATTCATCCTCATCAAACTCCAAATACTATAACTTTATAATATATATTATAACATGTCATCAGGCATTTTTCAACACAGGATTCACTTCCATATATAAAAACTTATCATTTGGTTAATATAAGAAAAATATACTATTACAAAAGTTTACATTTTATAAAAAATTGATATGATAAAATTTTTATATGGCAGCAAAAAGAATAAAATGGTTAATATGTATTTTAATAATTTCCGGTAACTTTCTGGGAATGCTGGATTCCAGCACTGTAAACCTTGCGCTTTTTCCTATTGCACAGGGTTTAAATGTTTCTTTAACACAGGTGCAATGGGTAATAATTGCATATATGCTTGTCTTAACAGTTTTTCTCCCATTTTTTGGTAAGTTAGGCGATATTTTTCCAAAAAATAAAATCTATAGTACAGGTTTTGCAATATTTGCTCTCGGTGCATTCCTTAACTTTACGGCAAATAATTTTTATCTTTTAATTTCATACAGATGTCTTGAAGCTTTAGGAGCTTCAATTATGATCGCCAACGGAATGGCAGTTATTGCAACATTATTCAAAGGCTCTGACAGAGGAAAGGCTCTCGGGCTTAATGCATGCCTTGTTGCAATTGGCGGCATGAGCGGACCGGCTGTCGGGGGCTTTTTAATAAATTATTTTGACTGGCATGCTATATTCTTACCATCTGTCCCAATCGCAATAACAGGTGCAATACTTTCATATAAACTCATTCCGTCTTATATGAAGAAAAAAGTATTCAAATTTGATTACAAAGGTTTTTTATATTTTACAGTAGGGTTATTAGCTCTTTTACTTGCAATTTCCGAAGGGCACACCTGGGGATGGAAATCCGTTAAAATAATAGCACTTGGAGTTTTAACATTAATCTTTGGAGGATTATTTTATTTCAGAGATAAGAAAATTAATTACCCGTTAATTAATTTTAAAATGTTTAAGATTAAAACCTTCACATTCGGAAACATTGCCGTTATGACATCTTATATGTGTATGTTCACAAACGGCGTACTGCTGCCGTTTTTTCTGCAGGAAATAGTAAAATACAATGCACTTGTAACCGGCTTATTAATCCTTCCGTATTCAATTGCCTCATCTGCGGTTGCTCCATTTGCAGGAAGTTATGCCGGAAAAAACGGAAGCAGATTTTTAACAATTCTCGGACCGTCAATATATATAATTGCACTTATAATATTTACAACATTTAACCCGTCAACTCCAATGTGGGAAATCGTTATGGCGTCAGTTATTATGGGAATCGGAAACGGTTGTTTTCAATCTCCGTCAAATAATGCAATTATAACCTGCGTTAACAAAGATGAATTAGGAATTGCAAGCGGAATTTTATCACTATCAAGAAACTTAGGTAATATTTTGGGCGTTGCGATAACAATTACATTATTTGACAGCTTCAAAACAGCAATGCTTGATGACGGAATTTTATACCAAACCGCATTTTTAAAATCTTACCATCTTACAATGTGTTTTGGCATATTATTCGGGGTTGTCTGCCTTTTATGTTCATTTATTGCTTACGCTCCGCAAAAAGAAAAAATATAGCAAATAAATTTTTTACAGGATTTATATACGACAAAGGAGTTTTTACATGAAAATCGTATATAATCATTCAAAAGTTATAAAACAACCTAAACAAGCATTACTTATTCTTGAAGATAAAATTACAAAAAGTTTAAAGAAAAAAGAGCCCATAGATATAAAAGCTTTTTCGAGTGAATTACACGACATCGGTGATGCATTTGTAAGCAGAAGTGAAGTTGAATGTTTAAACAAACATGGAAAAAGGTTTGCAGAAAATTTAGTAAAACTTGGCGATAATAACCTTGCAGGAATTATATACAGTCTTATAATTCGTGTAAACCCAAAACAATCAACGATAGTAGAACAAGTCGCAACAAACGCTCTAGCCATAGCAAAAAGATTAAGTGATCCGGTTCATATTATGGCACGTGCTAACGATTTGAAAGAAATATACAAATTCACACAACCCGGAAGTGAAAAACATTTAAGAACACTTCAGACTGAAAAACGAGCACTAAACGCAATTTGTACGAATTATGAAGGTGTTCAAAAAAGATACCGTACACTGAAACGGGAAATGCGTCCTATTGAAGCTTATGAACTAAAACTTGCCGCAATAAGATTCGAAATAGCCGAAATTTTAGCCAACACTAATAAACAAGCCGCAATAGAAGAACTTTTAGCAGCAAAAGAAATTATACTAAAACATGGTAAAGGGAAACTCCATAAACAAATCGAAAAATTATTGGCAGAACTTAAGAAATAAACACATAGTATTGAAATAATAAAATTTCTGTTTTATGATACAAGTGTAAATTATACACTAAACAAAATAATGATAGGCAGGATATGTATGACATGTAATGAAAACATTAGAAATATAGCAATTATAGCGCACGTTGACCACGGTAAAACAACTCTTGTCGACTGTTTGCTAAAACAAGCAGGTGCATTTAGAGAAAACCAGCATGTCGAAGAACGTGTTTTAGATAGTAACGATTTGGAAAGAGAAAGAGGGATTACAATCCTTTCAAAAAATATTTCAATCGACTATAACGGAACAAAAATCAACGTTGTAGATACTCCGGGGCACGCTGATTTCGGCGGAGAAGTTGAACGAGTACTTGGCATGGTTGATGGGGCTTTACTTATCGTTGACGCTGCTGAAGGTCCTATGCCACAAACAAGATTTGTATTATCAAAAGCTCTGGAATTAGGTTTAAAAATCATTGTTGTAATCAACAAAATCGATAAACCTGCAGCAGAACCTCTTACTGCATTGGACAAAGTTTTTGACCTATTTACAGAACTGACAGATAGAGAAGATTTAATTGATTTTCCTTTCATTTTCGCAAGCAGTTTGAACGGTTTCGCAATCAATGACCTTGAAGATGAAAGAAAAGATATGATTCCTCTTTTAGAAAGTATTGTAAAAAATATTCAAGCGCCTGAGGGGGATGAAAATGAGCCGTTCCAATTCAGAGCAACAACGCTTGACTATAATGAATACGTAGGCAGAATTGTTGTCGGACGTATAGCACACGGTAAAGTAAATTCTCAAGATCAAGTTTGCGTACTGCACTCTGACGGCACACAAGAACGCGGGAAAATTGTTAAACTTTTCGGCTTTAAAGATTTAGGCAGAGTTGAAATTGAATCAGCATCAGCAGGTGATATTGTAGGTATTGCAGGTTTTGCAGACATTCAAATCGGCGAAACAATTTGTGATCCTGCTAACCCTAAAGCTTTACCGCTAATTAAAGTTGATGAACCTACATTACAAATGAATTTTTCAGTAAACGACAGTCCGTTTGCAGGAACTGAAGGTAAATTTGTAACATCACGTCAAATCAGAAAACGCCTTTATAACGAACTTGAAAAAAATGTAAGTTTACGTGTTGAAGATACTGATTCAACTGATTGCTTCAAAGTTTCAGGCAGAGGCGAATTGCATTTGAGTATTTTAATCGAAACAATGCGCCGCGAAGGTTATGAATTTGCAGTATCAAAACCGGAAGTTATTTTTAAAAACATTAACGGAGAGCATTGCGAACCTTATGAGAACCTAATAATTGATGTACCGGAAGAATATGCCGGTTCTGCAATTGAAAGACTTTCAGGCAGAAAAGCCGAAATGAAAGATATGCAAACATCAAAAGGCAGAACAAATTTAACATTCCACATTCCGGCACGCGGATTAATCGGTTTTAGAAGTGAATTTATAAGAATGACAAGAGGTGAAGGTATTATGTACCATACATTCCTTCACTACAGACCGTATGCCGGTGATATTCCGCGTCAAAGAAGCGGCTCAATTATTGCTCACGAACAAGGTGAAGCAATTCCGTACGCTTTAGCACAATACGAAGACCGCGGAGTATTCTTTATCACTCCAAAAACAAAAGTCTACAGAGGCATGATTATCGGTGAATGTAACAGACCGCAAGATATTGTAGTAAACATTTGTAAAACTAAAAAACTTACCAATATGAGAAGTTCAACAGCAGATGTAATGGTTACTCTGCAAGCTCCAAAAATTCTTTCACTTGAAGAAGCATTAGAATATATCGGAGATGAAGAGCTTGTAGAAATTACACCGGAAAATATCAGACTTCGAAAAGCTGACTTAACGAAAAAAATATATAACTAAATATAAAAAAAGATGAGATTTAAATCTCATCTTTTTTTATAACTAATATCCAAAATTTTGCGGAACATATGAGCCATCGGGATTATAGCCGTAATCAATTTGCTGACCTCCGATTGATTGCGGAGCATAAGAACCGTTTGGAGTATAACCGTATTGAATTCTTTGACCGCCGACTGATTGCGGTGCATATGATCCATCAGGATTGTAACCATAATCTATGCGTTTTCCTCCGACTGATTGCGGAACATATGAGCCGTCAGAATTGTAACCATATTGAATTCTTTGTCCGCCAACTGACTGCGGTGCATAAGATCCGTCCGGATTGTAACCATACTGAACCTTCTGACCGCCAATTGATTGCGGAACATATGAGCCGTCAGGATTATAGCCGTATTGAATATTGCCCGCAAAACACGGAACAATACTCAATACCATAAACATAAAAAATACTATTATTTTTTTGATTAAATTCATCCTAATCTCTTTTCTTTAAAGTTGGGAACGCAATTACATCTCTAATTGACGGAGAATTAGTTAAAAGCATAATCAATCTGTCAATACCTAAACCAAGTCCGCCCATCGGAGGTACACCGTGTTCTAAAGCGCAGATATAATCTTCATCAATCGGCATTGCTTCATCATCCCCTGCTGCTTTTGCTTCCATTTGAGCTTCAAATCTTGCTCTTTGGTCTATCGGGTCTGTAAGCTCAGAAAATGCGTTAGAAATTTCCCATCCGTTAACACGTGTTTCAAAACGTTCGGTAAGTCTAGGATTATCTCTATGAACTTTAGCAAGAGGTGAAATATCTCTCGGGTAATCATAAATATGAATAGGCTGAATCAAAGAGCCTTCAATTTTTTCTTCAAATACTCTTTCAACAACCTGTCCCCAGTTATCACAATCATCAGCATCAACATTTACAGATTTTGCTTTTTCTCTTGCTTCTTCAACAGTTTCGATTTTGTTAAAATCAATACCTGTAGCTTCTTCAACTGCACCTAGCATAGTTTTTCTATCCCAAGGCGGAGTTAAATCAATTTCGTTTTCGCCGTATTGAATTTTTGTAGTACCAAGAACTTCTTGAGCTACAAAAGCTACAAGATTTTCAGTTAATTCCATCATATCATTGTAATCAACATAAGCCTGATACAATTCCATCATTGTAAATTCCGGATTGTGACGGGTATCAATACCTTCATTTCTAAAACATCTATTAATTTCAAAGATTTTTTCGCTTACACCGCCAACCATTAAACGTTTCAAGTAAAGTTCAGGAGCAATTCTCAAGAACATATCCATATCTAAGGTGTTATGGTGAGTAATAAACGGTCTTGCATTAGCGCCGCCTGCCTGCGGGTGAAGCATTGGAGTTTCAACTTCCATAAAGCCTTTATTAATTAAATATTCTCTAACTTTTTGAATAATTAAACTTCTTTGTTGGAAAGTCTTTTTAACATCTTCATTTACAATCATATCCACATATCTTTGACGATATTTAGTTTCAACATCAGTCAAGCCGTGGAATTTTTCAGGAAGCGGAAGTAAAGATTTAGACAAAATCTGTAATGATTTAGCTTTAATAGTTAACTCTCCGCGCGGAGTTCTTCTAACTGAGCCGTAAAAGCCTACGACATCACCGATATCAATAGTTTTTAAGGTTTGTAAATCTTCTTGTGATAAGTTTTCTTTATGAGAGAAAATTTGAATTTTTCCTGAAGCGTCTACAAGGTCAATAAACATACCGGAATTACGGTTTGCCATAACCCTGCCGGCTACATGATATGAATCTTCAACTTCTTCTCCTACAGCCAGATCTTTATACTTATCTTGCAAGTCCTGCGCCATAATATCTTTGTCATAACCATACGGATACGGATTCAATCCGCGTTCTCTCAAATTATTCATCTTTTGGATTCTAACCTGACGAATTTGATTTTGAGAAGATGTTGATTCTTGATTTTTTTCTAATTGTTGAGTCATCTTTTTAATCCTTCTATTAACTATTAAAAGTATACAAAAATACTATCACAAAAAGAGTACAAAAAAAAGACCTTCTCTGTTGAGAAGGTCTTTTACAAAATTTTTATTAGCTTTTTTTGCCATATCTTTTGTTGAATCTTTCAACTCTACCTTCAGAGTCAAGAATTTTTTGTTGTCCTGTATAGAACGGGTGGCAGTTGTTACAAATTTCAACTGTTAAACCTTCAACTACAGAACCTGTTTCGATTTCGTTACCGCAAACACATTTGATTGTTGTTTTCTTATAATCCGGGTGAATTCCGTTTTTCATTTTCTACCTCTTTCTTTCAAGATTCCAAACTTGAATATTATTTACATTCGACTAAGTAAATTTTATTACAGTAAATATATAAAATCAAGTATTATTTACATTTTTTAATTCAAATTAAAATTAAATCTGCCTTGTAAATCCAATTGACACGACTTTTTTATGTGCTAAACTTTGAATACAAAAGGGCGTGTAGCTCAGTCGGTAGAGCAGTTGACTCTTAATCAATTGGTCGTGGGTTCGAGTCCCACCGCGCCCAGGTTTTTGTAACTAGGGAACGATAAGGACGAGAACCTACAAAAATCCAAGACAGTTCCACCGCACCCGGATTTAACCGCCGGCACTTGCGGCAAAATTATAAAAAGATAGAGTGTTTTAGTTTAAATAAGAAGGGGTAAAAATGGTTTGCACACTAGATAAAAATAATGTAGTGACTATTAAAAAAGCTTTAGACGTTCTTGGCAAAAAGAATCTGGTTTTCATTATGCACAACGGCAGTTTTCCTGCTGAACTTGGAGAAAATACAGGTTTTGGAACAATAAATTCTAATGCCGGTAAAAAGTTTATCGACTATGCTGCAGGATTATTTGACGCAATCCAGATGGGACCTGCCGGTAAAACAAAATCTTCTGATTCCTCACCATATTGCGGAACTATTTTTTCTAACAACCCGCTGTTTATTGATTTAAAACAACTAACCACTGATAAATGGGAAAATATATTATCTGTTGAAACTTTTAACGAAATCGTTGAAAACAATCCTAATAAAGGCACTAACAAAACAAGTTATTCTTACGCAGTTAAACAGTACGCAAGAGCATTATCTGAAGCTTATGATAACTTTGTTAAGTTAAACGACAAACAGCTTATGGCTGAATTTGAAGCCTATAAACAAGAAAATGATTCATGGCTTGATAAAGACAGTTTATACGAAGCTTTATCAATTGAGCATGGCAACGATTACTGGTATTCCTGGAAAAGCGAAACCGACAAAAATCTTTTCAACCCGAAAAGCACCGAAGAAAAAATGGCTTTCGGAAACCGCATAAACGAAATTTCTAAAAAATACGAAAAAGAAATTGATGAATACAAATTTATTCAATTTGTACTAAATAAACAAAACCTTGAAACTAAAAAATACGCTGATTCAAAAGGTATTAAAATGATTGCAGACAGACAAGTTGCGTTCTCTGACCGTGACACCTGGGCATATCAATCATTGTTCCTTGAAGGTTGGTGTTTAGGCTGTCCGCCTGATTATTTTTCAAAAGACGGACAAGCATGGGGATTTCCTGTAATTGACCCTGAAAAACTTTATAATGAGGACGGAACATTAGGCGAAGCAGGGATTTTGATGAAAAATCTTTTCAAAAAAATGTTCAAAGAAAATCCGGGCGGAGTCAGAATTGACCACATCGTAGGACTTATTGATCCTTGGGTTTACAAATCCGGCAAAAAACCTATGCCTGCTCAAGGTGCAGGAAGATTATACTCATCACCTGAACATCCGGAGCTTGGCAAATACGCAATAATCAAAGAAGAAGATCTTGATAATACAGTTACTTCTGATAACGAAAAAAGAGTTAAAAATCTGTCAAAAGAAGCAATTAAACTCTACGGCAGACTTATTGAAAAAATTGTTATCGCAGCAGCTGAAGAAGAAGGATTAACAAAAGATTCTATCGTATGCGAAGATCTAGGAACTCTTACAAACCCTGTAGCTGCGGTTATGAAAGAATATGAACTTCTTGGTATGAGATTAACTCAATTTACAGTTCCAACAGAACCGGATGATCCATACAGATGTAAAAACATTGACAATAAATGCTGGGCAATGATTGGAACTCACGATAACAGACCTGTTACACTCTGGGCAAAATCTTTAATAAACACTCACGAAGGATACTTACACGTTAAAAACCTTGTTGAAGATTTATTTAAGGAAGCTCAAGATAAAGATGCTCTTATCGTTCAAATGACAAATGATGAAAAATTCCTGCTTGAAACAAAATTAGTTGAATTGTTTGCATGCTATGCAGAAAACCTTCAAATTTTCTTCACTGATTTCTTTAAAATGAATCAAACATACAACACACCCGGTACATCAGGTGATAAGAACTGGAGTTTAAGACTTCCGGATAACTTCTGCGAAATGGAAACAATAGATTTACCGCAGCTTCTTAAAAAAGCAATAATCGCAAGAGGAAGCGAATTCGCAGCAGCTAACAAAGAAATCATAGAGGAATTAGATGAAATTAAATAATTTATTAAAATCGTTAATAGTATTATCA
This sequence comes from uncultured Candidatus Melainabacteria bacterium, assembly GCA_949398305.1. Classification (GTDB taxonomy): domain Bacteria; phylum Cyanobacteriota; class Vampirovibrionia; order Gastranaerophilales; family Gastranaerophilaceae; genus Zag111. Next base: position 4,877 of record CASLVD010000018.1, on the reverse strand, counting down.
ATTCTAATAAGCACATCAACCTGTGCTATGGCATCAATTGCAACAGATGCCAAGCTTCAATATAACAAAGGCGTTGATTATTACAAATTAGGACAATTTGAAGAATCGGCTTCCTGTTTTCAAAAAGCTATAGAGCTTGATCCAAACTATATTGATGCTTATTATAACTTAGGTTCAATACTGGAATATCTTAAACAAGATGAAGCTGCTCTTGCGGTATTTAAACAAATTATCCTGAGAAAACCTGACGATTATGAATCAGTTTATAAAGCCGCAGTTTTAAGTAAAAAAGTAGGCGAATACGAAAAAGCAAAAATGTATTTAACTCTGATTCCGACAGATTCTCTAATCGGCTCAAGAGCCAAACAGCTTGCTGATTCTATGGGAACTGATATTCAAACTGCTAAAGCTGAGCAAACTCAGCCAAAATCCTATCAGGAAGCTAACCCTCAAAACAATTCAGACGGAATGTACAGCGACATAACAAGCCCGACAGGTATCGTAACTGACCCTAACGGGAATTTATACGTTGCAGGGTTTTCAGATAATACAATTTATAAAATAGGACCGGATAATAAAAAAATCGTTTATATCAAAAGCGAAAAAATAGACGGTCCGATAGGGCTTGCAATAGATTCTAAGGGAAACATCTATATTGCAAATTATAACAAAAATAATATCCTAAAAGTAGATAAAAACGGAGCTATAACAGAACTTATTGAAAATGTTCCAAACCCTTATTGCATGTATATAACAGGAGATTTGTTATTTATATCTTCACAAGGCAGCAACTCGATTATTCGTTTTAAACTAAATAAATAATATCAATTATTATTACGGATAAAAAAAGATTATCTATTTGGTTCAATAATAAGCTGATACTAATATTAAACATTTCTTCTTAATATTCTTATTAAGGAGAAATTGTTATGTCTGAAAATAAGTTACTCTATAAAAAAATGCCCTTAGAGGAACTGGTTGTACTTTCCCAAAAAGAAGACTACAAAGCTCTTGAAGAACTAATAAGAAAAATTCAGTCTGACGTATATGCAACTCTTAGTTACCTTCTAAAAAGCAGTGAAAATTTATCAGATTTAACACAGGAAATTTTACTAAAAGTTGCAAAAAATATTCAAAACCTAAAGAATCCAAAATGCTTTAAAAGCTGGCTTAACCAGATTGTCACACATACTTATTACGACTATATAAGAAAAAAGAAAAACACTCCGGAAATCATTTCGATAGACTACACCTGCGAGCCTTTGAATTTTGCACTAAAAATCGAAATTCCGGACAAAAAAACAAAACCAATTGAAAAATGTATAACTTCAGAATGCGAAAAAATGATAAAATCCGCTATTCGAGAACTTCCGGAAGCCTTTAGAATTGCAATTATACTGAGAGAATTTCAAGGACTTTCATACGAGGAAATAGCTAAAACAACCAGCTCTAGCATCGGCACCGTAAAATCCAGAATATCAAGAGCACGAATAAAACTTCAAGAAGCATTAAAAAATTATATTTAAGGAGCAAAAAATGAATAAAGACCTTACCTGCCATCAGGTGTCTGCACTGATAAATTTCTACATAGAAGGCAAATTAAACCCCAGACTTAGAGAATACATTGACCTGCATATTGCCAAATGTCCTGCATGTAAAAAGAAAATTGAGGAACTAAAAAAAATCCTTGCAAAATACAATTACTCAGCACAAAACAATAGTCAGCCCAAGGAAACTTCTTCACTAACCGCAGAAGCAAGAAATAAGTTGTCTGCATATATTGATAATGAACTTAATTCAAATGAAAATATAAAAATAAAAAAAATGGCAATATCAAACCCGACAGCCCGTAAAGAACTTGAAACAATGTATAAATTCAAGAAAATAATACATACAGCATATGAAAAAACTAAAAACGACTCCAAATTTGATTACTCTAAAAATGTAATATCAAAACTTCAGGATACCGGAGAATACACAACAACATATTTCTACAAATTAGCTGCTGTATTTGTTGTACTAATAAGTGCTATTATCGTTGGATTTATTTACCTATATTTTTAGAGAAGATGAATTTGTAAATGTCTGCAATGTAGGTCTTGCAATAAATTCACGTTTAGGTTTTACATTGTTTACATTTGAAACAACATTTGTTCCGGAATTCATCTTCGCTATACTTGTTTTTTGACGGTTAGCAGCAATTTCATTTCTGACAATAGGAGTAACAATATTACAAGACAGAATTGAACCGGCAGTTGTTCCGATAACATCTATACCTTCTTTAAACACATCCAAACGTTTCTTAGCAGAAGCTGATAACCCGGCTTTATAAATATCAGAAGTAGATTTGCCGATTTTTCCAAGCAAACCTTTAACACTCATCCAATCTTTTACAGATTTAGGAAGTAATTTTCCTGATGTTACAAGCCTTTTTGCAACAGAAGAAAAAGTCTGTGTGATTGCATAAAATGAAACAATATTAACTGCGGCATCAGCTATTTCCTGCGGAATCAAATACATTTTTTGTTCTTTAGGAATTTTATCATTTATGACAATTGCGGCAACTTGCGCAGCTGAAGATAAAATCCAGCCGATAACGCCGGTATGAATCAACATTTTACCTGTATTACTGCCATAATGTTTGGCAACCAGAGTTTTAAAACCGTTAAATAAAGAGGATTTACTCATGAGAAACCTCCTTATTAGTTTGTAATTTTACAGCCTTTGCCTTATCTTTTTCATGGATTCTATCCACAAATTTATTTGTCAAAAACTTAGTTAAAGGTGCATCAATCAAGAAGTTTGTAAAAGTCATTACAACAAGAGAAATGATTGTTCCCAGAGCTTTTTTATAATGTGTCAAATCTTTTAAAGCTCCGGTAAGCGCAGCTTCCGGTGTAAATAAAGTTTTCAATTTTGGATTTTTAACATTTTTAGCAAGCTGTGCCGGCAATTTTGAAAACGCATCAATCGCCTTGATACAACCGGCTCTAATTGCAACACCGGTAAGAGTTCCGGCAATAATTTTTGCAACAGTTCGGGCAGCGGAAATTTTTCTTGTATCCTCATCAACTTTTCTGTTATTCAAATCAATAAATGGCTGACTTAACAGGGCAGAAACACCTAAAATTAATCTATTTTGCGGAGAAGATATTTTTTTACCAATCCATGCAATAGTTTTATTAGCACGTCTGCTGTTAACAGTTACTGCCGGTACTGCTTTGGTAATTGCACCGGTAACACTGCGCGCTGCGCTTGATATTGAATTTACACTTAAACTGGTCATAAATATTCCTACCCAAATCCATAAAGATTATGAAGGTTATTAATTGCCTGATTTTGCGGGTATATTCACAAAAATTTACACAAAAATGAGGTACAAATAAATTGTACCTCAAAAATTTCAAATTTAATAAATATTTTATAAAATTTTTATAAAATTGCTCCTTTTGGAACAACTGTAACCCCGCCTTCAGAGACATGGAAACCGTGTTTAAGGTCTTCTTCTCTATTAAAACCAATTTTTGTATGCGGCGGAATAACAACATTTTTATCGATAATAGCTTTTCTAATCTGTGAATATCTTCCGACTTCAACATTTTCCATCAGAATACTATCAGTTACACTTGAATAACTGTTAATTCTAACCTTTGGCGACAACACACAATGAGAAAGTCCGCCGCCGGAAATTATACATCCTTCAGAGACCATGGAATTAGTAGCCATACCAACCCTATCACCCTCTTCCCAGACAAATTTTGCTGGCGGATAGTTATAATTAAATGTTCTTAGCGGCCATTCTTTTGAATAAAGATTTAATTCAGGTGTATGTTCTAGCAAATCCATATTAGCCTGCCAATATGCATCAATACACCCTACATCTTTCCAATAGTCTCTTTCACTGCCTGTCATTCCGGCAAAAGAATTGTCTGCAAAATTATAAACATAAATATTTTTTCCTTCATTTAGAAGCATTGGAATAACATTCTTACCAAAATCATGGCTTGATTCTTTTATATTAAAATCTTTTTCAAGTGCTGTTAAAAGGATTTCCTTATCAAAGATATAATTACCCATAGAAGCAAGACACATACCGGGATTTCCGGGAATAGATTTTGGCGGTGTCTGCGGTTTTTCTACAAAGTTTATCAATTTCCAATTTTCATCGACTTCCATAATCCCGAACTCAGAAGCTTCTTCAATCGGAATAGGAATACCGGAAATAGATAAATCTGCTTTTTTATCCTTATGAAAATCCAACATCTGAGCAACATCCATCTTATAAATATGGTCGCCGCCAAAAACACAAACATATCTGGAATCTTCATCCAAAATATGAAAAATATTTTGATAAATAGCATCAGCCGTACCGCGATACCAATCATTTCCCGTTCTCATTTGTGCCGGCGCTAAATCTACATATTGATTCAAAAACGGAGATAATGCCCAGCCTCTTGTAATATGTTTATTTAAAGAATCTGACTTATATTGAGTCAAAACTTTAATTTTGTAAAATCCGGAATTGATAAAATTATTAATAACAAAATCAATAATTCTGTACCTACCGCCGAACGGAACTGCCGGTTTTGCTCTATCTTTGGTCAAGGGGTATAATCTTTTGCCCTCTCCTCCGGCTAAAATCATAACTAATGCATCATCAATTGACATATAAAAACCTCTCTAACTATATAAAAATTATATAATAAACCAAATCAAAGTGCATTAATACTTAGTAACTAACTTTACATAATTACAAAGTATCATCTTGCATATCAGACCTGTTGCGAAGCCCTGGAAATTTTTCCGTCCGTCCTAGTTATGCAAAAAAAACGACTGTTGAATCAGTCGTTGGAAAATCAATAGGAAAAAGGGAAAGG
>CASLVD010000017.1 GCA_949398305.1 uncultured Candidatus Melainabacteria bacterium | reverse complement strand
CGTTTGTTTTGTTTATGGCTAAAATAAATATGAAGTATCCAACAAATTTGTATCCACGTATATTCAGAGTAGACAATGCAAAAATAAATGTAGACATTTTAAATAAAATCTCAAAACCAAGAAGATAATAGATATTAAAAACCTTCAATGTAATGAAATTCATTATTAATAATTTCAATAGGTGTACATTTGAAATCTTCATTGCATAAAAATGTCATTTTCCTGTTTTCTTCATATGTAGCAAATCGTGCTTTATTGTCTTTATATAAAATAAAACTTGGGAAGCCATTATATTTAATAACTCCATAAGCATCATAATCTCCAATATTCTGAATAGGTTTGATTTTTTGAGCACACGAATATTCATACTTATCAGCTAATTGTACAACTACAGACGGCACAGTATTTGGCGGATCACAAACAAATGGCATAGAATTCTCCTTAAGCCCTATTATATCTAATAGGGCTTTTTTGTCAAATTACATTTGTAACAAAAATTTAACAAAATAAGATGTTTTTCTAAAGATTTTCATAGGATATGCCGAATATATATTTGTAAGGAAACAAAAGGGATACATCTAATGAGTTTAAACGTGAATTACAATTCATTATACAAAAACGGCATTGATACATCTGTATTAAAAGATGTTTCTAATGAAATTTTACGCCGTGCCGCTCAAAAGAATTCCCAATATGCAAACACATCAGCGTCAGCACAAGTTCACTCAGTTGCTAAACCTGTTGAATTAGGAATTGATTTATATCAAGGTAAAATTGATATTTCTGTTCAAAAACAAATTGCAATGAATAATGCCTTACAATTTCAATTAAATGAAGCAACATTAAATTCTATTCAGTATTTAAATTCTCAAGCCGCAGTTTCAAAAAAACTTGACGGCAAATATATGCCTGCTGTTAACGAAGTTGTTACAGAAACTCAAAAAGCCGCAGAAACAACTTCTGCTTCTCATTTTATGAGTATTTTCGCAGCAGCTACTGCTAAAGATAAAGATGGTTCAAACCCATTTTATAACGGTGAACTTCTAATGGGTAAATCAGCTAAGAAAGAAGAAGTAAAAGATGTTGAACCATTAAAAAGTATTTTTGCATAATATAGATTTCTCAATATAAAAAATTTAATTTTCCTTCCTTTTGTTTACTAAATTTATCTCCCTCGCGGAGATTTTTTTTGTGCTCGGCCGCACGGGGCAGTGGTAAATATAGTTTATTAACTACTAAGTTCTATAAACAGCAGGAGAAAATAGTAGAAATGGGATAGAATAGAAACTTGGGGGATTGACAGTAACATGTTATGTTTGTTATATTATACCTATTGAGCTTTGCTAAGTTGCGAAAACAGATGATTAGACAAGGAAGTTTGAAATGTCTATTATCTCAAAATCTAAATCTCTCTTTATTTATACCTGTTTAATTATAATGATGACAGGTTTAGTTCCGTGTTTTGGTTATGGACCAGACCTAATGCAAAAAACGGAATTAACTGTATATGAGCAATATATAAAAAAGCACATAGAACAAATAGAGAAGGTTTATACTCCGGAGAAATATTTTCCGCAAAAAAATATGCAATTAGAATTAAAGTTACGTTATAAAATTCTACCGGATGGTTCAGTGAGTGATATTCAGACTATTTGGTCATCTGAAGATTTAGATCACGAAGATCCGACATGGGTAATTCGACCGTTATATTTTTGGAAACTAAAACGATTATCACGTAAATATGAACAATATGTTAGAAATATGCTTTCTTCTATAAAATCAGAACCTCTTCCTGAAGGTTTTGGGGATTATATCTTAGTTAATTCACTAAAATTAAAACTTTTTAATTATCGTTTTAGAAAGTTGATATTTAAAAATTATATTCAGTTTAATCCTGTATTTAGTCCAGACGAACGTGATAATTACACATTTACATCTGTAAGAATGTATCGCAGTAATTATACAAGCGGAAAATAAATAGATATAAAAATTTCCTTAATCATAAGTACAATTTGAAAAAATTTGTACATTATGTCCTTGCAAAAAAGGAAAGGAAAGTAATAAATGAACAATTATTATCAAAAAAGAACATCTGTAGATTTTAACAAAGCTCAGGATTATTTGGAGTTATGTAATAGTGCGGATGAAGCATTTAAAACTGAGCCAAGTGTTATTCAAACTGAAATATGTAAAAATAATTACGAAGTATTAGAATCTTACCATGCATCGAGTAATTGTAAGGCAATATTATACCGCAATGGAGATGAGTATATTGTTTCATTTTTCGGAACAGATTTTAGGAATCTAAAAGATATTGGTACAAATGTTACAATGGTTGCGGGGAAAAGTCCAAAACAATTTAAAGATGCAGAAAACTTTGTAGGGGAAATGATAAATAAATATAATATTCCACAAAATAAATTAACTGCAATCGGTAATTCAGAAGGCGGTTCTGAAGCAATACATATTAAAGGTGTTTTTGGTATTAAAGAAGCATATACTTTTAATGGTTATATACCAAAGTTATCCCAATATCCTGATTATAATTTAGAAAGTAATATATATAATTTCAGAACTGAAGGTGATATTGTTTCAAAAGCTGGTCATGTTGTAGGTGAAGATTTTGTTGTCCCTGTAAATTTAAAAGATGGAAAAAATCCAAAATGGGGACCTTTCGGTACTGCAGAATGGCATCGAATTGAAAACATGGGTGATTGCAGAAATTCTCAGCCGGCAAGTGTTTATGAACAAAATAATCCTGAATGGAAAAATAAATATATTAAAGGTGAATTAAAATCCTACGAAGTTGAAGATATTCCAAAAGAACTATATGCTTTATTTGATGATGCGATAAATGATAGGCTGCGAAATGGTGCAGTCGTTAATGCCCCACGTCCGGTGAGTTACAATACTCATTCAGGCAGGACAGGTTGTGCCGGAACATATCAGGTAAGCGGGTATACCCGTAATGATGGTGTTCAAGTTTCATCATACTATAGAACTTGTGGATTTCCGCATAATAATGCTTAATTAAACTCGGCGCAGGCAATTTCGCCTGCGCCGAGTTACCACTCCTTAAAGAAATGTAATGACTTGGAAAAAGTTGTAGCTATATTTACCCCTAGCCTGTTGGCTGATTTAGTTTTTTATCAAATAGTTTAGCATATTGGTAATCAGATAATGAAAGGACGGGGATTAAATGAAAAATAATATTTGGTTTATTATTGCGTGTGTTCTTGTTTTTTGTGTTGGTTACAATATGAACGATGTTGCTGTTTCTTTCCCGAAATACAAAGTCGCAGTAATTGATGTTCCGACAGTTTTGTCAAATTCAAGTGAAATTCAAGAGCTGAAACGCTTGCAGGATAAAGATATGGAAGAATTAAATATTCTTATCTCAAAAGCTCAAAATGAATTATTGAACGAACCTGATAAATCTAAACTTCTGCAAAAAGAAGCTGCATATAGAAAACAGATTGAAACAAAGAAAAAAGAAATTGACGAGAAATATAATTCTAAACTCGCAAAAATTAATGACAATATCAAAAATGTCATAAATAAAGAAGCCCAGAAATCAAATTACAATCTTGTATTACCAACAGGAATGGTTATTTCCGGCGGTGAAGATATCACAGATAACGTGGTTAAAAAGATGAAATAAATCAAGCAAGGCTTGCCGCATTATAAGAACTTCTGACAAGCGGCCCGATTTGATGACGGGTTATTCCGACTGATGCGGCAAGTTCCTTCAATTTATCATACTCTTCGGGTTTATAGTATTTTGCAACCGGAAGATGTGCTTTTGACGGCTGAATATATTGACCGATTGTTAAAATATCACAGCCGCAAGTATGTAAGTCTTTTAAAGTTTCTTCTATTTGGTCAAAAGTTTCACCTAAACCTATCATAAGTCCTGATTTTGTTTCTATCTTGCTGTTTTCCTTTATGTACTTCAAGACTTCGAGTGAATTATCATAATTCCCTTGAGGTCTTGCTGTTTTAAATATAGCTCTTACTGTTTCTATATTGTGGTTGAAAACATCCGGACGGGCATTTATTATTGTATCAAGCGCTGATTTGTTATTTTTAAAATCAGGTGTAAGAATCTCGATTTTGGTATCCGGTGAAGTTTTTCTAATTTGATAAATACACTGCGCAAAATGTTCAGCCCCGCCGTCTTCTAAATCATCACGCGTAACAGATGTGATTACTGCATATTTTAATCCTAAATCCTTTACTGCTTTTGCAATGTGTTCAGGCTCATTTGAATCAAGCGGCTGCGGTTTTTCGCAGGAAATATTGCAGTAACGGCAGTTTCTGGTGCAGACATTTCCCATAATCAAAAATGTTGCTGTATTTTTTGTATAACATTCGTTTTTGTTAGGACATCTCGCGTTTTCGCAAACAGTGTTCAGGCAGTTGTGTTTTAAGATTTTTCTTACATTTCTTGTTGTATCTGTATCAATTATCGGTCTTTTTAAATATTCGGGTAATCTTTCGCGCATTTTTATTTCCTTTTTGTTTTTTATAATTATATAACAAATTTTTTCATGTTTGATTTTTATATGATTAAGTTATATAAGTATATTATCAGCATAAAATATAATAGGAGTAACTAAATGAAAAAATTAGCATTATTACTAACATTAATTTCATTAACAACAATGTCTGCAATGGCGACAGAACCGTTATTGTTAGAACCTCTTAGTCCTGCAGTTTTATCAGGAACAAAACCTGTTACAATACCTGCAACGGATGCAAAAAATGGTGTACAAGTATCAGTTCCCGGGGCTACAGATGCAACTTTCACACCTGTAAGTCAGTTAAACCCGAATATGGTTCCGCAAAATGCGGCAGCAGAAGGAAAACCTGTTCCTGAAAGACGTCAGCCAAGAGTTAAAGTTCAGACTAAACAAAGAAGTCAAGGAAATTCATATTGGAATGCAGGCGGTAAAGGTACTAAATCATTCTTTTAAACTTAAAAAACTTCCCATTCGGGAAGTTTTTTATTTGACTAAATTATTGTAATGTTCGTTATAAAAATCTAAATATCTGTCTTCTAAAATTGCTTGACGACATTTTTTTGCAAAATCTATCAGGAATTTTATGTTATGAATAGATAAAAGTGTTGATGCTGTTGCTTCCTGACATTTCCAAAGATGTCTTATATATGCTCTTGAATGATTACGGCAGGCATAACAGTCGCATCCTTCAACAAGCGGTGCATGATCATCTTTAAATTTCTCATTTTTAATATTTGCTTTTCCGTTCCAGGTGAAGAATGAACCATGGCGAGCATTTCTTGTAGGAAGAACACAGTCAAACATATCTATGCCGTGTTTTATACCGTTAAGCAAGTCCTCAGGAGTTCCTACCCCCATCAGATAACGCGGTTTATATTTAGGAAGAAGCGGAGCAGTGAATTCTGTAAAATGGTTCATAATATCTTTAGATTCACCAACACTTAACCCGCCTATAGCATAACCTACAGCATCAAAGGTCGAAATTACACGTGCGCTTTCTTCTCTTAAATCATCAAAAAATGCACCCTGAACAATTGGGAAAAGAGCTTGCTTCGGGTTAGTTTTAGCTTTGAAGCAGCGTTCCAGCCAGCGGTGAGTTCTTTCCATTGCAGCTTTTGCTGTTTCGTAATCACAAGGGTACGGGGCACATTCATCAAATGCCATAATGATATCAGCACCGATATCTTGCTGAATTTCCATTGAAACTTCAGGTGAAATAAAGTGCTTTGTACCGTCTTTAGGGTCACGGAATTCTACACCGTCTTCTGTTATTTTTCTTAAATGAGCAAGCGAAAATACCTGAAATCCGCCGGAATCTGTTAAAACAGGTTTATCCCAGTTCATCCAGCCGTGGATTCCGCCAAAATCTCTTATTCTCTTAGTCCCGGCACGTAAATACAAGTGGTATGAATTTGAAAGAATAATTTGAGCACCAGTATTTTTAATTTGGTCACAGGTTAGAGATTTTACGGTTGAATTTGTACCTACAGGCATGAAAATAGGTGTTTCGATTTTGCCGTGCGGAGTTGTTAAAATCCCTGCACGGGCACCTGTTTGCGCATCTTCATGTATTAATTCATAGTTAAAATAATCTTTTTCGTTCATAATTTTTTCTTATGTCATTCCGAACTTGATTCGGAATCTATCTTATTGGTATTGATAGACCCTGAATCTAGTTCAGGGTGACTGTTTTGTATTATTAGTCGGCGTCTAAGCTTTCAATAACAAGTTCAGACATACATTTTCCTTCAGGGAAAAGTTCGTTTTCGTTGAAATAGATTTTGATTTCTCTTTCAGCGCTTTCAACAGAATCAGAACCGTGTACAATATTATATTCCATAACCTGTGCAAAATCTGCTCTGATTGTGCCGACTTCTGCAGTGTCAGGGTTTGTAGAACCCATAATATGGCGTGAACCTGCTACTGCGTTATATCCTTGAATAACCATTGCAACAATAGGCCCGCTTTGAATATATCTGATAAGTCTCGGATAGAAAGGTTTTCCTTCGTGTTCGGCGTAATGTGCTTTTGCTTGTTCATCTGTAACATGAAGCATTTTTAAACCGATTACTTTATAACCTTTGGTTTCAAATCTTTTTACAATTTCACCGATTAAACCTCTTTGAACACCGTCAGGTTTTACTGCAATAAAGGTTCTTTCTTCTGTACGCATATTTTATCTCCTCTTCAAAATACAATATAAGCTGATTGTATCATAAAATTTTTATTTTGTTAATGTTTTAAAAACTTTTGAGTGATGAATTTATTTACCGGAGATTCGACAAAATAGTATGTTAAAATTCCGATGGCAATTGCGATAGTCAATTCACCCCAGAAACAAAGTGCCAGATGGGATTGTACAAAATCAAGATGAGGTTTGAATATTGTATATAAGATTGTGCAAAGTACTGCAGAATGCATCACATAAATACTGTATGAATACTGTCCGAGTTTTGCAAGGTATTTGTTATCCAGTAATCTTGATATAAATCCTTGTTTTACTAAAAATAAATAAAATAAGGTTGAAAAACAAATAATATAAGTCATTGCGGTTTTTCCCGGCAGCTTAGGGGAGAAAAACAGGTAATATGTAAAAAATCCTACAAGTCCGAATTCGATTACAGATATGAATGCTTGAACTTTTTTTGTGCAATTTTGCAAAAATCCTGATTTATAAAACATTGCAATAAAGTATCCGACACCCAGTCCTGCAAGTCCTCTAAGAACACCGGTATTACAGAAGTAAAATACATTTTTAACAATGATGTTATATGAAAAATGATTAAAGTTGAGTATTGTTCCGTAACAAAATACAATAATAGAGGCTATAATTAGATTAAGGTATTTTTTATCAAAAATTTTATATATATAAAAGTAGAACAATGAGCACCAAAATAATACAGAAACGAACCATATTGTACCATTAATTGTTCCGCCTGTTATACTTGTGGGTGTAAAGCCAATCGAATGCATCAACGGTATTGTTAAAATATTTCCGTCATATGAAAATTTTACATTAATTACTGGTGAAATTATTGCAGAAATAATTACTAAAAACCACACTAAAGGCGCAAGTCTTAGGAATCTTTTCTTGGCAAAGTCCAGAGTATCAGTTTCTTTTTTTATCCCTAGAAACATGAAAAATCCTGCAAGTATGAAAAAGAATTCAACAGCTATTGACCATAAATTAAATTTTGAAGATACAAGTGCAGTAAAATCGTCTAACCCTGCCCATTTACAAATTTGGTGGCGTACAACAATTTGGACAGCTAATAAAAATCTTAAAAAATCTACATTATAAAATCTTATTTTCTTTTCCATATGTGAATTGTCTATTCCTAATTGTTTAATTTATTGAACTTTTGATACTTGTTATATGATATTACAATACCTTTTATTATGTCAATCGGTACTGGTAATACCTTTTACCACTGAGGTTTGGCAGATATAATATAAAATATGGGTATGACTTTTCAACAAAAATTTGGTTTAAGAATAAAAGAATTACGGAAACGTAAAGGCTTAACGCAGGAAAAACTTGCAGAAATGATAAGTATAGGCGTGCGTTCGCTTGTAAAAATTGAAACAGGAAACAGTTTTCCTTCTTGTGATACTCTGGAAAAGTTAATAAAAGCTTTAGATACTTCAAATGTAGAAATTTTTGATTTCGAACACCTGCAGCCGGATAAGGATTTGCGAGAACTGATTATAGATATGGTAGATTCAAATCCTAATAAGATTGTTGATATTTATAAAGTGGTTAAAGCTTTGGTTATTTAGTTTTCATTGATTTTAAAGCACGGATATTCGCTGTTGCCGTTAAAGTTTTTTTCAGCTTGTTGCAAGGCTTCATAGAACAACTCGTTTAGAGCAATTTCTTTTCCGTTTTTAATAATTGTTGTTTTGGGAATATTTTTTAATACCTCAAACCCTTGTTCGCCTGTTCCTATATAATGATCGATTGTACAGGTATATTTTTTATCAGGATTTATAGGATTCTGGTTTTCATCAAGAAGATTTTCATTATTTATAGAAATTTGAATGATTTTATATGAATTATTATTACTGCTTTGTCCGGTGATTGTAATGTTTTGCGAGCACTGTAAAAATCTTGAATTCCCGCGATCTTGCAGCATTCTGTATAAAAAAGCATTTTCAAAAACTTTTTTTAAATCTTTTGCCGTAATTTCTATTTTCTCAATACTTGTAGAGGCGCAAATTACACGTTCAATGTCATATTTTGTAATAAACGGGCTATCTTCAAGTCTTAACGGATACATTGTAAAGCCTGTAGAATGGAACGCTATATCTGTATTTCCTGCTTCTTTCATTTTGTCTGAAATAAATGTTCCTAAAGGACAGGCATCAGAGTATTTTTTTGTAAGATTTAAAACTCGTTTTACTACAGGTTCTTTTAGTTTTGTTTTTTGTTCATATTCTATTATCGGATTTTCAAATTCCGGAATAAAGTTTAATGTATCAACCGGAATTTCTTCAATTTTGTCCGGTGTAATTTTATACATTGAACGGGCAAATGAATACGGGTAATAGATATTTCTTTCAAAATCCGGTTCTATAGGGGAATGTTCGTGACCGCCTATTATTAAATCAATTTGAGGAAATTTATCTTTTAGATTTTTGCTGTATGTGTACCAGTGATGATTGAGGACAATAATTTTATCATACTCTTCATTTATTGATTCAATTAGTTTTTCGAAGCTTTCTTCCGGCTGGGTTAGTTCATAGCCGAATTTTTTAGCACAAGAATTATTCAGACAAAATCCTGTGATGAGAATTTTTTCACCGTTTATATGGATTATTTCGTATTCAGATATAAATTTTGGGGAAAGATTTGCGCAAACAACTTTTATTCCAGCTTTTTGGAATTTTTTAACAGTATCTTTTAAATACTCAAAATCAGATTTTTTGAATCCAAAGTCGTTGTTGCCTAAAGTTATTACAATCTCTGCTTGCGGTAATAATTCTTTTAATTTTAAATACGCATTAACAGATAAATCTTTATCATAAATTCCTTTAAATAAATCTCCCGCATCAAGAATTAAAAAAGGTTTATTTGAGTCTTTTTGATAATTATAAATTCCGCTTAAAAGTCTGCTTAGATTCCTGCTTTCCTGATGGGAATCTGTTATTGCATAAATATTCGTTTCCATAATATTATAATAGCAGAAAAATTACCATGGATATTTTTGATAATTATTACCACGGATAATCTTTTTCGATTTTCCATCCTGCACGTCGAATTTTTTCTGCGCAATATATTCCGTAAGAAGAACAATCTTTTTCTATATAATCTCTTTTACAATTATAGCATTCAGGGAAAACTCCTTTGTCTTCTACCCTTGTTAGATAAAAGATGTCTTTCCCTAATTTGTTAGGTTTATGACTGCCGTTTATATCGACGATTACCAGTGAATTTGGGTTAGAAAATGAGTTTGTATCATTATTCCAGCTAGATGTGAAAATTATATATGTAAACCCGTCCATTGTTGTAATACCAATTCTGCTGGTTTTGTTTATTATATTTGAGGTATTTTTTTCCCCATTTGCGAAGGTCATAGGTGTAAGTGATTCATAACCGCAGTCAGAATATTTCAGGCATATATGATTTATTTTTATATATGGTGCCCAGTAGGTTTTTATATATTCTTCAGGACCCATTGCAAAAGCTTCTTCGGGTGTCGGGTTTCCTAATTCGTCAAAGGATAATTTGTAAGCCTGATTAAATACTGAGATTGCTCGTCTTAATTTTGTTACGGTTTCCTCTTTTTGATTGTGAGTTATTAGATTAGGAATAGTCATTGCAGCAACAACCCCGATTATGCCTAATGTTATAAGTACTTCTGCTAATGTAAAACCTTTTTTCATTTATTCTCCTGTTATTTTTAATTCATTATTAAATGTATTAATACATTAATCAATGAATAAAGTCAAGGTATGTTGGTTTTATTCACTAAAAATAGTATTATTGGGGGATGGATAAAGAAGTAAAATTAGAAACTGAAAACTTGGCTCTTCAAATAAAATATTTGGCAGCTTTAAACGGTCTTACGGTTACTAAGGTAAAAGAAGAAGTTAATAAAAAGTTTAATAAATCGGATAGCAATAGAAACTTGAGCAATAAGTTTCGTAATAAAACAATACGTGTTTCAGAATTGGTAGAAATTCTTGATATCCTTGATTATGAAATCTATATACACAAAAGATAGCGACCTATGATATAATGATTGTATGAATGATAAGTTAAAAGAGAGTTTAAAGCTTTTGCCGTCACTGCCTGGGTGTTATATTTATTACAATTCCGACAATGAAATCATTTATGTCGGGAAAGCAAAAATTTTAAAACGCCGTGTTATGTCTTATTTTAACCGTAAACATCACGATAGTGTAAAGGTTAATGTTCTGGTCTCTCAGATTGAACGTTTGGAATATATCATCACAAACACCGAGGTTGAAGCTTTAATCCTTGAAAGTCATTTGATAAAAAAACACAAGCCCCGTTATAATATTTTGTTAAAGGATGACAAAAAATATCCGTATTTTCTTATTACAAATGAAGATTTCCCTAGGATTTCCATTGTAAGAAAACGCAATATGAATCCTGAAAAAGGAAAGTATTACGGACCTTATACAGATGTTCGCGCGATGCATTCCACTTTGGATTTTTTGAAAAAGATTTTTCCGCTGAAACAATGCAAATCGCCTAAATTTAAATCTCGTCCGTGTCTTTATTATCATATCGGGAAATGTCTTGCACCTTGTCAAAACCTTGTGACAAGTGAAGAATATAAAGCTATTGTTCATCAGGCGGAACTGTTTTTATCAGGTAAACAATCTGAACTTATGAAACAGATTATGGAACAAATTCAAAAATATTCAGACAGCGAACAGTTTGAAAAAGCTGCGAAGCTTAGGGATAGCTATCTTGATCTTAAAAAAACACTTGAAAAACAAAAAGTTGTGTATGAAAATACCAAGCTTAATGAAGATATAATATCTTTAGCGCACGAGGACGGAATCCTTGCTATTGTTATTATGATGATTAGAGAAGGACGGCTTATTGATAAAAAAGATTTTACATATGATGTTGAAGAAGAAGATAAAACCGAATTTTTTGCTACATTTTTCAAGGAATATTATAATACTTTAACTCTGGAATTCCCTGATAAAATCGTTTCGAATGAATTAGAAGCTGTCGGGGATAAAGCTTTGTATGAAGAGTGGCTGAATATAATTTCAGGGAAAAAGGTTAAAATAAGTTACGGTAAATCTGCACAAGGAAAAGAACTTCAAACATTAGCCGATAAAAACTGCCGTGTTGTTCTTGATAATGCTAAACTCAAAAAAATGTCCAAAATCAATGAGGATTTTAATAATATCGGCTCTTATTTAAAAGAAAAATTGAAATTAAATAATTTCCCGTATCGCATGGAATGTTATGATATTTCGCATATTCAAGGGACAAACACGGTTGCTTCAATGGTAACTTTTGTAAATGGTTTAAGTAAAAAATCCGATTATCGTAAATTTAAAATTAAAACAACAGAAGGAAAGCCGGATGATTTTCTTTCAATGAAAGAAGTTTTAACCCGCAGGCTTTCACGTCTCGGTGAAAAAGGCTGGGAAAAACCGGATTTAATTATAATTGACGGTGGTAAAGGACAGTTATCCAGTGTTATGCAGATTGTTGAGGATATGGGTGTGACCGGAATTGATTTTGTCAGCCTTGCAAAACGTCAGGAAGAAGTTTTCCTTCCTCATCAGTCTAAATCTATTCTTTTGCCGCGAGAATCCAGTGCATTGTTTTTAATACAGCGTATAAGAGATGAAGCGCACAGGTTTGCAATTACATATCACAGAAAATTAAGATCTAAAAAAGCTGTCGGCTCTAAATGATTGTCATTCCGGCCTCCGAGCCGGAATCTGTAAAGATTCTGAATTAAATTCAGAATGACATTAAGTTAATATATTACTTTCTTCTGAACATTGATTTTAGCATATCTTTCAAGCCTTTTTTAACCTGTTCAACGGTTTCCGGTTTTGTTTCGGCAATTTCATCAATAGCAGATTCTTTGTGCATGCTTTCTTCTACTGATAATAATTCTTCGTTATCTTCGCCTTCACCTTCGGTTTCTTCATCTAACGGCATTGCAGTTGTTAAAAGTTCTTTGAATTTTTGTTTGCGCGGAGTGTCTTTTTTGGCTTCATCAGCTTCACCTTCTAATGCAATTGCTTTATTTTCATCTTCAGCTTTAATTAAATCACTCATTGCAATGTAGATTTCTTTTAAATCTGAAATAACTGAACTCCCGCCAAGCCATTTTTTTACGTATCTTTCGTCAGGTCCTAAACTTCCGTCTGTTTTGGTACCTTCTTTAATATTAAATGTAGCTTCTGAAATGCCGATTGTTATAATAATATTAGGGTAATGGAGCTTAGTTTCCATACGCAGCTTAAGATTATTATACTTTGTTATATTCATATTGGTTGAGTTATGGGCATCTTGCTGTGATTTAATAATATATTGTTGTAGTTTAGTGGCAAGCTCATGGAGCGTTTTCATAGGTGAATCCTTTATTTATCGTTTTTATCTATATCTTTTTTGAAACCTTTTAATCTGTTTCTTTTTCTTTCAAGTTCTTCTTGTTTTGTTGTGTTGATACCTGTACCTGTCATATCAACACCTAAATCCACATTTGCTGTTTCAGCACGTCTTAATCTTGAAACTGCTGATGCCTTTTTGTTTAGATCTTCTGATTCTTCTGCGGTTATGGCATCTTTTAATAATTTCCAATGAGACATTAACTCTTTATTAATATTAGTACGTTCAATCCATCTTTTTACATAACCGTCTTCAGGTCCTAAGCCGCCTTCCATTTTCTTCCCGTCTATTATTGAAAAAACAGCTTCGGATATTCCTACTGTAACAAAAATATGCGGGTCTGAAATAGCTCTGGGATCCATAGATACTTTCAGGTTATTATATCTGTATGCATAGCTTTTTGCATTGCCATATTTGTCTGACATTGCTTTTATTAAAAATTCAATTAATGAATTATCAAATTTTGAAATGGATCTTGTTCTTGCCATTTGTTTTCCTTTTTTAATTATTTAGACTGTGAATTGGAGCAGGAATTCTGCCGCCGCGTTGTACAAATGTTGCTGATGAAAGTTCATTTACCGGCATAATTGGAGCTTCTCCAAGAAGCCCGCCGTAAGAAATTCTGTCGCCGACATCTTTGCCGTAGGCCGGAATAATTCTTACAGCTGTTGTTTTTTTATTAATCATACCAATTGCCATTTCATCTGCTATTATACCTGCAATTGTGCTTGCAGGAGTTTTACCGGGGATTGCTATCATATCAAGCCCTACAGAACAAACTGATGTCATTGCTTCAAGTTTATCAAAGACAAGATATCCTTTTGTTGCGGCTTCAATCATTCCGGCATCTTCCGATACGGGAATAAAAGCTCCTGACAATCCGCCAACGTGTGAACTTGCCATTATGCCGCCTTTTTTAACAGCATCATTAAGCATTGCTAAAGCGGCTGTAGTACCGTGTGCTCCTGCATGCTCCAAGCCCATTGCCTGAAAAATCCCTGCAACGCTATCACCCGGTGCCGGTGTCGGCGCCAATGATAAATCAATTACACCAAACGGTATATCAAGTCTTTTAGCAAGTTTTCTTCCGACCAGTTCACCGGTAGAAGTTATTTTGTATGCAATTTCTTTAATTTTGTTTGCCAGTTCGCTCATATCTGCATCTTTTGGAAGGGCATCAACTGCAGCTCTAACTACTCCCGGACCTGAAACACCAACGTTTAAAGCGCATTCAGGTTCTCCCATTCCGCAAAAAGCTCCTGCCATGAACGGATTGTCTCCCGGCACATTACAAAATACTACAAGTTTTGCTGCCCCTATTCCATCACGATCAGCTGTAATTTCTGCTGCTTTTTTAATGATTTCAGACATTTTTAAAACAGCGTCCATATTTATTCCGGCTTTTGAAGTCGCAAGATTAACCGATGAACAAACTCTTTCAGTTTGAGCTAGAGCTTCTGGAATACTTTCTATTAAAAGTTTATCGCCTTTAGTGCAGCCTTTTTCAACCAGAGCTGAAAATCCACCGATAAAGTTTACTCCGACTTCTTCTGCCGCTTTATCAAGGGTTTTTGCTATTTTAACGTAATCAGGATTTTTGCAGGATTCTCCAATAAATGAAATAGGAGTAACTGCGATTCTTTTATTAATAATCGGTATAGAATACTCGTCAGCAAGTTCATCTGCGTATTCTACAAGATTTTTTGCATATTTTTTAATCTTGTTATAAATATTGCTGCACACCACATCAATGTCTGTATCAATACAATCTCTCAAACTCAGAGCTAGCGTAACCGTTCTGATATCAAGGTTGTACAGTTTAATCATATTTATGGTTTCTATTATATTATTTTCATCTAGCATAATCTAATCTTTCTTTAGTCCTAGGGCTGTTGATACATTCCAGTCTTTGACTTTTAATTTTAACTCAACACGGCGGCTTTTGTCAAAGTCTTCAACTCCGTTAACCAAAATTGGTTCGTTATAGCTTTTACCTTCGACAACAATAATTTTTCTAAATTGTTCAGCGTATTTTTTATCGTAATTTGTTTTGAAAATGTACTCTGCAACTGCATTTGCACGTTTTAAGCTTAAATCCATATTGCGTAAAAACTGTTCATCTTTAGAGGTTACGCCGGCAAACATCTGGGAATCTGTGTGACCTTGAATGTAAATATACTGAATTTGTTCAGCCAGCTCTTTATCGGCAAAAATTGAATTAATATAAATTGGAGCGACCTTATCCAGTAACTTTTTACCGTTATCTGAAAGTTCCCAGCTTGAAAGTTCAAAAAGTTCAACATCAGAAATTTTTAAATCACCAGTCATTTTGTCTATATCAACTTGAATATTTTCTTTCTCAAGTTCACCGCTGATTTTTTCAGAAACTTCCATCTGAACCTTTTGCTGTTGAACGGATTGCTGTGAAAATCCTGTCATTGCAAGCACAAACAGTGTAATAAAAATAATTGCCAAACCCAATAAAAGGTCTGCCATTGTTACCCAGAAGATATTACCTTCCGAATCTGAATTATTCTGTTGTGCTCTGAACTTTATACCCATTATTATCCTTTAAAATAACTCATCCACAACATCTGCGGCTTTCTTTTCTTTCATTGATTCTTTGAGCTGTTTATTAAGCTGATTTAGCCCGAAAATCAGGTTTTCAAGATATGGAACAAGGTTTGTTGCCATACTTGCGTTAAATGCTGTTTTAAATTGTACAGGAATTTCTGTTACAAGGTTGTTTGAGGTGTTGTTCTGAACTTTAGATTCTCTTAAAAGTTCGTATAAGAATTTTTCAGCTGAAATGCTTGCAAACAATCCGCCCATAATTTCTTGAATTCTTATCATCGGAGTTTTGCAAAGTTTGTTGAACATAACTCTTTCAAGCATCAAATAAATTAATGATGAACCTACTGCAATAACTGATACAAGTGCCGCAGTCTGCATGCTTGTCATAAAGCTTGAAACAGATGCGATTGTTTTTTCCTGAGTCGAAAAATCAATTTTTCCGAATGCAATTGCAATGTTTAAAAAAGTGAACAACGGACCAAAACCTGTTAAAATTGTCGGCATTGTTTGAATCATTTTGAAGTTGAATTTTGATGTAACAAGTGTTTCTTCGTTGAAGTAATACAAAGGATCAGATGTTGTTTGAACATTTTGAACTGTTGATGATATATCTTGATATTTAACGTTGTCGCTGCCGGATTTTAAAGCTATGGATTCAGAAAATACAAGAGTGTTTTTAAATTCCATCCAAGCAGCTGAAACATAAGGATTCTGACTCATCCAGGTATCTATTTCTTTAAACCTGAAGTTTAAGTCGTTTTTCTTAAATCCTTCCATGTAATTTATTATTAACTGAAGATTTTTACCTGTTGCACTATATTTTGAAAAACAGTATATTGTAGATGATATAAATACAATTATTACAATTAAAATAGGTATATCTGCAATAATATTTAAAAAGTTCATAAATTCACCTTCCTTGACAGTTATTGTAGCATAGAAAGCATTAACTGGCAATAACTTAGTCAATTATGAATGTTAAGCCTTTATGAAGATATTTCCCGATAAGGATTAACACAAAACTTGCAATTAGGTCGTATATTATTTTTAAACCGCTTTGAGCTTCAATCCAACCGGAAATAAAAGTACCGCCTGCATGTTTTATTAATGCAATAACAATCATATACAGGATTCCAAGGATATGAATTGTTAATACCCCTGTAATTGCGGCAAGTATCATATTTTTAAATGAATATTTGTTGCTTAAAAATCTTCCAGCTATCATTACAGCCGGAATGTAGGCCAGAATGTAGCCGAATCCATATTGAGCCAAATATTTTATTCCGCCGCCAAGTCCGAACACCGGAGCTAAAAATAAACCAATTGTTATATAAAGCATAATACTTGTTAGTGAAAGCTTTCGACCTAAAACAGAACAAACAAACATAATTACAGGTATCTGTGGAATTAAAAAGAAGCTGTACACAAAATCATCTGCAGACAATCCTTTGTTAGAGAAGATGCCTGACGGAATTATGTAATGTTTGATATCAAAATTTATAAAAGTTGAGCCTATAATTATTAAAGTGCAAAAAAAGATTGCGGCAAGATTGATAAGAGGGATTTTTATCCTTCTTTTGTTCCTGTCTATCCGTTTCATTTTTGGTATCAAAATATCTTGGCTCATTTTATTATAATTTTTTCCTGCAAATCTTTTATAATTTTTTCATAGTTGTTTTTAAACTCATCAAAGAAAATATTTTTTGTCCACATAATGAGTGCATCTTCATTGTTGTTCTGATAGTAGCCTTTTCTTGTTCCAAATGAAGAAAATCCGTATTTGGTATAAAGATTGATAGCGGCTGTATTGCTTACTCTGACTTCAAGGGTAATATATTTTATTTTTTCGTTGTAACAATCGTCTATAATTTGTTTTAAAAGACATTGGCCGTAATTTTTTCTGCGATAATCCGGAGCAACAGCAACTGTTGTTATGTGTGCTTCTTCTAATATGTGCCAACATCCGGCATAGCCTGCTAATATGCCGTCAGGTGTGTAAAGAGTGTAATACCTTGCAAGTTCGTTATTAACTTCATTTAAGAAAGAATCTTTTGACCAATGGTGATCGCCATAGGCAGATTCTTCAATCTTTATAACCCCGTCAATATCTTCAGGGGTCATTCTTTTGATAATAACAGTTTCAAGATTAGTTTGCATAATTTTATGTTATCACGAGTTTTTTACAGTTGCAATAATGTTTACAATCATGAATGTTTGTTTAATTAAATTATTGCACATTAAAAATCTTAATAAAAATTTACAAACATGGTAAAGCTATCATTTTGAAAGACTTTTTGACGAAACTGCCGCAGAGTGGTTGTGTTGTATTTTTATAAAAACATTTAATAAACCCTAATGTTAAGTATCCTTAAAATCCTATTCAAAACCGCTTGCAATCAAATATTTTGCAAGTAGAATTAAAATAGCCCATGTATTGTGGGTAGTTTTACAAAGCCGAAAATGAGGAAAATATGGCAAAAGACGTAATAGAACTAGAAGGTACGATTATTGAATCCATGCCAAATGCAATGTTCAGAGTGAAACTCGAAAATGATCATGAAATTCTGGCACATATATCAGGCAAAATTAGAAAAAATTTCATCAGAATATTGCCTGGTGATAAGGTAAAAGTCGAAATGACTCCATACGACCTTACCAGAGGAAGAATAACCTTTAGGCTAAAATAACAAAAAATCTCACGTACAAACTTATATATAAAGGAAAACAAAATGAAAGTAAGATCATCAGTAAAAAAAATGTGCGACAAATGTAAGTGCATTAAAAGAAAAGGCAGAATTGCCGTAATTTGTGAAAACCCTAAACACAAACAAAGACAGGGTTAGATTTTGCGTAGAGTGGCGCGAACGTAAGTGAGCAAACTCGAAGTAGCGCGGAGCTAATGAACGAAAATTTTATGAAATAAAATGAAGTGAATGACTGCGAAGTGTGAAGCAATAATCTAATACAATTGGAAGTCTGAGCCCAAGACTAAAAGCGGGGCTGGTGAGGAAGTATTTATCCCTCATACCCAAAAAAATCTAACACCCGGTGCAATAAGGGGTGGCAGTAAATAGGACAGTTGCCTTTATAGGGCGCTTGCTATGATAGGAAAGTAAAATTCCAAAACTGAAAATTCCGAAGTTGCACAAAAGCCAAGAAAAGGAGAAAAAGAAAATGGCAAGACTAGTAGGGGTAGACCTACCTCGTAACAAAAGAATGGAAATCGCATTAACTTATATTTTCGGTATAGGACCGACTAGAGCTAAAAAAATCTTAGCTGCTACAGGTATTTCACCGGATTTAAGAACAGATGACTTAACAGATGAAGATATTAAATTATTACGTAATGAGTTATCTAACTATCACATCGAAGGTGATTTGAGACGTGAAATTACAATGAATATTAAACGTCTTCAAGAAATCGGTTCATTCAGAGGAATGCGTCACAAACGTAAACTTCCATGCCGCGGTCAAAGAACTAAAACAAACGCAAGAACTCAACGCGGTAAAAAAACCGGTCCGGTTTCTAAAAAGAAATAGGTTAGCGAAGCCGGTGTGAAGCTCCGGAGTCGGTTCGCAGAACAAGTGAGCAGGGAGCGGAACATTATGTGACCGCCGTTGTGACCGGAACGATAGTGAAGGAACGAAGCAATCTTTGATTGCACAGGCGGAATAAGTTAAAACTTAATAAACAAAAAATAAAAGTAACAAAATAAAGGAAATAAAAATGGCAAGACCACAAAAAACAAAAAGAAAAGAAAAGAAAAATGTATTGCAAGGGGTTGTACATATTCAGTCAACTTTCAACAATACAATTGTAACTTCTACTGATACTCAAGGTAATGCTATTGCTTGGGCAACAGCAGGTGCTTCAGGTTTCAAAGGAGCTAGAAAAGGTACTCCGTTTGCAGCTCAGTCAGCAGCTGAAATGGTAGCTAAAAAATCAATCGATCAAGGTATGAAAAAAGTTGAAGTTCATATCAAAGGACCTGGTTCAGGCAGAGAAACTGCAATCAGAGCAATTCAGGCTGCAGGTTTAGAAATTACTCTTATTAAAGACGTAACTCCTATCCCTCACAATGGATGCCGTCCACCTAAGAAAAGACGTGTTTAATATGCGTTAGCCGGTGTGGAGTCCGGAGCAGATCTGCGTTGCGCAGGACTGGCTGAGACAAAACATTATGTGACCGCCGTTGAGACTGAAGCGATAGCGTAAGGAAGCAATCTTTGATTGTACAGGCGGGAAAAGAAAAGGTGATTCAACAAAAGTAGTTATCGCGGGGGCTTGCGATTCTAGTCCAAACGCAAACCATAGATGCCCCGCACAAGTTAAAGGAGAAAATTAAAAAATGTCAAGATATACAGGACCAACTAATAAATTATTTAGAAATAAAAAAGTTAAAGATTTGTCAAACAGAAAATTAACATCTTCTATGAGACAAACAGCTTCAGGTCAGCACGGTGCTGTTAGAAAAAAACTTTCTGAATATGCACTTCACTTAGCTGAAAAACAAAAAATCAGATTCACATATTTAGTAAGTGAAAAACAATTCGTAAAATACTACAATGAAGCTGCCAGAAGAAAAGGCGTTACAGGTACAATTCTTTTACAATTATTAGAATCAAGACTTGATAACATCTTATTCAGAGCAGGTTTCGGTATTACCCGTAAACAAACAAGACAAATCGTTAACCACGGTCACGTTTTAGTTAACGGTAAAAAAGTTGATATTCCATCATACTTAGTTAAAGCGGGTGATGTAGTTACAGTTAAATCAAAAAGCTCTAAGTACTTAAACGATGTAATCGGAATGATCGATATGGCTTGTGCTCCGGCTTGGATGACAATCGATAAAGAAGCATTGAAGATTACTTTCGACAGAATTCCTGAAAGAGAAGAATTAGATCCGGAAATCAAGGAACAACTTGTAATCGAATACTATTCTAAGTAGGAATTGTAGGTAATTAAGCATTAGCTTATATAACTAGCAAAGTAGATTATAACTAGGAGAATAAAAGAATGGAATTAAAAATTAAATGTGTTAATACAGCAACCAGCTCTGACGGTTCACAATACGGTAAATTTGTAATTGAGCCGTTAGAAAGAGGATTCGGTACTACTATCGGTAACTCTTTAAGACGCGTATTATTATCAAGTCTTGAAGGTACAGCTGTTACAAGTGCAAGAATCGAAGGTATTACTCACGAATATACAGCAATTCCGGGTGTTTTAGAAGACGTTATTGACGTTATGCTAAATCTTAAAGGTTTAGTTGTTAAAACTGATTCTAAAGAATCTCAACACTTAAGAATTGACGTTGATAAACCTGGTCCTGTTTTAGCAAGTGATATCCAATTGCCTGCAGGCGTTAAAGTTGTTAACCCTGACTGGTTAATTTGTACAGTTGCTGACGGCGGTTCATTCCATGCTGATGTAATCGTTGATTCAGGAAAAGGATATGTTCCAAATGATGTTCCAAGAGATGCTAAAGACGCTTCAATTGATGTATTACCGATTGATGCTACATTTATGCCAATCAAAAGAGTAAGCTACAATGTTGAAAGCGCTCGTGTAGGGGATGCTTTAGACTTTGATAAGTTAACTCTTGAAATCTGGTCAAACGGCTCAGTAGATGTTCAAAATGCTTTAAGCCAAGCATCAAATTTATTAATTGAACACTTTATGCAAATCGCTTCAATTACAGGTCAGCCTGTTGCAGCTCCTTCAATTCAAATTGAAGAAACTGTAGATGATGTTGAAGAAGCTCCTACAATGACAATTGAAGAATTGGAACTTTCTGTAAGAGCTTACAACTGCTTGAAAAGAGCAAGCATCAATTCAATGTCAGAATTGTTGAAAAAATCAGAACATGATTTATTAAATATTAAAAACTTCGGTAAAAAATCATCAGATGAAGTTATCGAAAGATTACACCACTTCGGTTTAGACTTAGCTCCAAGCCCTGTGGAAGAAGATTTAATCGGTTAATCCCGGTTAATTAATGGACAATACAATTAATTAATAAGTAAAGGATACAAAAATGAGACACCAAACAAAAAAACATACGCTTGGTAAAGCACAAGACCAGAGAAAGGCTTTGTTGCGTTCATTGGCTACTGAACTTTTTGTACACGGTGAAATCACAACAACTATGGCTAGAGCAAAAGCTTTAAAACCATACGCTGAAAAGATTATCACTCTTGCAAAAAAAGGTGACCTTCACTCAATCCGCCAAGCTGCAAGATATATTTACAATAAAGAAACAGGTAAATACATCGACTTAACTTCAGGCGAAGTATTTGAAACACCGCAAGCTGATAAAAAATTAGCTTCACAAACAGTTCTTAGAAAATTGTTCGTAGTTATCGGAAAACAATATTCTGAGAAAAAAGGCGGATATACAAGAATTTACCACTTACCGCCAAGACGTGGTGACGCTTCAGAAATGGCACTTATTCAATTGGTGTAAGGGTGCCGGAAGGGAACCCGAGCAGAAATGCCAACGATGAAGCGATACGCGATTTCGGTTCAGTATATCGGAAAAAACTATTCAGGAAGCCAGATTCAATTTGAAAATGGTAAAGAGATTGAAACTCCGACAATACAAGGTGAACTTGAAAAAGCACTTAGAACATTGATACGTAGTAGTCGGTGCGAAGCCGAAATGCAAAACACCGACTCTCATAATAACCGGCAGATTCGTGCAATTTTTTCCGGAAGAACTGATAAGGGTGTTAACTCACTCGGTCAGGTTGTTCATTTTGATACAGATGAAACAATTGTTGCTTCAAAGTTTCTCTACCAGATGAATGAAATCCTGCCTGATGATATATCAGTTTCAGATTTACGAGAAGTTGATGAATCGTTTCACGCTCAAAAATCAGCAAAAAAACGCCATTATAGGTTTGAATTCATAAACAGACGCTGTAAAAATGCTTTTGATGGTGATTTGATGAGGGTAAAATATCCGACAGATGAGGTTAGGATGCAAAAATCTTTAGATTATCTGTTAGGAGAACACGATTTTTCAAGTTTCAAAAGCTCCGGAACGCTTAACCCGAGCAAAATTTGCATAATATACGAAGCGAAAGTTTCAAAAGCCGGCGACAAGGTTATTATTGATATTGTAGGAAACAGGTTTTTGTACAATATGGTAAGAACAATTGTCGGAACCCTTTTAGAAATAGAAGGGCACAACCTGCCACCTGAACATATGAAAGAAGTTCTTGAGGCAAAAGACCGCCGTAAGGCTGGAATGACAGTTAGTCCGTACGGATTAACACTAATGAAAGTAATGTACTAAATTATAATTGGAGAAAAGCAATGAAAACATATTCAGCTAAACCTCTGGAAGTTGAAAGAAAATGGTATGTAATCGATGCAGAAGGCGAAATTTTAGGTCGCTTAGCTGTAAGAGTTGCTAACATTTTAAGAGGTAAAAACAAACCTGAATACACTCCGCACGTTGATACAGGCGATTTCGTAATCGTTATCAACGCTGACAAAGTGAAAGTTACAGGTAAAAAAGAAACTGATAAGATTTATTTACACCACACAGGATATCCGGGTGGTTTGAAATCAGCAAGTTTCAAAGAATTAATGGAAAAAGATCCTAGAATCGTTATTGAACATGCTGTTCGCGGTATGTTACAACACAATACATTGGGTGCTGAACAGTTCAACAAATTGAAAGTTTATGTTGGTTCTGAACACCCGCATGCAGCTCAAAAACCAATCGTTTTAGAAAAGGAGGCTAAATAATGGCAGATGAAATTAAAGCAACAGGCCGTAGAAAAACCTCTATTGCAGTTGTAAAATTAGTAAAAGGCAGCGGCAGAATTTTCGTTAACGGTAAAAAATTAACAGATTATATCGGTAACAGACCTGCTATCGAAATGTTAGTATACAGACCTCTTGTTTTAACTGAAACTCAAGACAGATTTGATGTTAGAGTTAAAGCAGTAGGCGGCGGTGTAGTGTCACAATGCGGCGCTATTCGTCACGGTATTTCAAGAGCTCTTGTAAAATCTAACGAAGAATTCAAAAATGTTCTTAAACTTGAAGGTCTATTAACTCGTGACCCACGTGTTAAAGAACGTAAAAAATATGGTAGAAAGAAAGCTCGTAAGAGATTCCAATTCTCAAAAAGATAGTTCTTTATATCAAGTATCAAAAAGACCGCCCATTGGGCGGTCTTTTTGTTATCTTCTTTCTTTTATTGAAGTTATGAGTTTATAGTAAAGTTCGACATCTTTATCATTTGAAGTTTTAATTATTTCAATAAGCTCTTTTTGAAGGACATCACGGGATTTTAAGTGCCCGAAATCAAATAAATCTTTTATTGGAACATCAAATACTGCAGCAATTTTTTCAATATTTTCTTCTTTTGGTAATTGGCCGCCGTTTTCAAGCTTGCAAAGGTTGGTTGTTTCCATTCCGATTGATTCTGCAAGCTGTGATTGCGTAAGTTTTCTGGTTTTTCTAAGTTCTCTTATTCTGAGCCCTAAAAGTTTGCTAAGCAGTGCCATATTTTCTCCCTATTAATAAATTATCTCATCTATTTGATTTAAAAAATGACACAATGTAACAATAACACTTGACAAATTTGGCTCAATATGACAACATAATAATATAAACTTGTTATTAATCCCCAAGTATTAATAATAAAGTTGGTATGTTGTAAGTATTTATTAAAGAAAGGATTACAAGCAGATGACAAAAATCGGTTTTACTTTAGCGGACATGTCACAGGTTGAGCACCGCAGGTCGTGCATTGATGTAAAAAGTGCTAAGGTTTGTAGCAAAGTGCCCACTCCGGCCGAGGAGGGTTTTACCCTTGCAGAAGTATTGATTACTTTAGGTATTATTGGTGTAGTTGCGGCTATGACAATACCAACATTAATTGCAAACACAAACGGTGCAAAATTCAGATCACAATTTAAGAAAACATTATCTACATTAAACCAGGCAGGTTTGATGGCTCAAGCGCAGTATGACTTTGATTATGCCGGTACATCAGCGGCTTGCGCGGAAGGTGCTGCAGCTGCATCAGAACACCCTGAAGAAGTTATGACATTCTGTTCTATTTTGAATGGTACTTTGACCGGTCAAACAATGCAGGATACAGTTGGTGATTTAGTACGTAATGCAAATGGTGAAGAAAAACCTTATACTTTAATTGGTAAAGCTACAATTTCCAATGATTATGAAAAGTACAGAGCATATACATTAGCAGATGGTGCTATTGTTGCATTTGATCCTGCAGCTCAAGGTTGTGAACTTCCTATTGGTACTCAAATGACTAAAGCTGTTTTGGATGGCTCATCTACGGATGCAGATTTGTCTAGTTGTTTAGGTTTTATTGATGTTAACGGGGTTACATTACCTAATAAAGAAGTTACTTGTACTACTGCAGCAAGTGATGATGGAACAGGCGGAACTTCATTGGAAGTTGAAAAGCCTTGTGCTGTTAAGAATGATGCAAACCACATGACAGATGTGTTTCCTATCGTATTCCACGATGCAACAGTAGAGCCTGCATCAAACGCAGCTAAATATGTATTAACATCAGCTAAGTAGCGGATTTTTGCAAGAGTGAAACGTAAGCGAAACTCGTCCAAACGAGAGCTGCGATGAGCCTGTCGAGTCGCCAATAATCCAAGACAGAGTACTTGGTCTGACTGACGAGCAGCAGTGGCAGTAAAAAGACTTAACAAGTCAAAGTGACCGAATCACTTTGATACGCTTTACATTAAGTGGGGCGCGGAATTCACCTTCCGAGCCCCTTTTCCTTATTAAATCTTAGATCTATGTATTGCTTTTAATAAGCCACGTTCATTTAGTGCGTCAAGAATTCTAAAATTTAACAGATTTCTGTAATCGAACATTGCAGGTGTGAATGATGACATTGTTCTTTGATTAGTTGATTTTAGTTCTTTTAGCATTTGTTTTACTTTTTTCATATCAGTTATCAAGCCGGTTTTGAATCTGTCAGGTTTGTATATTGTCCAGGTTTCGTGTGGATAATAAGTTGAACGGCATTCGTTTGTGTTCTGGTTAATAAGCATTTCTTTAAACATGTTATATTCCATGTCATAGAATTCCTGAGTTATGTTGTAACTCCATAGTCCGCTTTTTTCAAATGGAAGCATTCTATCAGGCATTGTAACTTTTGGAGCATATGCGGTTTCTTTTTTTGTTCTTTGTTCTATATTATAAAGTGAGCCAATTCCAACGATATGTATTGATTTGCAAAATTCTTCAAGAATACCTAAATCTTCGGCATAATGAGACAATACATCAAGGAAAGATGTAACACCTTTACCGGTATCTATGTAATCAGTAATTACAGTTTTTTTGCCGGTTTCCTTCATATGATTAACAATAGTTTGCGGATCTGCTTTTATTCGTTCTAAGTATTTACGGTAAGCTTTTTCTTCTTTTAAGGTCGGTGCCATAGTGTTAACTCTTTCTATTTCACCTGTAAAATAGTCTGCCATATACCAGTTTTTAGAGAATGCAACAAATTTATAATCATTAATGCCATCTTTCATCCAAAGAACTGCATTTAAAAACCATTTTGGACTCCGTCCAAGACAAATTATAGGATTATCTTTATATTTAGTGTAAATTTTTGATGTTTTTAGAAATTCATCCATTGTTACTTCTGATTGGAGAGGCATATAAAGATATTTTTGATCAATCATTTCTTTAGTATCGATTAGATTATCTTTGAAAAAGTTTTTATATCTTTTACGCATTCTTTTTTTAGAAATTTCACTCATAGCCATATATTCTTCGTAATCAATATGAGGAACAGTTCTGTTAGGGTCGAAGAATTCTCCAAAATGAATATCAGCGCCATAACGATATCCGGCAGGAATTTTATGAGGTGCCGAATGAGCCGGTTTTTCGCCGCCTGTTAAATTCTTGAGCCGGTTTTTCGCCGCCGTTATATTGTTATGGTTTGTATAATAGTTGCTTTGTATTTTAGAAATTAACATAATAACTCCTGTATTATTCCCTTTTTAAGGAGTTATAAAACGTGTAAAATAATTTTTTGCCACTTTAAATAAATGAATTTAACATTTATTCAAAGTGGCAAAAAATAGTTGTAAAATATGTATTTATTAAATAATCATTTTACCGTTTTCGTAAATTAAAACTCCGTCAGCGTATATTTTTCCTCCGTTTTTCATGTTTTTGATTAAATCCCAGTGGAGTCCGGATACGTTTTTCCCGCCGGTTTCAGGGTATGAGGCGCCGACTGCCATATGGATTGCTCCGCCGATTTTTTCATCAAACAGTATGTTTCCGGTAATTTCCTGAATCTCATCGTTTGTACCGATTGCGATTTCACCGATTCCGTGCGAGCCTTCATCCATATTAATCATTGCATTTAGGAATTCTTCGCCTTGTTCAGCTTGGGCTTTTACAACAAGTCCGTTTTCAATCCATAGGTGAACTCCTTTAGCAGAGTTGCCACGGTAGTTTTGCGGGTAATCAAAGTAAATTTCGCCATTAATGCCGTCTTCAACAGGGGAAGTGAATACTTCACCGTCCGGATAGTTGTTCAAGCCCGAACAGCTAATCCATTTTCTGCCTTCTACGTTAAATGTAATATCTGTTTTTTCGCCTGTAATTCGGAGTAGTTTTACACCATTTAAGTAATTTGCCCATTCGGTTTGTTTTTTGTCAAGTTCTTTTAATTTCGCAACGGGATCGTCTAAATCAAGGTAGCAGGATTTGAATAGAAATTCTGCGTATTCATCCAGTGACATTTTAGCTTCTTGTGCGAGTGCGTTTGTCGGGACATCTGCGATAACCCATTTTGCTGTTCCTTCTGCTGAACGTTTCATAAGCTTTTCGGATAATTGTTTTGTCGCTTTTCCTCTTCGGGCAAGTTTTGAAAGGTCTGCGCGTGCCATATTTTTAGTGTTTAACGGTGCGCCAAGTGATATAAATTTATCCACTGTTTCATATTCAAGTTTTGTAATCGGATCAATATAATCTAATTGTTCATCAGTAGCGTTTTTTAAGAAAACTTCGGAAAGATCGCCTAATGAAACTTTTACAATAGGATTTGCTCCTTTTTCCAAAACTCTTTTATAAATTGCTTTAACTAAGTCACGAGCTTCAAAAGACTGCGCGCTAATCATTACCAAATCACCTTTTTGTATGTCTGTTGAATAGTCAACAAGAACTTGTGCGTATTTGTCCCAAATTGTTTTATGCATAATTTACCTCTCTTCTTTTTTTAGATAATATAATATTTTACCTCTGTTGTAAATATTAAAATAATATAAAGGTTTTTAATATTGCCGCGGTTTGTAATATAATTGACATATCGGTCAGTAAGAAAGAGGGTAAAAATGATAGATCAAACAGCAATAATCCATCCGTCAGCACAAATTGCAGAAGATGCAATTATAGGACCATATGTTGTAATTGGCGAAGGTGTAAAAATAGGAAGCGGTACAAGAGTAATTTCTAATGCTCATATTGAACACGCCGAAATTGGTAAAAATTGTACTATTTCACCTTTTGCGACAATCGGCTCTGAGCCTCAGGATTTGGGTTATAAGGGTGAAGATACAAAAGTTGTTATTGGTGATGAAACAATTATCAAAGAAAACGTAACAGTTCACAGAGGTGCAGCTTGCGGAGATTTTACAACAAGAATTGGTAACAAATGTTTATTAATGGTTGGTTCTCACGTTGCTCATAACTGCGTGCTTGATGATCAGGTAATATTAGCTAACCTTGTAACTCTTGGCGGTCATGTTCATGTTGGTTTTGGTGCTTTTGTTGGCGGAATGAGTGTATTCCATCAAAACATCAGAATTGGTGATATGGCTATTGTAAGCGGATTTTCTGCTTCACGTCAGGATATTTTGCCATATTCAAAAGGCGAAGGCAGACCTCCTGTTCCGCGCGGAATTAATGTTATTGCTCTTAAACGCCGCGGTGTGCCGTTAGAAATTAGAACTGCAACAAATGAAGCTTTTAAATTGTTGATTTCAGAAGATTACAATACATCCCAGGCAATAGAAAAAATTAAAGCTGAAATTCCAATGAATGAATATATTGAAAAAATGATTGATTTTATTCAAACTTCAAAACGCGGAGTTTTACTAAAATCACATAAATCAGGTCATGAATCATTAGAAGACTAGGGTATTTACAACAAAAAGCGGCGGGTTTGAAAAACCCG
>CASLVD010000016.1 GCA_949398305.1 uncultured Candidatus Melainabacteria bacterium | reverse complement strand
CCTTTTTTTGTGTAAAATATTTATTTAATAGCAGGGAAGAAATAACGAACTCCGTTATCAGAACGCCATCTTATATAACCCGTTTTGGGTGTTTTATCTAAATCCATAACACTTACAAGTGCCCAGTTCCCGCGAATTACACTGAGGTTTATTTTTTGCGGGTAATTCATTGTTGAAATAGTTTTTGCATTATCTTCGGTTGATGCTTTGATATCTTTACAGGATTCAGGTGCGCTTTTTAAAAGCATAAGTCCGTATTTTTTACCGTAAGTGTTATAAAAATTAATCCAGGTCATAAATTTATACGGGTCATCCATTTTTATCCAGCCGGTTTTTCCTGTTTGGTTATCGTAAATTATTTCAACCCAATCATCGGTCATATCGGTTACTGCCGCAAGTTCAAGTGATTTTTTAGGCAAAAATACCACGAAAAACTTTTCAAAACCTATTTCATTAGGAAAAAATTCATCACTATTCCATCTTACACGGTAAAGAATTTGTGATTCTTCATTTGGCTCTTTATAAATTTGAACATCATCTCCGACTTGATATAAGCCGATAGAATTTACCTGATTGATATTCGGGCGTACAGGCATGATATCTTTAGCATTTGCAAGATTTATGCCTAGAAATACCATTAATATTAATAGAAATAATTTTTTCATATTAACCTCTTATATTTTGTTGAGATGACTTGGAAATAATTGGTAATACCATTTACCCCCTTATTCTCTGAATGAAATTTGAGCGTATGCTTTTTGAAGTTTTTCTCTAACAGATGTCATTTGTTGTTCAATAATTTCATCTGTTAATGTGGCATTTTCATCTTGCATAAAGATCCTGAACGCTACGCTTTTGAAACCTTCTTCAACATGTTCGCCTTGATAAATGTCAAATATTTCAGAACCTTTGAAGATATTTTGTTTTACTCCGCTTTTAATAACTTTTTGGATATCATCGCAAGATACTGTGTCGTTGATGATGAAAGCCAAATCCCTTTTAACTTCAGGGAATTGAGGCAGGTGTTTAAATCTTGGAACAGTTTCTTTTACTGCACCGATTACTTCATCTAAATCAACTTTGAATAAAAATGCTTCCTGATTAAGTTTTAATTTGTCTTGAAGTGTCGGATGAATTTGTCCGAAATATCCGATAGGCTGAGGTTTTTTACCAAGTAATAAAACTACAGCGGTTCTATACGGATGGAAAATTTTATGTGTTTTAGAAAGTTCTGTTTCTTCAAGCGGAACAATTTTGATTCTTCTTGTAATTTGTAAATCTTCAAACAGATTTTCAACAATACCCTTTACGGTAAAGAAGTCTGTTTTTACAGGGTTTTGCCATTTTGAGTTTTGAACTTCGCCTGTTAAAATTCCTTCAAGTACAAGAGTTTCTTTAACACCGGTATTTTTTTCATCAGCTTCGGCTACTTTAAGGTAAGTTCTGCCGATTTCGTAGCCCCAGAATATTTTTTGACCGTTATCGAAGTTATATTTCATACAGTTTAGGGCACTTGCGGCAAGTGTTTGACGAAGCATTGAATACTCTTCACTAGCGGCGTTTGCGACTTTAACGGCATTTTCATCATCATACGGGATGTTGAACTTATCAAGCAGAGATTTTCCGATAAGCGAACTTGTTTGAATTTCATTTAAACCTGCTGAAAGCATAAGTTCGTGTACTCTTTTAATAACTTTTTCGCCTAATGTAATAACAGGAGTTTGTGATTTATTTGGAAGAGTCGGTGCGATTTTGTCGTAACCGTTAATTCTTGCGATTTCTTCGATTAAATCAATTTCTCTTGTAACATCGTATGCTCTGAAACTTGGAACTAAGAATTTTGCTGCCGCATCGTTTCCGCCAAGTTTTTTGAATCCTAAGTTTTCTAATATATTAATACATCTGTCTGCTGAGATTTCGCATCCCAGGATTCTTTTAATCTGATTGTAGCGTAATGTAATTTCAAGCGGTTCAAGCTTGTTTTCGCCATCTTCAACCATACCGGTAACTTCAGCATCAGCGTATTCAACAAGTAACTGCATTGCGCGCATTAAAGCAGGTTTTACTGCTTCAATATCAATTCCGCGTTCAAATCTTGCAGAAGCTTCACTTCTGTAGCCTGCGCTTCTTGCTGATTTTCTGTTTGTAGCTGGTGTAAAGTATGCAGCTTCAAGTGCAATTGATGTTGTATTGTTGTCGATTTCTGAATTTGCGCCGCCAAATACACCGCCTAAACAAACCCCTTCTTTTTCTGTTGCGATTAGAACAGAATCAGTTGTCAGTGTTCTTTCAACTTCATCTAAAGTAACAAGTTTTTCGCCTTCTTCAGCGCGTCTTACGCAAAGATATCCGTCAAGTTTGTCAAAATCAAATGCGTGTAATGGACATCCGTATTCAAGCATAACGTAATTTGTTATATCTACAACGTTATTTATTGCACGAACACCTGATGCTGTAAGTCTTTTTTGCATCCAGTCAGGAGACGGTTTGATTTTAATATTTTTCAAAACTGCAATTGAATAATATTTACAAACATCTTTATCTTTAATTTCAACTTTAAATTCATCAGTTGATAAATCTTTTGTGCATTCAATATTATTTAATTTTAAAGGAATATCAAATAATGCGCTTAATTCTCTTGCTACACCGATTACAGACATCTGGTCGCCGCGGTTTGCGGTTGGAGCAACATCAATAACTGTATCTTTTTCAAATCCTAAAACATCTTTAACGTCTTCACCTAAACTGACATTAGGAAAAATTCTGTTTAAAATAAGAATTCCGTCTTCTTCCTGATAACCGCGTTCAGATACTCCAAGTTCATCAGCAGAACAGAGCATACCCTGAGATTCAACTCCGCGGATTACAGCAGGTGTTAAAGTAAACATTTCACCTGATTTTCTGTCTAATACCTGAGAACCAACACTTGCATAAGGAACAATTTGACCTTCTTGAATATTTCGCGCACCGCAGACAACTGTTTTTAACCCTGAACCTGTGTTAACAGTTACAAGATGAAGTCTGTCAGAATTCGGGTGATTGTCAATTTTTTCGATTTTAACTGTTTTTATATTGGTAAACATTGGTTTAACGTCTTGGTAACCTTCAACTTCCAACCCGCTCATAGTAAGCTCGTGCGCGATTTGAGAAGTTTCGACATTTGATAAGTCTACGAATTCGTTTAACCAATTTAAAGATACTTGCATTTATTTTCCCTCTTAATTTAAATTATGATCTATGTTTGTATTTTATTACAAAAGTAATTGTTTGTAAAATTCAAAAATATGAGATATAATATTTCCATAATTTAGTATGAAGGAGAAATTATGAAAAACCTAACAAAATTAGAAAAACGGGGGGGGGTACTTGCTTAATTTAAGCGCGTTTCAGTTATCTCCTTTAAAAGATTTTAAATGTCATTCCGTGCTTGACACGGAATCCATCTGTGTCGAAAAAACAAACAGACTCCGGATCTGGTCCGGAGTGACGGTGAATGGAACTGTGCCCTCTCTCATTGTTAGAGGGCAGAATTTCTTAAAGAACGTAGTGAATTTAGAAATTCTGGAGAGGGTTTTTAATGCAGGTTTTACTTTAGCTGAAGTTTTAATAACCCTTGGCATCATCGGTGTTGTTGCGGCGATGACTATCCCGGGATTGATAACTAAATGTGAGCAAATAAGAACTGAAACAAGATTAAAAAAGTTTTATTCAATGATAAATCAAACCGTTAGGATGTCATCTGCTGACAATGGTGAACCTGAAGGCTGGGGATTATATGATGGCAAAGAACATGACTATCGCTATCATCTTAATATTTTAAATCAGTATTTTCTTCCTTACATGAAATATACAAAAGTTGAAAATTGCAAAACTGATCCTATGAATCCTTATACGGCTTGCGTTTATTTTCTGGATGGCAGTGCTATGAGAGTAAAGTTTGATCATTTTGGCGGTACAATTAATTATTTTATTGATGGAGATTCTTCTCGCAGAATTGCAAAAAATTGGTTTTATTTTGAATTTCATATGGTATCGGATGAATATTCCCGTACGGTTGGTAATAATAAAAATTATGTTGTTCCAAGAACCTGGGGGGAAGGTATGGGAAAAGTTCCAAAAACCGTATCTGAATGTATGAATAAAGGATGTAATAAAAATAAAATACTTTTTTGTACGAAGTGTATTGAATTAAACAGCTGGAAGATTCCGGAAAATTATCCCTGGAATTCATCTTTAAAATAATAAATTTGATTTTCCTTGTTCTTTTATGATAACATTTTGTCAGAGGGTAGGAATATGATAAATAAAAAATCCAGAGATGAAATTAAAAGAATGCGTCATGCGGGTCACATTGTAGCACTTGTTCATGAAAAAATGAAAGAAGTTGTTGAACCCGGAATTTCTACAAAAGAATTAGATAATATAGCAATGAAAATAATTAAAGAAAACCGTGCTATTCCGACATTTTTAGGATATAACGGTTTTCCTGCTTGTATTTGTACATCAATTAATGAACAGGTCGTTCACGGAATCCCTTCTGATGATGTTATTTTAAAAGAAGGTGATATTATTGCAATTGATGTCGGTGCAACATATGGTGGCTTAGTCGGTGACAGTGCCTGGTCATACAGGGTTGGAAAAGTCGCAGATGATGTTGATAAGTTAATGAAGATTACGGAAGAATCTTTGTACGCAGGGATTGCACAAATGCGTCCTGGAAATGTTTTAGATGATATTTCTAAAGCAATTGAAGCTGTTGCAGTGCGCGAAGGCTACGGAATCGTTCGTCAGTACGGCGGTCACGGTGTAGGACATGAAATGCACGAAGATCCTTTCTTATTTAATTACAGCGTGGGAGATAATACACTTATTAAAGCAAATACGGCTATTGCGATTGAACCAATGCTTAATCTTGGCTGTGATGATGTCGTTGTAGCTGATGATCAGTGGACAGTCAGCACTAAAGACGGAAAACCTTCAGCACACTTTGAACATACTGTTATTGCAACCGATGACGGCCCATTAATTACAACTCAATTAATGAAATAGGAGATTTTAATGAATTATTATATTGGTTTGTCCTTAGCCTCAGGTTCAAGTATGGATTCAGGTGTTGCGGTTATTGACGAAGATAATAAAATTATCCTGATTGATAAGCTTTATAAAATGAATGATGTGATTTTCTTTTTTGAAAATTTTTCATCGCTGAAGAATTCAAAAATTTGTGTATCAGTTCCATCAGATAGAACAATGCTTGACGGTAAGTGGAGAATCTTATCAAAACCTTACCAGCTTGTTGCGACAAATAAAAATATTCCAAATCGTGATAACTGGACTCAAAGACATTCAAACAGAGGTTCTGAATATTTGAAAGAATTAACTGAGCGAGGAATTAGTGTAAATCGTTTTGATATCTATATGACAAGACAGAGTTTACATTTGAATTCCTGCTATAAAGACCGCTCGCCGGCTGATTGCAAGTTTCTGCAGCAGGCATTAAAATATGAGTGGGGATTTGAAGATTTACCGTCTAATATGATGCCAATGTCTCATTTAGAGGCTATTTTAGGCGCAATTTTAGCAAAAGAATACGCGAATAATCCTGAAAAAATAAATGTTTTATACAATTTTAGAGGGCTTGATGTTATTGATATTAAGGAAAATCTTAGTATCTCAACAGATGTTTATAATTTTGAAAGAGAATTGACTGCGAAATAATGTTTAGAAGAATTATTGAAATACTTAGTAATCCGTTGTTGTATTATGTTGATAAATCCGGAAATTCGGTTTTTAGAAATTTTTGTCTTGTAAAAGAAACCGGAAATCTTTATAAAACTTCTATCCCTAAAGCTAATGCAGGCAAGGCTTTAGAGTATCGTTTTCAACTTGATAAATATTTAAAACGGGTTTATATTTTGACCCCTGTAATTTTGTATTTTATTTTTATTCACTTGAAATTTTCGCTTATCGGGCTTTTGTTTTTTGAATTTTTATGGGTTTTAATTATTACCGGTGCAAGATTATATATTTCATCATTGTACAGTGACTATCTTGTAAGTCATTTTGGCAAATACGAAGCCGCTGAATTTAATCCTCCTGTTCCGAAAGAAAAAATAAGAGAGTATGTCGGACTTTATAAGTCAAAAGCTGTCGCGATAGTAGTTTTGGTAGTATTATTATTTATTCCCTCATTTATTTTACAAGGGGTTTTAAATTTTGATTTGAGCCCGAAACATAATAAATTTAAACAGGCTGTTAGTGTCGCAAATACTTATTTTGCGCTATATCCTAAAACAGAAAGTGTTTATGACAAACGAGCTTATGCAAAATTTATGTCAAAAGATTATGAAGGCGCTTTGAATGATTATAAAACTGTTCTTGATATGTCTGGCAAAAGATTCGGGAAAAGAGATTTTGTAAGATTTGCTAACCTGCTTTATCTTCAAAAGAAAATGAGTACCCCGCAAGAAGCTGTTGATGTATTTAATGAATATGTAACTAAGAAAAAAATGTCGACTTTAGAAGCTTCTCAAATGCTCTGGGTTGAATCTATTTTTAAAATTGAAAATAATATACCCGAAGGTATTCCGCAAAAATATGATGAACTTTTGACATCTGTAGATTCAAAAGATGTGAATAACAAGTTCTACATTTCCTGTGATAAAGCCTATATGTATTATCTTTTAGAACAGTACGGCGCGGCTTTGAATGCTTATAATATGTTAATTTCTTACGCTCAGGGTAATCAGGAAATGTTTGTAAAAGAATTAAAATCACTATACGCTGAACGCGGCTGGACCAAAAAACGTATGGGCGATGATTACGGTGCAAATGCTGATTTTATCTCAGCAGGAATCCCGTATAACAACTTAAAAGAATATGAACCATCATATTCTAAGCAGGAATTTGTTGTGGAAAAATCTTTATTTTAAAATTTGTTCTATAACATTTAAAACTTGTGTCTGAACATCTTCAATTGATTTTGTTGAATCAATAACTTTAATTCTGCCAGGTTCTTGTTTTGCGATTTCAAGATAGCCGTTTCTTACGCGGTTAAAAAACTCGGTTCCTGCACTTTCCATACGGTCTTTTTCGTTTCCTACACGTTTCATGGACGTTTCAATATCAACATCAAAAACAAGTGTTAAATCAGGAGTTTTTCCGCCTGTTGCAAGATTATTTAGGGTTTTAATTTGTTCAATATCAAGTCCTCTGCCATATCCCTGATAAGCAACAGAGCTGTCTGTATGTCTGTCGCAAAGAACAATTTTACCTTCTTCAATTGCAGGATTTACTATAACATCAATGTTTTGAGCGCGGTCTGCCAAAAATAAAAACGATTCACATCTGTTTGAAACTTCCCCATTGTAATTTAAAAGAATTTCTCGAATTTTTACACCCAGACCTTTTGCACCGGGTTCACGGGTAAGTACAACATCATAACCTTTTTGTTCAAGATATTCTTTTAGTAAATTTAATTGTGTAGTTTTTCCGCAGCCGTCAGCGCCTTCAAATGTTATAAATAAACCTTTTTTCATAAATCCCTCTTTTATAATTATTATATCGTAAAAATAACGAACCTGAACAAGGTTCGTTATTTAAAAAATAAAGCAGCCCGTAAGCCGTGTTCTGTTTTAGATAATCATCTATCTTGTATTAGGATTACTCCTAATCTCCAGCGATTTTTTCCGAAGATGGCGAACAACCTTAGCCTTCGACTCAATCTTGCATCCGACCGGGGTTTACCTAGCCGGTACCTTCCGATACCGCTGGTGAAGCTCTTAACTCACCGTTGCACCATCGCCTGTGGCATAAAGCCCATCGGCAGTTCTCATTTCTGTGGCACTATCCGCCGCCTCACGACGCCCGGAGTTTCTCCGGCGGTCTGTTCTTGGATGCACGGACTTTCCTCACCTGAAATTCAGGCGCGATTATCCGGCTGCTTTATTAATCGTCTTCATCATTTGAATTTTTATCAGATGTGATATTTCTGTTAACTTTAACAGCGTTGATAGCCCAAACATCAGACGGGTTAATTGTTATTTGCCCGTTACCTTTTATTGTTACACGGAATCTGTCAAAACCGTTTGTTCTGTCTTTGCAGGAAGCGTCATCTCCGCCAAGTTCATTTACGTATGCGTAACCGTTTCCGCCGCAGTTTGGAGCATCTTTACCATTAACATCAACTGTTAATAGGATAGATCCGCCTTCATCATTAC
This sequence comes from uncultured Candidatus Melainabacteria bacterium, assembly GCA_949398305.1. GTDB lineage: Bacteria > Cyanobacteriota > Vampirovibrionia > Gastranaerophilales > Gastranaerophilaceae > Zag111. The sequence continues at coordinate 23,780 of CASLVD010000016.1, read as the reverse complement.
CTGAATTAAATGCTGCTGATGTGAATGACCATTCCATAGAGTCATTTGTTGTGAATTTATTATTACCGTCAGTTTTTGTTGCGCCTAATTTATCAATAAATAATTCTTTGAATTTGTCGGCAGCTTGAGTCATAGTGCTGTCATCAAGGTGGTTTTCATCCCATTTTGTACAGTTTGGAGAACCTGCAGGATCATCAAAACCTACTCTTGGGTTGTTAATAGCAGATGTTCTGTCAGGATAGCAAGCTTCATCATTAATCAAGTCACTTACAACTGTTTGAATTGTATAATATGCTCTTTTTGCCATAATTGTATTTTGGTTTGGCATAAGGTTAAAAATTACCGGTAAAAGTACTGCGCAAAGTATTGCGATAACACCTAAAGCAACCAAAAGCTCAGTTAAAGTGAATGCTTTATTTAATCTTCTCATCATTAAAATCCTCTATCCTATGATACTTAATATTTATATACTTAATTATACCATGTATCCTTGTAATTTTCAACACAATATGTTATAATGGTAGTAGCGACGGTGTTAAATAAGAAGGAATAATTTTTACGAATTGTAAAATTTTGTTTACATAGTAGCAAAATAATACATTCAGATGAGTTAATACTCTATCACACAATTTATAATGTGTAGGATATTGTAAACACGGATATTTAGGATAATTATGTCCTAAAATAGAAGTAACAAGGGTTAGAAACTATGGTCGATAACAGATCTGCGGGTTTCTTTGGTATCGGCGGGGCTTTTAATTTTAAAAGCGGTGATATCTCAGGAACAGCGGCAAAACTATCAGATGATAAAATGGGCCAGGGCGGTGAATATTTCCAAACCCGCGGGGGCGAAGAAGAAGCGCCGGCTCAAAGTAATCAATATATGGATCAAAGTGCAGTACTTCGTGCTACACTAAACTCCCTTGCTATGATGAATGTTGCAAATGTTCTTAACGCTAAAAAACGCAAGCCGGTTTTGGATGAAGAAGATAAAATTACAGAAGATTTAAAAGAAATTTTACTTGCCAAAAAACTGCAAAATAAGCACAAATACCCTAATCAAGATGAAGAAGAGCTTGAAGATTATTAATTGTAAAACTCCTTAGTTTGTACTATTGAACTTTGGTTTAATATGTAGTTTAATGATTTTAGATTCAGGCACTCAGGAATAGTTATTATGTTAGAAATCACAAAGACCCGTGATGACGGTACGCTGGAAAAACTTAATTTAAATGAAGCGGTTTCAGGTTCTTGGTTTAACCTGATTAATCCGACACGTGAAGAAATTCAACAGGTTTCTTTGGTTTTGGGGCTTGATGAAAGCTTCCTGAATAACTCACTGGACGCGGATGAGTTGTCACGTATGGATTTTGAGGATGGTAACCTTTTAGTCATTACAAACGTTCCTGTTATGGATGAAGAAGGTAATTTTGATACTTTGCCTTTGGGTTTGATTTTTACGCCGGAAAGCGTTATTACTGTATGTTCGCACGAGAATAAAATCATAAATTCTTTCAACGAAGATACCGCAAAATTCTTTGATACAAGACATAAAGCTAATTTTATGCTTAGTATTTTGTTTAGAGCGGCAAAATTTTATTTGAGATATTTAAATATTATAAACAAGCAAACTGAGAATATCGAGGATTCATTGAGAAAAACAACCAATAATAAAGCGTTATTTCAGTTGATGGAAATCCAAAAATCTCTGGTTTATTTTACAACTGCTCTAAAAGATAATCAGCTTGTGCTGCAAAAGCTTTTGAGAATGGTTAACACAGCATCATTACAGCGTATCTTGAAGTTCACGGAAGACGACATTGATATGCTTGAAGATGTTATCATTGAAAACAAACAGGCAGCTGAGATGGTTGAAATGCACAGAACAATCTTAGAAAGTATGATGGATTGTATGGCATCTATTATTAATAACAATTTGAACCTTGTGATGAAATTTTTGGCATCGATTACGATTATCATGTCAATTCCGACAATGATAGGTAGTTTCTGGGGGATGAATGTTCCAATGCCGTTTGGTGAAAACCATTTCGGATTCTTAATTGTTATCACTATTTCTGTTGTAGCAACCTGCATTGCCGCATTTTTCTTTAACAGAAAAGGTATGATGTGATTGGAGGAATAGGAGCATTATTTGTAAGGATTTTGTCTAATCCTGCGGCAAATGCTGTTCAAAAATTTTTGGCTCAAAGACACTCGGCAGTTTTAATAAATCTTTATTCTTATGCTTTTTTAAGCTTGTTTTGCTTGATTCCTGCACGTGGATATGCCTGGGGAGCTTATGATTTAACGTATTACTTGTGTGTAATGCTTGCGGGAATTTTATGTACTTTAGGTTCGGTATGTCTTATAAAAGCACTTCAATACGGTGAAATGTCTGTGTTAGGGCCTATCAATTCGTACAAATGTCTTGTCGGGCTTGTATTTGGATATGTGATACTGGGAGAAATCCCAACTCTGCAAAGCTTTATAGGTGTATTACTTATTATTTGCGGAAGTTGGTTTATTTTTGATACTGTACAGGAAGGGTTTAGTTTCAAGCTATTCTTGAGAAAGGACATAATTCTAAGATTTTGCGCATTATTTTTCACAGGGTGCGAAGCTGTCGTGTTAAAAAAGATAATTTTGATGTCATCTGTGATGGAATCCTTTATTTTGTGGTGTTTTTCAGGATTTATTTTTTCGCTTTTGTTGTTGATGGTGTTGAGGATTAAATTTACGCTGTTTTCGGCGAAAGATTTTTGGCTGACAGGCGGGATAGCTTTAGGATTGGGGCTTATGCAATATTCGACAAACCTTGTATTGGCGCAGATGAATGTCGGTTTATCACTTGCGCTGTTTCAATTATCAAGCCTTGTTGCAGTGATTTTCGGCTGGAAAATGTTTAACGAAACCCAGATTGCCAAAAAGATTGCAGGAACACTAATAATGATTATCGGCAGTGCGCTGATACTGGTTACTTAGCTTTAAAGGTTTTAAGAATTTCAATTACTTGTAATTGTTCTTTATTTGTCATGGTTTTAACAATAGCTGTAATTTGTTCAATATTTTTGTCGGTTGTATTATTTTCAGATAGTTCAATATTGAAAAGTACATGAGGAGGAACAGCAAATACTTTGCATAGTTTATCAAGTGTTTTAGCAGTTAAAAAACTGCGGCCGGTTTCAATTGATGAAATGGTTGTAGCAGAACAGTCAACAAGTTCTGCAAGTTTTTCTTGGCTATAGCCAAAGCGTTTGCGTTGTGCTTGAATATTTTTTCCCAGCTTTTTTAACATATTGTTCATAACAATAGATTATATTGTTTTTTATAGTCGTTCTAGTAATTAAAAATTATAGTTACATACAAGTAAAACTTATAGTATTCTGCAAAAAAAGGTCTGATTTTCGAGCTAATTCGCCGGAATTAGTCAAGCGCAGAAATGCCCGCCTTCTTTATATTTTGGTACTGGTATCGGGTATATATTTTAGATGTCTTCGTGGATATATTATACTATCCCGAGTTTGCCGGCATGGTACGCCGCCTGTGTCATATTTCGGGCGTTAAGTTTACAGCAAATGTTCCACGCTATGTAGTTACAGAAATTGACGTTCAGGATGTTTAATTTTTCAATTATTTGCTTTTTTGTGTTGTGTTCGATGACAAGTTTGAGGTAATTGAGTTCTTCGTCTGTAAGAGGTTCGCGAAGTTCTATTGTCACTTCTTCGTGTTTTGGACGGCAGAATCTTTCACGAAACTTTTTTGTTAATGCGGAATACGGAATAAGTTTGAGTTCAAGTGCGCGCTTGATGAGGTCAAGCCGGCTATGTACTCTTAGTTTTTTGTAAAGTCTGCGGGTGAATTGATGAATGCTATTGAAAGATTTGCCGAGGTTTTCTGCGGCTTCTTTTTTGGTATAGCCTTTGGCAAATTGGTTGAGCACTGCAAGTTCGTTTATTGTTAGTTCTATATTGCATAAATCTTGCCTCATTATTCTCCTTTATTGACATATAAATCAAACAATTCTCATTATACTTAATTAGAATTATTTGTCAAATAAACTAAACTGTATATTATGAAATTGAAACGAGCAGAAGTTATTAAAATATTTGCAGAGAACTTAAGAGCAGAAAGAGCTAGAAAGAATTATTCACAGGAATACTTAGCAGAGATGGCAGGTATATCTGTAGAATATTTATCACGTATGGAAAATGAATATTTTAGCCCATCTGTTGTTATTATTGCAAATTTAGCTATTGCGCTGGGTGTAAGCATTGACAAGCTCGTCCCGCTTGATAAGTATATAAAATAAAAATTTACTTTTTAATGGTATAATAGTTCCAAGGAGTAAATTTATGGCTGAAGTTAAACGTATCTTCACATTTTGGGAACCAAAAGAAAATATACCGGGTTATATAAGTTTGTGTATTGAAACGTGGAAAAAGTTTTTACCCGATTATGAAATTGTGATTTTGGATTATTCGAATCTGGACGAGTGGATTGGTAAAAACTATTTTGATAGAAGTTTGTATAAAAATTTTTCTATTGCAATGCAAGCAGATGCAATAAGATGTGCAATACTTAAAAATTTTGGCGGTGTTTGGTTAGATGCAGATACAATTTTGCTTTCTGATAAATGCAAAGAGCTTTTTAATTCAGATTCTGAATACACTTCTATTAATATTCATTTGGCTTTTATTGTGGCAAAACCGAATGCTTATGTTTTGAATCTTTGGGAAAAAGGTGTCAAAAGAAATATTTTCCTTTATAAATATGTGAAAATGTTCAGACTTCATAAGATTTTTAAGAAAGTTCGGCAAAAGTTTCAAAATTGGGATGTTCTTGGAAATGCTGTCTTAAATCCTATTGTTTTATCTTTGAAAGATAATAAAAAATATGTAAATTGTTTTTATGCTAAGGATATGAAATGTTTTCCGGAAAGAATTTGTATTCAGGATAAGAAAATTGATATTATTCAAAAATATAAAACCTTTTATTTCGAAAATGATTATTCCGATAAAGCTATGGAAATACCGAAAAGTGTTATATTGTTACACAATTCCTGGACTCCTGAAGAGTATAAAAAAATGTCTATTGAAGAATTTATGTCTCATAAAAATACTTTAACCGGAGTTTTTAAAAAGCTTGGAGTGGCAGAAATTTATTCAAGATAATCCTCAAATTTTTTTATATTAACTTTGTATCCGCAGCCTTCGTGAAGTTTTCCCGGATAATTTATTCTTTTGGCGGGGTATTTGCGGCACATCCGCGGACGATGTTTGTAATCCGAACATAAGCCTTCAGGTGTTACAAGTTTGCAGGCAAATATAAGATTCCCGAATTCATCTTTCCCCTTTATGTAAAATCTTTTGTATGTCGGAAAGATTTTTTGCATTATTTCAAATTCTTTTTCGGTGTAAGTGTCGACACTGTACATATAATTACAGCATTTTCCGCATTTTTTGCACTCTCCGGTAATCTCGTAGGATAATTTTTCCGGTACGAAATTTGATAAAAATTCATAAATTATTGATTTTACAAAGTCAAACATGGTTTTTATATGATAATTATAGTATAATAAAAACTATGAAGAAATTCGATAATATAAGAATATATGCGTGGATTGAGTTTGTGATATGGCTTGTTATCGTTGCTATTCTTGTTTTTGGTATCAGGTATCACCATTATCAAGCTCAAAAACAGTATAAAAATTATCAAATTTTCATGGAGGATGTTGACGGATTAATTGTTGGTTCACCTGTAAAATTCCTGGGGGTTCAGATTGGTCATGTTAAAAAAATTCAGATTATTTCATCTGATGTTTACATAAAATTTATTATTACTCAAAAAGATTTAATACTTCCGACCGGATCTATTGCTACAGTTGAAGCTTCCGGGCTTGGCGGTTCAAAATCGTTAGAAATATATCCGCCTGATGAGAAAAATCCTACAGATAAAATTATTCTCACTAAAGATCCGACAAGGTTAAGCAAGGTTATGGGATTGTTTGATAGTATATTTAGAGAATTGGATTCTATTATTACAACATTAAATCATTCTGCAGAACAGTTTGAATTTACATCAAGCGGAAAAGTTCCGAAAAATGTTGTTATGCCTGCTGATGCAACTGAAAGTTTGATTAAACTTAACAAAACATTGGATACAGTTATAGATACTAAAAAGAAATTTATGAATAATTTAAAGGGTAAATAGGGATAAAGGGGTAAATAAGATTATGAATTTAGAAAATGTTAGAGTTATCAATAATCCGGTGGTGCTTTTAAATTTATGTACAATGAGGGATAAAAACACTGATAGTCAAGGTGTTAGGATTGCAACAAGAAAGATTACAAGATGTCTTTTGTATGAAGCTGCTAAAAACCTTCCGCTTGTAGAACGTGAGGTGACAACTCCTTTGACAACATTCAAGGCAAAAACTGTTGATCCTGATATCAATTTAATAATTTCCCCAATTCTTCGTGCCGGATTGATTTTTACTGATGAAGCAATTGATATTCTTCCTCAGGCTACTATTCGTCATATAGGAATGTACCGTGATGAAAAAACATTAAAACCTGTCTGGTACTATAACAAAGTCCCTATGGAAGCCGAAAATCCTGAAAAATTTTATATTTATATTACTGATCCGATGCTTGCCACAGGTAATTCATTACTTGCCGCAATTGATTTGTATGTAGAAAAAGGTATTCCGGTTGAAAATATTAAATGTATCTGTATTATTGCTGCGCCTGAAGGAATTAAAAATATCCAAAAACATTATCCGAATATCGAAATTATTACAGCAGCAGTTGATGATCATTTGAATGAAAAGGGTTATATAGTACCGGGGATGGGCGATGCAGGAGATAGAATCTTTAACACTCTTTAATATCTCTTAACAAAATTCTAAAGTTTTTTACTCCATATGCCGACATGTTGATTATGTGTAGATATATGGAGTAATTTTATGTCTGTAAATCAAGTCGGTAGTGCACAAGCTTCCAAAACAACAAATAATAATAGTCAAAAACCTGCCCCTTCTGATGCAGTTTTAAAAAGAATGGCAAATGAACTAAAGGTTTCTGTAAATGAACTTAAAAGCATGCTTAAAACTTCAGGAGTTCCTAAAGGTAAAGGTATTGCAGCGCTTGCCAGAGAAAGTGGTATGGACATGAAAATGTTTTGCCAATTAAACGGCATTGAATACTCTAAATGGAGAGATTATAAAGCAAAAGATAAAGAGGTTTTTTATATTATTGGAAAACCGGATAATTCAGCTAAACAAAAAACTACTCCGGCAAAACCCGCACCGGCAAAAACTGAAACTAAACCAAAACCGGCTCCTGCAAAACCACAGCAAGCTCCGAAAGCATCAACAATAAAAACTCCGGCTGCTGCAAATAAGGCCAAATGGGGGTCAGATTATACACCGGCAGAACTTGCTAAAAATATTTATTCTTTATCTAAAAAATACTATGGAGCTGTCGGTAAACCTGATTTTGACGCACTTGTTAGTCAGGTAAACCCGAAAAATGCTTCTGCTGTAATTAAGGAATATAAAAAACTAAACGGTGAAAGCTTACTTCATACCCTGACACGCGAAGTTAGAAGTGATGAAGCAAAACGTAAACAAGCCGCTTTAAAGGTTTATGATGCACTTGCTAAAGCTCAAGGTACACCGGCTGCTGTTCGTAACGGGTTTGTGAAAGAACTGAATGACCAATTTGATTCAATTGGGTTTGTTAATACTAAAAAACTTGATGAAACTTTGAATCGTATGATGGCATCTCCTGCTGAACTTGCTCAAAAAATGAAAAATGATATTCACGGTAAATGGGGTGCTTCAGGTACAGATTCCTTTAATGAGTTAATGGCGCTTGTAACTCCGAGAAATGCACAGCAGGTTATAAAAGCTTATGATGATTTGAAAACAGGTGAAACTTTAATAAAAGGTATTTCCCGTGAAGTTAACAGCTCAAAGGATGCCAGAAAAGCTGATATCATGCATGTTTATGATATGTTAGCAATGCAAAAAGGCTCTTCGGCTTCAAAACGAGCAGAATTTCAAAATGAATTGAACAAAGAATTCAATTCATTAGGTTTAGTTAGTACTAAAAAACTTGATGAAATGATAAATTCTATAACCGGCTCATCTGCAGCAGGTTCAGCTACGCCTGCAAGTGAGTCAAAAGGTAATGCTCCTATGCCGATAAAAGATTTGGCAGGCGGCAATTATAAAGTTAAGCTGGGTAATGGTAAAACAATGACGGCTAATTCTTTACGAAAAGATGCAATTACCAGTGCCAGAAAAGATGAAGGGTTTAAAGATGTAAAAAATCCTCATATAATCAGGCCTTTGCCGAATGTAAATTCAGCAGGAAAAATAGAAGCCGCAAGTGAAATTCATCTTCCGACCGGTAAAAATGGTCCTATGAAAGGTAAAGTTGTAATAGTTAATGCCGGTCATGGCGGTTATGGACCAAAAAACGGGTTCTTTGATGCTGGAACAGTACTTTCTGTTAAAGATGCGAGCGGGCAGAAAAGACCTATTGAAGAATGGCGTGTTGCAGGTTCGTATACCGAAGATTTAACAAAAAAACTTCAAGCAAAAGGTGCAACAGTTGTTGTCGTATCAGGTCCTGTCCGTAATGGCGGTATGGCTGAAGATAAATATCTTGAAAATTTGCTTGCAGGAAACCGAGGCAGTGCTGATGTAAGAAAATTATTTAAAGGTACTAATAAATCAAATATAGCATTTGTTTCAATTCACGTTGAATCTGTAAAAACTGATCCGAAACGAAAAGCATGTACGGTAAGAGCTAATAATGATACCGGAGATCAGGCGCTTGCTCAAAAGATTCAAAAGCATGTTGGAAAAAATATTTTCTGTCTGCGTCCTGAAATTGCAACAAATGATTATTACGTAACAAGAGCTATGGGGCCAAAAATCCCTGCAGTATTGTTGGAACTTGGTAATATCGCAAATGATAATATTGCTGCAAGTTTACTATCATCAAATGATCGCGGCAAATACACTCAGGCTGTAGCTGACGCGTTAGAAGAAACTCTTTTGAAAAAATAAAGGTATAATATGGATTGGTTATCAAAACTTTTAAATACAGTAAAAAATTCAATAATCGGCGGTTCTTCTGCTCATGTGCAGACAAAGACTTCACTTGCCAAAAAACCTGTGTTTAACGGTTCTGGGCGAACAGAACATCCACGTGAAATTAAAATGTCAAATGATATTTCAGACACGCAGATTACCCGTTCAAATTATATTACAGTTGTGAAAAATCCTGATCATAAAGTTAAATCAGGTGAAAATATAAACAAAATTGCTGATAAATACGGTATTGAAGCACGTACTCTTATGGCAGCGAATGGTTTAAATGAAAAATCTGTACTAAAACTCGGACAGACTTTGAAAATTCCGCCGACACGCAAGCCTAAAAATGTTCGAAATATTAATGATATTGCAAAAGCAATGGGCGTAAGTCTTGATTTCATAAAGAAACTTAAATCGGCGGAAGACAGTGCACATCTTCCTGCTAATAAGTTTCACAATACTCCGTATAAAGATAAAGGCGGAGTAGAAACAATCGGTATCGGTCACGTTGTAAAGCCCGGTGAGCCGCGAAAATTAACAGATGCGCAGGTGTGTGAGCTTTGTGCAAAAGATTTGTTTAAGATGGAAGATAATTTGAGCGCACTTTTAGGCGGTAAGAAAAATTATGAAAGACTTCCGCAAGGGTTAAAAGAAGCACTATTAGATATGGTGTTTAATAAGGGTTCTGAGATTATTGAAAAAACACCGGGGCTTTTGTATTGTCTAAAATCCGGCAAGTATGAAGCCGCTGTTAATAAATTCACGGATATCAGAACGGCAACCGGTGCCAGAGCAGAAAGAAGCGGGCTTGCAAAACGCCGCTTGCTTGATATTTCACTTGCTATGAAAATGTATAACGATAAAGTTCCGCAAAGTAATATAAATACTGCTCAAGAAGTTTATAATCGCGGTGTGGCTCTGCTTCGCGCAGAATGTAAAAAAGACGGCAAGAATTTCCAAAATATTATTGCAGGTTACAACAAAGATGTTCAAAGCTACCTTGGCAATAAAATTAAATTTGTTACAAAATAAACCCTATTTTAAAAGTGTTTTAATTTCGCCGATAACTTCACCTGTGTGGGTTTTTATGTCGTGCGGAATGTCGATTTTTGCCCAGTGAAGATTATTAATTAAATCGATTGTAACAAATTCGCGTGCTGTCATATCCGTGTCGCAGATTTTTACAATGAATGCTTCTTCAAGTTCTGTGTTTACCACAGCACAAAGACCGCTTGCACCGACTTTTGCGATTAGTCCGTTTGAATGTTCAATAATTTTTGTATCTGTTCTGTTTTCGCCGCCGATTACGTAAGGGTTATTTAAAAACGCGTTTTTGATTCGTTCGTATTTCGGGTTACAAAACAGGTTTAGATAACCTTTAACCATATTTTCTAATGGCATTGAATAAATAGGGACGCCGCATCCGTCTTTGGTTACAGGATAATCAGTTTTGACTTCGCAAAGCTCATAAATTTTATTTTTTATTTCTTTTTGAAGCGGATGATTAATATTATCGTAATTATCCATATCCCAGTCATTAAGTTTGCAAAGTCCGAGCATCATAGCGTGTTTACCTGAACAATTGTTATGTAATGCGGTTGATTTTTCGCCTTGCAGAAGTAAATCATCCTGAGCGCTTCTTGAAACAGGTTCATGAATTCCGCATTTTAGTTTTTCCGGTGAAATATTAAATTTATCTAAAAGACCTTTTACGATATCAACGTGGACTTTTTCGCCGGCATGAGAAGCTGAACAAATTGCGATTTCTTCATCTGTCATATTATATTTTTTATCAAGTTCATAGTCTATCAAAAGAGCAGCTTGTAATGGTTTAGCACAAGAACGCATATAAAACGGATAATTTTTATCGTCTCCGATTCTTTCTGCAACGTGGATTCTGTCACATCTTACGATATATCCGAAGTGTTCTCTTTCAATTAAACCGTCACGGTTATAGGTTACAAGTTTTGCCGGTTCTGTGTTTTTATTAATCATTTTTTCTCACCATTGTTAGTAATTGCTCTAATTTTGTTTTTAATTTATTATTTTCTTCTTTCAGTTCTTCAATTTGTTTTGCGGCTTTATCTGAATACTCGTGATATAGTTTCGGAACTTCATTGTAATCAAGAATAAAACGTTTTTGAGCTTCTTCTTTTATTTTTAAAATAGCATCAAGCTGTTGTTTTGAAATTAGTCCTAAATCGATAAGGATTTGACCTAATTTTTTGTTTTCGTTTGTTTGGCGCTCAACGGCTGTATCAAGTTCTGATTCCGAAATCTTACCGCTATTTACAAGGTATTCGCCTGTTCTGTATTTGCCTGCAAGATATCCTGCAAGGTTTAGAATTTGTGAATCATCAGGAATTTCAAAATAACCTTCATCTACACAGAATAGAAAATATCCTGCAGTTTCTTCCATTGAAAGGTAGGTATTTAATGTAATATCAGAAATACTGCAATCTCTGTCGGCTGATTCTAAAATATTATAAATATTTGTGTCAAATCCTGATTTTTTTGAATCAACTTCGCATCTGCCTTTATATGTTAAAACAGGTTTGTAAGTCGCAAAAATATAAGCTGAATCTTCGCTTTTTTCAAACTCTTTGGATAATTTTATATAAATAATTTCTTTTACCCACATCGGGAAAGCTGATATCTTATTTAAAAACTGTGTTAAGAATTGCCGTCTCAATTTTTCATCCCTTTTTTATAACCTGAATTCTAACATTAATTTAGTTTTTCTTCAAGTTTTCTAGTTATTAAGTCGGTTGATTAATTTTTTGTAAAAAGGTAAGATAGTTTTATAAATTTTAGACTTAAGAAAGGGAGAAATTATGGAAGTAGATAGAATTCAGTTGAAAAAAACTATAATCATTTCGATTCTTGTTTTACTTGGATTGCTTGTAACTGTTGATTTAGCGTATATTTATCACGAAGCTAACTTTAATCAATATGCACTGCCAAGTTTTTGTTCGGTTAGTGATTTAATTGATTGTGACGGAGTTGCAAGAACAACAGAATCTCAGTTTTTGGGTGTTCCTTTAGCATATTGGGGAATGTTTTTATATGCATTTATCTTAATGCTTTTGGGTGTAGATTCGTTAAAGAAAGTTCCGGGATTAAAATTCCTGGAAGTGTTCAAAAACAAATTCCACTATATTGCATCACTTGGTTTGATTTCATTTACAATTTCAATGATTTTGTTATTTATAAGTCTGTTCCAAATTCATAAAATTTGTGTAATGTGTGCTGTAACTTATGTTATAAATCTTGTAATCGGTATTGTTGCAGTTGAAGGTATTCAAGGAAAATTTATCGGTGCAATTAAGCAAAGCTGGAATGATTTTGTTGATGCTTTAAAACCTTTGCCGTACAGAATAGCTTTTATTATTGTAATGCTTTGTGCAGGGGCTTTTTTAGGCTGGACATTTACAAGTGCAAAATTCTCTCCTGCTTTAAAAAATCAAAGAGGTTACGGCGAATTCTTGAAAACCAAAGTTAATAAGTACGCAGTTAAAGGCAACCTTTTAGGATCTGATGCGAAAGATGCGGTTGTATTAAATATTTATTCTGATTATATGTGTCCGATGTGTTCAGTATTTAATATGATGGTTCATAAAGCAGCACAAGAGTTTTCAAATGTCAGGGTTGAGCACCACAGTTTACCGTTGGATACTGAATGTAACAGATATATGTATCAGGAATTTCACCACGGCTCATGTACTATGGCAAGATACGCAGAAGCCGCTCATATGCAGGGCAAATTCTGGGAAGTTAATTCATTATTCTTTGAGAAAAAACCTGCTACAGAAGATGAAGTTATCAACTTGCTTCAAGAATCAGGTTTTGACTTAGATATGGATAAACTTAAAAAAGATGCAAAAAGTTTAAAAGTAAAAAATATTATTAACCGTGATATTGACTATGCGGTTGAAAAAGGTCAAATCGGAACACCTACAATGAATATAGATGATGATTTTGAAATGGGTATTCCAAAAGGCGGATATCCGGGCTTGAAAAAATGGATAATTGAACATGGCGGAAAACAAAAATCTTTGTTCTAGTAAAAAAATCTTATTGCACGCTTGTTGTGCTATTTGTTCAGGTTATCCCATATCTTTGTTAAAGGATATGGGATATTCTGTTGTAGTTTATTTTTATAACCCTAATATTTTCCCTGAAGATGAGTATGACAGACGGCTTGAAGCGCAGAAAACTTTATGTTCTCATCTCGGGTGTGAGCTCATTGTAGGGGATTACGAACCTGAAGTTTATTATGAGTATGTAAAAGGTTTTGAAAATGAACCGGAAAAAGGGTTAAGATGTGATAAATGTTTTACACTTCGGCTTGAAATGGCGGCTAAGCTTGCAAAAAAAATGGGAATAAATGAATTTACAACATCTATGGTCATAAGTCCACATAAGAATTATGAAAAACTTACCTTTATCGGGCAGGAAATTGCCGAAAAATATGAACTTAAGTACTGCAGTATAAATTTTAGAAAACAAGACGGATTTTTAAAAACCAATCAAATTTCCAAATCTTTAAATTTATACAGACAAAATTACTGCGGCTGTAAATTTGCAAAAAATTTCTAAGAATATCATCCGTTTGTATTATGACGTAAAATTAACAATATAATATAATAACTTTGAAAAAGAAGATATTTTTATTATAAGAAATACAAAAGAGGACAAGATAATGAAGAAGAAGTTAGGTTTATTACTGGCAGCGGTTATGGTATTTAACACAATATCAACAGCAGCATTTGCTTGGGATAGTCCGTTGAAAAAGTACAATTTGTACGATGATGTAACCGGCGGCGGCTCTGCAAATGATGAAAGAGAACGAGTAATGGATGAATATAATGCAAATTCATTACGTGCAGGCAATGGCGGTGGTTCTCCTTCTCAAGATTTAACTTTCGCTGATAATAACAGCAATGTAAATGTTGATGTTCCAAAAAGCCGTAATGAAACCTTAAGAGAGTCTTCAAGAAATCTTTATTCTGAGCAGATAGAAGCAACACCTGCCTGGGAAGAAGGACCTTCTTTCTATCCAAATCCTTCTTTTGACAGTATTGTTGAAAAATATCGCAGAAGTGATTTTGCAGGATGTTTGCAGGAATGTATTTCTTATGTAAGACAAAATCCTCATGATACATTAGGATTTTATTATCTTGCAATGTGTTATACAAAAGTAAATGATAAAGATAATGCAATTTTAGCTTATGAAAGAGTAATCATGCTTAACGACAATCCTATGATTGTAAAATATGCAACAAACGGCAGAAATTGTATTATGGGTAACGAAGATGAAAAATGTTACCAGAATGTTAATGAACCTGAATTGGTTTATCCATATGCAAATGTTGTTAATACAAACTTAACTCCTGTTGATCCTGAAACTCTGGTTAACAGAAATCTTGCTAAGTTGAAAGACAGATTATCTCCGGTTGAAACTGAAGATGATAAAGACTCTGCAAACAATTCTAAAGATAACAAAGATAATAAAGTTAAATATGAATTACCGTTCGGTAAGCAGGATTCTGAATTGGATAAATTTATTGAAGCTCCATACGGAAACGGTTTATCTCCTGAACTGAATAAAGAATATAAACAGTTACAACTGAGAAAAATTAAAGATACAATTAATCAAACTGAATCAACAAATAACAAAGAATATAACAATATGAACGATATCAAAAAATTTGATAATCAAAAATCAGATTCAGAAACCATAAAACTTGCTTATGAAATTCCGTCAAATGTGATGGAGGAGATTTCAAAAGATCCTGAATACATCAGACAAAAGCAAGAAATGGAAGAACTTAATATGTTATTGGGAAATGATAGAAACAACAATAACAGAAATGATATGATGGATTTGTTGCCGTATATGTCAGAACAGGGTGATAAAAAATTATCTCCTGAAGTTATCCAATCAATGATGATGCAGTCAATTATGGGTAATTTGACATTGTAAGTTTTGGTGAATACCAATGGAACTTAAGTACGAAAAAGTAAAAGAAGATTTTTTATCCGGCAGATTAAAAGGCTGCCGGGTATTCTTTGAGGAAAATAAGTTCTATGTTGAAGCCGGTTATTGCTATATTGTTCTGGATAAGTTAGAAAAAGCGCAAGAAATGTTTAATCTGGCAAAAGATTATGATGTCCGTGCAAAATGGGGACTTTTACTTATTCAGATGATAAAAGATGATATCCGCTCATTTCCGACATATTTTCAGGTAAGGAATTTTTTAGAACTTGATTTAAATATCCTTATACTTTATTGCAAAGGAAATTATGTTGAAAAGATTATAAGATATGCGGATTTTATGGCATATTATAATCCGGAATGTTATAAATTTATTGGTCGTGCTTTCTGGGCAAATAATCTGATTCCTGCTGCTTTGTTTTTCTTAAGAAAAGCAAAAGATAAATTCTATCAAGATCCGGAATTGCATTATTTACTTGCTTATATTTTTTATCATAACGAAAAAAATATTGAACAATGTAAAAAATCGCTTAACACTTGCCTTGAAATTCTACCCGAATATGCTCCGGCAAAAAGTCTTTTAAAAATTTTATAAATAGTAATATTTTAATTTATTAAGTTTTGTAAATGTGAATTTCAAAGCACCTCAAATCCAGATATAATGCCTTATATGATATGATATGATATGATGGGATGGGCGAAAAGCAATCTGTTTTCTCCAAAATTTTTTACAAATATGTAAGGGATGCAAAAGGTAAAAAGTAAAAGGAGAAAATTATGTCAGAAATTAGGTTGGTAGCTATTCCGCAGGCAAATGTTCAACAACAAAATTCTAACAAAGGTGTATGTCATCTTGCAAATGCTGCGGGTACAACAGTCGGACTTGGAACAACAGGTTATTTACTTAATAAAGGTATTCGTCAAGCAAGTAATGTTTGTTGTGATGCAATTGCGTTAAGTAATGGCAGCAAGGTTATTGGTACTAAAACCGGTCCTATATTTAAATTTTTTGAAAGAGCCGGTCAAAAAATATTTAAAGACGGTACAAAATTAGGCAATTTTGTTAAACGTGCTGTAACAGGTAAGTTACCATCAGGCGGTACAATGGCTCATCCTGAACAAATTGCGGCTGTAATGAAAAAATGTAAAACAGTTGGAGCAATGGCGTTGACTGCAACTGTGGCAGGCTTAGGGTTACTTGCCAGCGCTATTTACAAAGCCGGTAAAATTAATGGTCAGTCATAAATTATATTTTATGTTTAATGCGCCTCTAAAATAATTTTAGAGGCGCATTTTTTATTTGTTTTTTGCATTTACCACTGTCCATGATATTATTGAAATATGAAAAGAAAACCAACAGTAGCAATAGTAGGAAGACCAAATGTAGGTAAATCAACCTTTGTTAACCGTTTAGTCGGTGCAAGAAATTCAATTGTTGATGATTTACCGGGGGTTACGCGCGACAGAATTTATTTTGATGTTGAGTGGCAAAACAAGGCTTTTACTGTTATTGATACAGGCGGTATTATTCCCGGTGATGAAGATGATATTATGGTTTCAATTTTTGATCAGGCAAAACTTGCTTGTGAAGAAGCCGATAAAATTATTTTCCTTGTAGACGGAAAAGATGGTGTAAATCCTGTAGATTACGATATCGCAAATATTTTGCGCCAGTCCGGAAAACCTGTTTTTCTTGCTGTTAATAAGTGCGATAATTCAGAATCTTTAATGATGACAAGTGATTTTTACGCGCTTGCATTAGGTGATCCTGTTGGAATTTCAGCGCTTCACGGCTCAGGCGGGGTTGGCGATTTATTAGAACTTGTCACAGAGGATTTTGAAGTTTTGGAAGAAGATGAAGAAGATAATCGTATTAAGATTGCAATTGTAGGTCGACCTAATGCAGGCAAATCTTCTATTGTTAATGCTATTTTAAATACAGACAGAGTTATTGTTTCTGATGTTTCGGGAACTACAAGAGATAGTATTGACAGTTATGTAACTTATAAAGATAAAGAATTTATTATTGTTGATACTGCAGGTATACGTAAAAAATCCAAAGTCGACTATGGTGTTGAAAAATTCGCAGTTGACCGTGCTATACGTTCAATCAGAGAATGCGATGTGGCACTTTTAGTAATTGATGCAAAGGAAGGGATTTCTGATCAGGATAAAAAGATTTCTTCAATTATTACTGAATCCGGCAAAGGCTTAATTGTTGCCATAAATAAATGGGATTTAATTGAAGATAAAAAGGCAAATACTTTAAATAAATTTGAAAAAGAGCTTGCTGTTGATATTCCGTTTTTGAGTTTTGCACCGAAAATTTTTATCAGTGCGGTTACAAAGCAACGCTTAAATCAGATTTTTGATGAAAGTATAAAAGTTTACGAACAGTGTACAAAACGTATTTCAACCGGTTTATTGAATAAAGTTATTAATGAAGCTTATGCGCTTAATCCGCCGACAAGTTTTAAAGGAAAGCGTCTTAAAATTTATTATATTACTCAGGCAAAAACTCAGCCGCCTACGTTTATTCTTTTTGTAAACAGTGAAGAACTTTTAAAGGACAGCTATAAGCGTTATCTTGAAAACAAACTGCGTGAAGCTTTCGGTTTCTTTGGAACACCAATTAGAATTTCTGTACGTGAACGTGGAAATAAAGGTTAAATTTTTTATTCGCTTTCGTAATTGGCTAATGTTTCATTAATTACAGCTTGCATTTTTTCACGGAAAGGTTTTGGTGAAACAACTTCACAGTTTCCTGCATATCTCATAAGCCTGCTGATTAATTTATCAAAATCCTCGTTTTTATTTACTACGATAAGATTACCTTTTTCATCACAACCGTTTGTGTGTTCGTATTCTTTAAGTTTGTATGTTTGGGCAAGTCTGTTTTTCAATTTGTAAACAATGGTTGTACTCATTTCAATAGATGTTGCTTTTTGAGGTAATGAATTTATGGCAAGAATATTTTCGATAGGTATTTCAAGATTTTGTCTTATACTTGCATCATAAACTTTTAAATATGCGGTTTTGCTGTTATATATAACTTCTTTTGCTGTACATTTGCATTGAAGTTCTTTTCCGTTCTTTTTGTATATAACAACAATGAAGAAATTATCTTTACATATTTGTTCGCACTGTTCAATTTGTTCTCGGATATCTGAATAATAGAAAGAAAAATCATAATCCGGATTACTATTCATAGTACTTAAGGTTTTTCTATCTTCATTATTCATTCTTATTTCCAGCAAATGCAGGAAATCTTCTATATTTTTAGTCATATCAGCGTCAGGAATATTATTCAGATATGATATGATTAAGCTTATTGATTTTAAATCTTCAAGTGTAAAATCCATTGAATATAAACCTGATAACAGCTTAAATTTATTTCGTTCTTTTTTTACTTTTATGCCGAAAATTTTCAAT
The DNA here is from genome assembly GCA_949398305.1 of uncultured Candidatus Melainabacteria bacterium. Lineage (GTDB taxonomy): Bacteria > Cyanobacteriota > Vampirovibrionia > Gastranaerophilales > Gastranaerophilaceae > Zag111. Next base: position 5,244 of record CASLVD010000016.1, on the reverse strand, counting down.
GTATTTATGTACTTGTTAAGGTTAACCTGAAGGTTATTAGGTGTTTGGTCGTATTCTTCATCAAGAAAAATTTCTGTCACATCATTATATTCTGCTTCATCTTCGTAAAGCAGTTTCAGGAGCTGAAAAATTTTTAAACAACCTTCATTAAGTTTTTTAGTGTTTTTCAATGTATCCTTCTTTCATTTGTTTTAAAGTTGAAATAATGTGTGATTTAAATTCATCCGGATAAACCACTCTGCATTTTGTGCTGTGTGATAGTATACGCTGGGTTATTTCAAATTTACTGTTGGATATAATTTCTATCGTTAATTTATTATTATCTTCATTAATAATTTTTTCATTGGATAATAATTCAAATTTTTCGTTATCATATTTGATATATTCATATTGTACTGTAATTTTAGGAACATCAAGAGTTTTTTGATGCATGTTTATACTTATAATATTGTTAATATTTGTCACAAGAAAACTTGCATATGTATCGTATTCGGAATTTACACCTGAAAGATATAATTTACCGTTTGAAATATGCATTTTATCTGCAAGGATTGTAATATTTTTATTTTGGTTACCTGTGTTTAATGAATTATATTCTACTGTGATTTCCCAATTATTCTGGGCACATGTCATTAAATCTGTTATAAGCGCGGAATCAATTTGATAAAGCGGTGAAACTTTACTTAATTTTTCTTTCAAATCTTCGTTAAGAATATATTGAGAAATTTTTTCAAAGAATTGTTGAAGCGCTAACAGGTCAGAAACATCAATTGAGTGAGTCAGAGCTTTATAAACTTTAATAATACTTTCGATTTGTTTATCAGAAATTTTTAGTAAAAAAGGATGTGAATCTATTTCGAATTTTGAAACACCATTGTAGGATTTTCTTTTAACATTACATCCTATTTCTCTTAATGAATTAAGATAAACTCGTAGTGTATCAAAAGAAATTTTTTCATGAAGGTATTCATGATTTTTAAGAATTTCTTGTAATTCACTGTATGATTTTGGTCCGTCTAACAGCAGTGAAAATATGAGTATAGACTTAAATCCGGTAAAGGACATAAGGTTATAAGTAACAGTATTTGTTTTTAAAAACTCTTTCATAATTATCACTCTCGTCTTGTATTAAATCAGTTTATCACAAATTTCAAGTAATTTCTAATTGTTACAAGAAGCATGCTTGTAATTTGTTAATGTAATTTTATAATGTCAAACAAATTTTATAAAAATTTTTACAAGATTTCATTAAGTTTTCTTCATTAAGATTTACGAACACGAATTTTTTCTTATTAAAACAAGGGGCATGGTCAATTGTAAAATTTTAATAAAAATATTTTACTTGTAATCGATTAACCTTAGCGATAGAGTTAAGAACATAAGGAAAGCCGAATTGAAAATCTTATGGCTGCCAGATATGAGGAAGGATTCGTTACAATAATTTGTAACAAAGACATAAAAGAATTAGTTGGACGTATAGAAATAGAGGTGATGGCGAAGAAGTCCAAAAGGGAAAGAGATTTATTGAGGTTAATTTAACTGTAGATTAGGGATATTTTTAATGGTTTACATCTTAATATTTATGTATATCTAGTTTATTACGGGAGTAAAGTGAAAGCTTAGAAAAGAGAGTTATAGGATAGTTGTAAACTTTTAATTAGTCTGTACTTGCAAGAGTGCAGGCTTTTTTATATTATAAGTTTATGGAAGAGTTAGAAGCAAAAAAAGTTATAGCATTGATGTCCGGAACATCTTGCGACAGTATAGATGCAGGATTTTGTGAAGTTTTTCCGGATAAAAGTGTAAAATTAATTCACGGTATTAATTATAGTTACCCCGAGCATGTGAAAGCAAAGATTTTTCAGTTGTTTCGGGGAGAAGCCGGTATAAAAGATATTTGCCAGATGAATTTTGTTATTGGCAAATGCTTTGCAGATGCTGCGAATGCTTTAATTTCAGAGTTTGGAAAACCTGATTTTATTGCAAGTCACGGGCAGACGGTTTATCATTATCCGTTTGATGAAAAAATTGATGATATAAGTTTAAAAAGTACTTTACAAATAGGCGAAAGCTCTGTAATAGCACAGGAAACAGGCTGCTTAACAATTTCAAATTTCAGAGAAGCTGATATGGCACAAAACGGTCAGGGAGCACCTTTAGTTTGTTTTGCCGATGAGAAATGGTTTAAAGGGCGTGGCAAAAATTTTGCAATACAAAATATTGGCGGAATTTCAAATGTAACAGTAATTTCACAGGATTATGATACTTTCGGGTTTGATACCGGTTTGGGAAATATTATGATTGATTACTGTATGGGAAAATATTTTGGCAAAGCTTATGATAAAGACGGCGAGGTTGCTTCATCAGGTGTAGTTTCAGACAGCTGGCTTGAATGTTTATTATCAGATGAATATTATTTTCTTGAGCCTCCAAAATCCACAGGCAGAGAATATTTTTCACCGAATTATATTGAAAATATTTTACGTATGGCACCTGATGAGCCGAAAGATATTATTGCAACAGTAACCGCGCTTACTGCAAAAACTATTGCGCAGGCTTATGAAAGATTTATTTATCCTAATGTAGGAATTCACGAGGCAGTAATTTGCGGCGGCGGAGCTTATAACAAAACTTTGATGAAAATGTTAAGAACATATCTTCCGCGTCATATTGACCTTACAACCTGTGAAGATTACGGGATTTCTAACAATTTTAAGGAAGTTATGGCATTTGCTCTATTGGGTTACTGTACGTATTATGGAATCCCTAATAATTTACCTTGCTGTACAGGTGCAAAAAAACGTGTTGTACTCGGCAAATTAACAATGTAAAAAATTTATTAACTTCTATACTTACAAACCCATAAATTTAAATTGTAAACAAATGTAACGAACCTGAAACCATGTGAAATTGGGCTTTTTCTCATGTTTTTATATATTTAAGAAGAAAAAATGAGAGAGCACAATTATGTCAGTTAACATCGGAAAACTGAATAAAGGCGGTTTGGGTTCCACATCCTTTGGAACCAATAAAAAAACGTCCGGATTATCCTCTCAGGCAGCGAAAAATCTGTCAGGATCTTCAGCTGCAACAAAATCTTCATTATTCCAATTTGGTAAGGCAAAGCGTTCAAACTTTGTTCCCGGTCAACATGTAAGAAAAGACATGAGTAAGTATGATTTTTCAGGAACAAGAGCAAGATTAAATGCAGGTGTCGGCAGCACTTCAAGAGCGGCATACTCAGGCAGTATCGGAAATGTAGGTACTGCTAACTATACTGTAAATAATAATACTTCCTACCAAAAAGGTATGGTAGTTGGTCAAATACTTAACGGTACATTTGGTTTATTAAATCAACTGGGTGTATTTGGCGGAAAAAATGGTGGCTCAATTGGTTCATTAGGTGATAAAATTGACAGCGCATTATCAGGACTTGGCGGCAACGGCGGCGGAAATGTTTCGGCAGATATTTCAGGTTCTGTATCAGCAATGAATTCTGCCAGTGATTCAGCATCATTAAGAGGAGCTATTTCAAATGCTAATAATCAATTGTATTCAATGAATGGTCAAACCGGTATATTAGAACAATCTGCAGATACTGCACTTAAAAATAAAGATTCATATGAAACAAAATGTGATACTTGTGAATCACAGGCTACTAAAGCGAAAAATGATTTAGGTATTGCAAACCAAACAGTTAAAGCAACAACAGCACAACGTGATAATATGAAAAATGCTGTATCACAAGCAGATGCAAATTATGGTAAAGCCGTTGATAATTATTCTAAAGCTCATGATGCACATCAAGATGCAAAAAATAATCTTTCATCTGCAAAACAAGCTACTGCCAGCGCAAATTCTGCATATCAATCAGCAGTATCAACATACGAATCCACTCCTGATAAAATTTCTGACGGAAACGGAAATATGGTTGAAAACCCTGCTAAAAAACAAGCAAAAGCAGCAATGGATGAAGCTAAACAAAAACTTGATGATGCTAAAGCCGCAGAAGCTAAAGCCGATCAGGCTGAAAAACAAGCTGCAACCCAAGAACAGACTGCATCAGATGCAAAAGAAACAGCATATAAAACTTTGGGTGATAAAAAAGAAGCAGTTGATGCAGCTGAATCTAAGTTAAAAACTGCTCAAACTCAAATGGATAAAGCTAAAGAAAATCAGACAAAAGCTCAAGATACATTTGTAAAAGCTCAGGAAAAATTACAGGAAGCAACAAAACAATTAACTGATGCTCAAGGTGCTATAGAAAAATTAAAAGTTCATAAACGTAATGTAAAAGACTTACAAGATGCTATTTCTAAACAAAATGAACGTTTAGCCAAAATGGAAAAAGAAGAACAAGAACAATATGATAAATATGATTCTAAGGCTACAAAAGGTATTAATAAAAACAATGACAGAGCATCAACAATCAATGGTGCTGTAGATACTCGTTCAGAAAGAAGAACCGCTTCTAAAATGGAAAAAACAAATGGACAGGTGAATGAAAACTTAGCAAAAAGAAATAGCTATTCTTCATTGAAAACTGATTCAGAATGGATTCAAAATACACTAATGAAACAATCCGGTAATGTTTATCAAGGTGAAACATATAGAACAGGTACAACTCCAAGCGGTGCAACAGTTTACTACAAAGGAACAATGCCAATTTCAGAAGAAGAATATAATAATGCAAAAAAACACGCAGGCTTCTAAGCTTAACTAAACCTTTACAACCCCTTTACATTTCAAGAATTATATATTACAATAAAATCAGCAAGATATTGCGACTGAAAAAAGAACGGTTACCCCGTTCTTTTTTTAACTAAGAAAGGTTAGGCTGATGAAGCAGGATGTAAACAGGTTAGAAGTATTAAATGCAATTACGCCGTTAATTGAAAATACGGCAATGCGGTTTAATTTGATTCCTATTGAAATTGATTTTTCAAAAGAAAATCACAGATGGTTTTTGAGAATATTTTTATATTCTAATGACCATGGCATTACTCTTGAAGATTGTGAAAATGTAACGCGCAGTCTTGAAGGCTTTTTGGAAGAACTTATTCCTGTTAAATATTATCTTGAAGTATCATCTCCGGGTTTGGAACGTAAATTTAAATCCGAAAAAGAGTTTGTTATTTTTAAAGGTAAAAGAATAAGCCTTAAGCTTAGAGAACCATTAATCGGTGAAACCGAAAAAATATTTAAAGGTGAAATCATTGATTATGATATGAATGAAGGTTTGAC
>CASLVD010000015.1 GCA_949398305.1 uncultured Candidatus Melainabacteria bacterium | reverse complement strand
TTTTTATTCTTGTCCGATTTTGTTAATACCAATAGAAAGTATTGCTAAAATAATTGAACCGAGCAAAGCACTTAAGAAACCGTCAACTTCAAATCCCGGTGTTATTACGCCTGCTAACCAAAGTAATAATGCATTGATTACAAATGTAAATAGACCCAGGGTAAGAATATTAATAGGCAGAGAAATAAATTGTAATAAAGGTTTTATAAATGTGTTGATTAATGCAAGAATTACACATACAAGCATTGCACTAATAAAGTTTTCAACTGTAATTCCAGGTACAAGCCAGCCTACAAAAATTATTGCTAACGCAAATAAAACCCATCTAATAAGTAAATTTAACATGATAATTCCTTTCTTTCTTGTTGGTTTTTATAAATTTTAGAGGATATTTTTTTGTTTTTAATCCCCTGAAAAGGCAGGTCTTTTGACTTATTTTGTAATCCTCATACTTTTTTTAATTCGGTTTTGAAGCTCGATATATAATGCTTTTTTCCAATTTAACGGCTTGACCAATCTTTTATAATATCAGAGTACACAAGGAAAGGAGTATCTTATGAAAGATAAAGAAACAATGAAAGAAAAGCTTCACGAAACAGCAGATAAGGTAAAAGAAAAAGCCGAAACTGTAAAAGAAGACATTAAAAAAGGTGCACATATGGCAAAAGAGAAAGCCGGAGAAATGAAAGAAAACCTGAAAGAGAAGGCTCAAACTGCGAAAATTAAGGCGGAAGAAGTTAAAGATAACGTCAAAGAAAAAGCACATGAAATGAAAGAAAAAGTTGCAGATAAGGCTAAAATGAAAAAAGAACAAGAAAATAAGAAAACAGCATAATTTAAGGCGGTATTTATTACCGCCTTTTTTGTTATTTTACTTAAAGATTTTTTCGTAACAAAAGTACAAATTTCCGTTACAAATGTAGTTTTTTGCTATTTATTATGTATAATGTTTTATGAATGTAAAATAATACGTGTCAAAAATACAATTAATATTCAGAAAATGGGAGAAAAATATGACAGAAGCAGTATTAGAAGAAACTAAGATTTACCCTACCTCAGAATTTGTTTCAGGAAAATGGAATCATGAAATTAATGTTAGGGATTTTATTCAACGTAACTATACTTTATATGAAGGTGATTCAAGCTTTTTAGCAGGACCAACCGATGCCACAACTAAATTATGGCAGGAATGCTGTGAATTATTTAAAAAAGAACGCGAAAACGGCGGTGTTGTAGATATGGATACAAAAATTGTATCTTCTATCACATCACACGGTGCCGGATATATTGATAAAGACTTGGAAACTATCGTTGGTTTACAGACTGATGCACCATTGAAACGTTCTATGCAGCCGTTTGGCGGTATCAGAATGGCTGAAGGCGCTTGTAAATCTTACGGTTATGAAGTTGATTCTGAAGTTTCTGAAATCTTTACAAAATATAGAAAAACTCATAACCAGGGTGTATTTGATTGCTATACTCCTGAAATGAGAAAAGCACGTCATGCTGCTATTTTAACAGGACTTCCTGATGCATACGGCAGAGGCCGTATCATAGGCGACTACAGAAGAATCGCTCTTTATGGTATTGATAGACTTATTGAAGATAAAAAAGAACAGCACGCTTCACTTGATGGCGAAATGAATGCTGAAAAAATTCAATTAAAAGAAGAAATCGCTGAACAAATCAGAGCACTTCAAGAAATGGCTCAATTAGGTGATATTTACGGGTTTGATATCAGAAAACCTGCAAGAAACGCTAAAGAAGCTATTCAATGGATATACTTTGGTTACTTATCAGCTGTAAAAGAACAAAACGGTGCAGCTATGAGTATCGGCAGAACTTCTACATTCTTAGATATCTTCATTGAAAGAGATTTAAAAGAAGGTATTATTACAGAATCTGAAGCTCAAGAAATGGTTGACCATTTTATTATGAAGTTAAGACTTGTAAAATTTGCAAGAACCCCTGAATACAACGCATTATTCTCAGGCGACCCTACTTGGGTTACTGAATCAATCGGCGGTGTTGGTGTTGACGGTCGTCCGTTAGTTACTAAAAACTCATTCAGATACTTGCATACTTTAGAAAACCTTGGTACAGCTCCTGAACCAAACCTAACTGTACTTTGGTCTAAAAAATTACCTCACAACTTCAAACAATATGCAGCTCACATTTCAATCACAACTTCATCTATTCAATATGAAAACGATGATATGATGAGAGTTACTCACGGTGATGATTATGCTATCGCTTGCTGTGTATCATCAATGGTTGTTGGTAAAGAAATGCAGTTCTTCGGAGCTCGTGCAAACTTAGCTAAATGTTTATTATATGCAATTAACGGCGGTGTTGATGAAAGATTAAAAGAACAAATCGGACCTCAATACAGACCGATTACATCAGAATACCTTAACTATGATGAAGTTATGGAAAGATTTGATTCAATGATGGAATGGTTAGCCGGATTATATGTAAATACATTAAATGTAATTCACTATATGCATGATAAATACTGTTATGAAAAAGCTCAAATGGCACTTCATGACAGAGATGTAAAAAGATATTTTGCAACAGGTATTGCAGGCCTTTCAGTTGTTGCAGATTCATTATCAGCTATTAAATATGCTAAAGTTAAGACTATTCGTGACGAAAACGGTATTGTAGTTGACTATGAAGTTGAAGGTGAATTCCCTAAATACGGAAACAATGATGATAGAGTTGACTCATTAGCTGTAGGTTTGGTTAAAACATTTATGAACAAAATCAGAAAACACCATACTTACAGAAATTCAATTCCAACAATGTCAATTTTGACAATTACATCAAACGTTGTTTACGGTAAGAAAACAGGTAACACACCTGATGGCAGAAAAATGGGTGTTCCTCTGGCTCCTGGCGCTAACCCAATGCACGGACGTGATATGAACGGAGCTGCTGCTTCACTTTCATCAGTTGCAAAACTTCCGTTTGGGGATGCTCAAGATGGTATTTCAAATACTTTCTCTATTATTCCTAACGCATTAGGTAAAGATGAAGTATTCATGGGCGACTTAACTGTAAGTTTCGACCCTGGATGCTGTGAAGCCAGTCTAAACTAGTCCTCGCCGGACGGGGCATAATGCTACTAACTGCCTTAGAACTTGATTAATTCTCGCGCTCCGCGGGGGGTAGAACATAAAATTATTGAAAGGAAAAATAAAATGACAACAACAATGCAAGAAGAAAATTTAATAAGCTTACTTGACGGATATGTTGAAAAAGGCGGACACCACCTTAATGTAAACGTATTCAACAGAGATACATTATTGGATGCTCAAGCACATCCTGAAAAATACCCTCAATTAACAGTGAGAGTATCAGGTTATGCTGTTAACTTCATCAAGTTAACAAAAGAACAACAAGATGATGTTATTTCAAGAACATTCCACTCTTCAATCTCAGGTAATTGCTAGTTATTGAAATAGTGAAAACAAATTGAAAAAGATGCGGTTTTTAACCGCATCTTTTTTGTGATAAAATTTAATTATGGCAGAAAAAGTTTTAGGAAATATACATTCACTGGAAAGTTGTGGAACTGTTGATGGTCCCGGGGTTCGTTTTGTTGTGTTTACTCAGGGATGTCCTTTAAGATGTAAATATTGTCACAATCCTGATTCTTGGGGTGTAGGGGTAAATAAAAGAATTTCAGTAGCTGAAATTTTAGAAAAATATGACGGAGTGAAAGAGTTTTGCAAAGGCGGAATTACTGTAACCGGTGGAGAACCGTTGTTGCAAATTGATTTTGTGACCGAATTATTTAAAGAAGCAAAAGCACGTGGAATTCATACAGCGCTTGATACTTCAGGTGTGCTTTTTAACCGTGCAAATACTGCTAAAATTGATGAACTTTTAAAATATACAGATTTGGTGCTTTTGGATATCAAACATATTGATAATGAAGAACACAAAAACTTGACAGGTTTGCCAAATGAAAATATTCTTGATTTTGCAAAGTATCTTTCAGAAACCGGAAAACCTATGTGGGTTAGACATGTTGTGGTGCCGGGAATTACTTTTAATCCTGAATATTTAAAACAATTAGGGCAATTTTTGGCAGGTTTAAATAATATAAAGGCACTTGATGTATTGCCGTACCATGATATGGCAATTCCGAAATATGAAAATTTAGGAATTGATTACCCGCTTAAAGGTGTTCTGCCATTAACAAAAGAGCAAGCACTTGAAGCTCGCGGGTACATTTTAGACGGATTTAAGGCGGCTAAAGATTCAGAGCATAAATAAATAAGTCTGCGACTTTGCGGTTATATTCTCTGCCGTCATCTTTTGTGAAAAGGTTTTCCCAGTGGCTAAGCGGTGTGCCGTCTGTTGAATATGACGGGTTACACATCATAAGGTGGTGGGTGTTTGTGTCGTAGCGAAGCGGAAAAAGATCTTCCATTTGCATAAAGCTTGGCAGTTTATCACTAGGATATTCGTATCCGAATAGCGAATTATTAATTCTGTTTAATCGTGCTTCATAGCTTCTGCCGCCTTCATCGTTGTCGTTAGAAACTTCAATGCCGGGTGTATAATTTTGCTCGTATTTTAATTTCTCTGACCAATGTTTTACTTCATCATAGTTGTCAGGTTCAATAAATGCAGTACCTGAAGTTAATCCAAGGTTTTCATATCGTTTAAAATCACCGGTACTTTTTTCCCCTACAAAACTTAGAGTGGTTTTACCGGAGCGGCTTCTTATTTCATGTAGAATATATTGCATTTGTTCGTAACTTGGTAATGCACCGACTCCTGTATAGTTTTCCATATCATAGCCTCCGATATGTTTAGCTGAATCTATAAATATGGCTTCAAAACCAAGATTAATGAGTTTAACGTGTTCTTTTATGAAAAGTTCCAAATGTTCAGGATTATTCCAATCAAAAGTTACATCATCTTTATAATCTGCCGAAACTTTTATCTGATCAGCCGAAATTACTGTTCTGAACCCTGTTTTTAAACCGTGGAAATGCGCAATATCATTAAATATTTGAAATTGTTCATCAGGTGTAATTTTATCATTGATATCGAAATTTATAATATTTTTACTGTAGCCGATGCCAAGTTTTATACCATATATTGAATTTTCTTCATTTGGAGCTTTATTGTATCCGTCTCCGTAAATATTAGGAAAAATTTGGGAAAGAATAATACAATTTGCCCAGCTTTTGGCAGATGGCGGGATTGCGGGTAATATTTTTATCGCGCTAAATAAGCCGTTTTTTGTTTGGTCATTGTACATTTCGGCAATAGCTCGATTATTGATTTCAATATAGTTTGCTCTAACACCCCATTTGTCACCGTAATCAGGAGTTTCAATAATATCAGGGAAACTCTGGTAAAATTGTTCGCATTCACAAAGGGTAACAAGTGATTCTACAGTTTGTTTAATACTTCTTGACAGAAGTTCTGACGGCAGGATATTTGCAAGCCATCTTTTTCTGCCGGATTCGAATTTATGTTCTCTGCTCCAATTATCAGGAGTAAGAACCGGTAATTCATTTAGTGCTGTAAGTAATTTGTTTGTTAAGTTCATCGCAATATTTAGTATAATTTTTGTTTGGTGAAAAATTATTGCCTGAAAGTTTTATCTAAAAATGTATAAAAATTTAACAATGGGGTTGAAAAATATAAAAACATGGTTTAATATAGGGTATAGGACTATATAGTATAAGGAGATTTGTAATGACACATTTCCCACCGGATGAAAAGAAAAGACTTATTGTAAGATTAAATCGTATTTCAGGACAAATTAACGGACTATCAAAGATGATTAATGATGATAGAGAATGTATTGAGGTTTTGAATCAGATAATGTCAACTCAGGCTGCATTAAGAGGAGTATGGAAACAGGTAGTTCGCGGACATTTGCAGCATTGTGTTACGGAATCTCTTATTCAAAATAAAGATAGTGATTCAATTATTGATGAACTTGTTGAACATATCGAAAAACTACGCTAGAGGTGAAATATGGATAATGTATTATTGAAAAAACGTACTATGGCAGTAATTATTATTACATTAATAACTATGGCTGCTGAAATATATTTTGGTATTATTTCTCATTCTATGGCGCTTACGGCTGACGGTTTTCATATGGGAACTCATGCTCTGGCGCTTGCTATAACTTTTATTGTTTGTATTTTCGCAATTAAATACAAAGATAAAACCGAAAAATTGAATGCGTTAGGAGGCTATACAAGCGCAATTTTACTGGGGTTTACGTCTTTAGCTATTATTTATGAATCAGTAGAAAGATTTTTTAAACCGTTAGAAATTTCGTTTACTGACGCAATTTTGGTTGCTGTAATCGGACTTGTCGTGAATTTGATTTGTGTACTTGTAATGGGCGGCAAACATCACCATCATCACGGATGCCATCACGAACATGAACATAAGGAAGAAAATTTAAATTTCAAGGCAGCGTATTTGCATATTTTAGCTGACGCGTTTACATCAATTCTTGCAATTGCGGCTTTGCTTTTGGGCAAGTATTTCGGGCTTGTATTCTTAGACCCGTGTATCGGAATCTTAGGCGGTTTGATTATTGCAAAATGGGCAGTTGATTTGATTAAATCTTCATCTTTGATTTTGTTAGATTTTAAAACAGCATAGCAAAAATCATTTTGCTTTCTGTTTTAATTCTTTTCTGACTCCGGACAAAGGACCGTTATTTGGGTTTCTAACGTTTTCATAATATTTTTTTACATAAACGACAGGATATTTTGGTATCCAGGTAAGTTTTACTAAAATATTTACTGTATCAGCGCCTTGAGAAAGCATCAATTCATCAATTGTATCTTCGTGCGCAGGAGAAATTGATGAAAATATTTTTATTAAGTAGTCAGAAAAGGTTAAAACCGAATAACCGGACATTACACCTGTATTTACAACAATATTTCTAAGGTCTAAATCTTCTTTAGTTGCTAAGTTTGTTTTAGCATCGGCAGGGAGTGTTAAAGTTTGCGCATTAACCTGTTCCAATTCATACCATTTACCTTCGTATTCTATTCTCATTACGTTTGGTTTTGGCATATAAATATCGTCAAAATCGTTTTCAAGAATTACTTTCCCGTCATAGCCCACGATTCCGTATTTGTAATTTTTGCAGGTCAAAAACATTTGACCGTATAAAATATCAATTTTAGAGTATTCCGGTTTTACGATTACATTTCCGTATTCATCGTAGATCCCGTAATCTTTGTTGTTGCCGAATTTCGCAAATTTACTGACAATTCTGTCCGCATGATTATATTTTATCGGAACAAGTATGTTTCCGCTGTTATCAATAAGTCCGAATTTTTGTTTTTTATTTTGTACAATCCAGGACGAATCTCTAAGACGTATCATCTTAAGATAAACAGGCTCAATTATTACATTACCGCTTTTATCTTTAAGTCCCCATTTCTCATTTTGGCTGAAAGTAGTTAAGTCTTTACCTGAAAGTTTAACAGCGTCATCAATTGCAAGCGATGATGAACCTGTTAATAATAAAATCCCGACTATTATTAAAAGCTTTTTCATACTGTTATTATATCACGAATTTAATTGTGGTATAATAATATTGGGAATTTACGTTTATGATTAAAGGAAGATTGAAAACATTTTTGACATTTTGCTCTGTGAGTGCTGTATTTGCTGGGGTGCTTGCAGGGTTGGTATTATTCACATATTTAAAAGTTTTACCGTGGGCGGTTTCTAACCCTAAAGTTATCTCATATGTAAAAGAAATTGCGTCAAAGGCTTATTATGTAGATATTGATATTGAAAATCCGTATTTGAAGACAGAATTATCACCTGTTGTTGGGTTTGGTGTTGATAAATTAACGGTTAAAAGCAACAAACAAAGAATTCTTGATGTTGAAAATTTTGCCGCAAATCTTTCTTTTTCGGAAGTTTTTAATAAAAAAGTTGTTTTGAAAAATGCTGATATTGATTATATTTTTGCAGATACCTCAAAAATTTTAGCTCTTCCGGTATTTAAATCCCAACCGAAGCAGGAGGTTAAGTCTGATTGGAATGTTGATATTTTTCATTCTGTTTTAGTCCTAAAGCAGTCAGATATTTTGTATGATGTTGATAAAAATACGCATGTAAAAATTGATGCAAAAAATATAACTATTGATGATAATCCGGATAAGAAAAAAGTTACTTATGATATAGGAATTGATATTAATAAAAATAAAAATAAACTTCGTATCCAAACATCAGATGGCGGAAATGTTTTTATTGAAAATCAGGAAAAAGTTTCTGTTAAAAATTCTGTTGTAAAGGTAAACGATTCAACTGTGTTGTTGAACGCAGTTGTAGATGATAAAGCTAATTATGATATTACTTTATCCGGCAAAAAATTTGAAATTCCTGCAGTTTTAGAACTTTTGGATTCGCAGATTGTTGAAAATAATTTAACCGATCAGCTTATTTATTTTAAAGATATCTCAGGTGATTTTGATTTTAATATCAAAGCAGATAACAAAGCTATGAACGGTACTGTTGACTTAAATAAACTATCATTTAAGCTTATTCCGTTTGCAGATTTACCTGTGCTGTTAAATCACGGTAAAGTTTCATTTAATGACAAAAAGATTTATTTAAAAGAGTTCAAAGGATATTATAACAACAAACCTGCTAATACTATGGATTTTGAAGGTACTGTTGATGATTATATGAAATCCGTTGATACGGACTTAGTCGGCAATGCTCTTGTTACAAATGATTTTGCAAGAAACTGTTTATCTAAAATGGCAGGTTATCCGATTGGGATTGAAGGTCAGGCTGAAACAAAAGTAAAATTAAAATCTATATATAATAAAATTGATTTAAAATGGCTTTTCTGGTTCAAAAAGGGTAACGGTTTTATTGTTGATGGCGAAGAATCCTTTATGAATGATGAAGCAAGCAGGGTTCTATCTGCTGTAATGCATTTTGAAGATACAATGCTTAATCTTAAATCTATGAATTATTATGCCGGTAATCCTGAAGATGATATGACACAGGTTAAGATTCCGATAGTAAGTGTTCACGGAGATATTGATTTTGCAAACGGTGAAACCTTTGTAAAACGTATTGGTATGGAACTTCCTAAACCTATGCCAAGCGGTTTTATAAATATGCTGATTAAACAAAAACTATTTAAAAACGGAACATTTACAGGAAAAATTGATGTTCTTAATAAAAAAGGTTATCCGCCAAAAATTAAGGCTGATATGAAAGTAGAAAATCTTCGGATTCCAAGCCAAAGACTATTTATCAAAAATGGTGAATTTAAAACTGACAGAGATAATATGCACATTAAATCCGATGGCAGATACAGACGTTCAGCTTATGATTTATCAGGAACAATTGTTAACGAAATCAAATTTCCTGTAATCGTAAAAAATATTACTCTTGATGTCGATAATATTGATGTTGAAAGATATTTAAAAGCATTTAATGCCCAGCAGCCGACAGAAGCTGCTCAAGATGTTAATGCCGCTATTTCAAAATCAATAGCTCAAGGCGGAGATGTTGATGATGACGATGATGATGTTCAAACTTTTGATCTTGCTAATTTAATCATTGAAGAATGTATTTTAAAAGTTCAAAAAGGGTTTTATAAAGATATTCATTTTTCTGATGTTGTTGCAAATATGACATTAGATAAAAACAGTTTGCTAAAAATTACGTCAAACAGGTTTGATATCGCAGAAGGAACTTCATCTGCTAAAATCAATTGCGATTTAAAAAATCATAAATACAATATCTGGCTTGGAATAAAAGAAGTAAATTCTGATATTATGGCAACTTCACTGTTGAATCTTTCAAAAGAAATCCAAGGAAAAGCAAGCGGACTTATTGAACTTAACACGGATGATTCATTGAAGCTTAACGGACGTATTCAATTTAGAGTATACAAAGGTGTAATCGGAAAAGTCGGCTTAATTGAATATGTTATGAAAGTTGCGGCATTGTTTAGAAATCCGCTTACAATGGTCAGCCCTTCAACAGTTTCAGATTTAGTTAACATTCCGGAAGGTAAGTTTGATCAGATTGACGGCGATTTAATTCTTAAAGACAACATTGTTATGCCGATGAAAATAAAATCATTTGCACCGCAATTGAGTTCTTATATTGTCGGAACATATAACCTTGAGAATCAGGATGCCGCATTGAGAATTTATACAAAATTTTCTAACCGTAAAAAAGGTTTATATGGATTGTTTAGAAATCTTTCACTTAATTCGCTGGCTAATAGAATCCCGCTAAGCAGCAGAAATGATAGTGATTATTACGAAGCTGAGATTTCTCAATTACCGGAAATAGATGCTGATGAAAAAGATTGTCAAATTTTCCTAACCAAAGTAGACGGTGATGTTGAACATAATAACTTTATTTCATCTTTGAAAAAGATTAAATAGGGGGGATGTTGCTACCAAATGTTTCCGAGTCATCCCTACAGAATATGGGGATAAAGTGTAAATATTGACAAAATTTAATAAAATTTATATGATGATTTAGTAAAAAAGGAGAGAAAATTATGAAAAACAGAACAAAATTAGAAAAGCGGGGGGGGGTAACTCTTTAGGGGTAAATATATTCTCTCGATTATTTCCAAGTCATCTCAATGGTAGTCCAAAAAGTCGTCATTGCGGGCGTAAACGAAGCAGTGGTAAAAGTAACCGTAAAGAACTTATCAAATCCCGAAAACTTGCATTTACTTTAGCTGAAGTTTTAATTACCCTCGGCATAATCGGTGTAGTTGCAGCTATTACTATTCCGGGATTGATTACCAAATGTAATAATATAGTTGTTGAAACTCGTTTGAAATCTTTTTATTCTAAAATCAATCAAGCTATTCGTTTATCAGAATATGATAATGAAGAAAAAGAAAGCTGGACAGCAAAAGATACAAATGAATTCTGGGAAAAATATTTAAAAAATTATCTTAAATATATGCGTTATGAAAATAAACGTGTCGGAAATTCAAATGATTGGCGTCTTGTTTATTTGATTGACGGGTCTGCTTTTTTAATGGATATATACGGCACTTGGGATGAAGAAGGAAATCAAAAATTAAAAACAAACGGCGGTCATTTTATTTTTTGTCCGAGTGCTAAATATTGTGAAGGCGGTATGGACTATGAAAAATGGGGACGCTCACAATTTGTTTTTGGTTATTGGCCAGCCGGTGAAATTATGCCAAAGTATCATAAAAATAAAGGTGTTGAACCGTATTTAAATGCATGGAATGGCAAAAAAGAAGCTTTGTATAAGGGGTCAGGTTTTGCTTGTAATGAAGGTGCAAAAAATTTCTATTGTACGGCTATAATTCAGCAAAACGGATGGAAAATACCAAATGATTATCCCTATAAAGTTCGTTTTTAAAATATATGGTGCGGACTTAATAAGTCCGCGCCATAATTATATCTTAATCATCATGATGATCATCTTCTATTTTATGTTTATCATCGTCATTGTCATCGTGATCATCATCTTTGTGGTCGTGTTTTATTTCTACATTTTTGGGTTCATCTTTAGTTAGTCCGACAGCTTTTAGAATAGGGTGAATTAATTTTGTTGCTGTTAATGGTGCTATTACTGCTAGACCAATAATTGTACCGATTAATGAACTCGTTTCAATAACGCCGTTTGCAAGGTCTGCTCCGCCGTTATCAATTATGTTTTCTTTAGTGAAGGTATCACCTGTTTTTTTGCTGATTTCACTTAATTTAGAAAGTTTTTCGGCTTCAGTCTCAAGTTTGAAGAATTTTTTGAATTCATCAGGTGTTTTAAATGCTTTAAATACGGCTTCATCTTTGAACAATTTATTTTTTGCAAGAGCATATGTACCGTGTTTAAATACCGGAATAATTACACCCAGATACATTGCAATACTCAAAGCCTGATATAAAAATTCTTTAGATGCGGAGAATTTTTTAGTATGCGGGTCGATGTTTTTATCCATAAGAATAAACCCGGGACGAGCAATTGCGTTTAAACTTGTTTTGATACCCATTTGAGTTGCTGTGCCTTGGGTAATATTGAAAAATGTAGGATTTGATATAATATTTTGAACTCCGTTTATCATCTTATCCACCTACCTTCATGCCTGAGTTAGAGAAATTTGCCATATTAACCTGATAATTAGGTGTGATTTTTGAAACATTTCCGGTTTGTGAAATAGGAGTTTTCTGTATTTCAATATCCGGGGTTTTTGAAGTTACGTCTAATTTTGCAGGCTCGGATTTTCCTTTCTTGTTGTAAATCTTATCTGTAAATGGTTTTACGATTGCTGAACAAAGCCCCGGAATTACAACTAATGCTGCAGTCCATGTTCCTAATATTTGCAGGTTATGTTTAGCCATTTTAACAGTTTTAGGGTCTGCATTTTTAAGTAGATTACTTCCTTTTGCAGCTAAAATCGGCACTACAAGATATGTAGGTGCTGCGATAAGTTCTGTTATACCTTCTCTTAAGGCTGTATATTTTTTTGTTTCAGACGGGCTTTTTTTATCCATCATTGTAAATAGCGGACGGAATATGAGCTCTGCTGATGCGACTGCTACGGTCGGCCAATATGGTTTAATATTTTTCCCAATGTATATTAATGAGTTTTTGAGTGACATGTGATTCCTGCTAATATATTATTTCGGTTAACAATTCCACCTTTTATTTTAAATCAAAAGAAATATAATTTTGCTATTAAAGTGTAAAAATTTAATAATTACTTAACAATTTTAAGGTTTTTACTGTATAATTCTGTTATAAATATTAAATTATACGGGGTGAATATGATTAATAAGAAGATAAAAATATGTTTGTTAGCGATGGTTATGATGCTTGGTGTAAGTACAATAGCTGCAGAAGAACCGGCTGTGGTTAGTGAGACTGCTGTGCAGACCGAAGAAAATGAACAGATTAAAGCTAATAGAGAAACTTTTGAAAAGGCGCAAGATGCTATAAATAAAAAGGATTATCAGGCTGCAATTGTTTATCTTACTGCGTATATTTCATCAAAGCCCAAAAAATATGAAGCTTATAAACTTCGCGGAGAAGCTTTTTATGCACTTCGTCAGTATAAGTTAGCTTCTATGGATTTTCAAACAGCAATTGATATAAAAGCTTCTGAAGATAAATTTATAACAGGTACAAAGGTTTTGAGTGCGGTTGTATTGGGCGCTGATAAACAAAGCCAGTACCAGAATCCGGAGCTCGGAAATCTTTACGGAGGTTTAATGTATGCGCAAAAAGCAATAAATAACCCGTCTTATGAAGTTTCGTATCAAAAAGCTGTTGAGTTTAATTCTCATATTTATCTTCCTCAGCCTAAAAAAGAAGATATTGCAAAAATAAATTATCCTCAAAAATACGGCAAGGTTTTAAATCCTCAAGGTGATGATACTTATATTTTTGGTGCTATTGAAGATATTGAAAAAGGAAATTATCATGATGCTGTATTTAAGGCTCAATATCTAACTTCAAATTATCCGAAATATTACCTGGGATATTATCTGTCAGGTGTTGCGTTTGACGGTATGGAACAGGAAGATAATGCTATTACTGCATTTAAAGCCGCATTGAAACACAATCCGTATGATTTTGAATCTTTGGCAAGTTTGGGGCAAATTTATTACAACAGAGCTGAAAAAACTTTCGTAAAAGATGATGTTGAAAAATCTGTGGATTACTTTAAAAAAGCCCTTATCTATAATCCGAATTGTTATTTATACCACTACTATATTGGTTTGAATCATATGATTACGGGGAATTATGATGCGGCGATTGCAAGTTTTGATTCTGCAATTAAATTTAAATCTAATGATTACAACAGTAAATATTATAAGCTTGTAGCTCAGTATATTAAAGGGGATTACGATTCTGTAATTACAGGATCAACAGGGCTTTTATACAGGCATGTTTCAAATTACAATTCAGTATTGTATTTAAGAGCTTTAGCATATTATAAAGCCGGTAGGATTCAAAATGCAATTGAAGATATTGAAAAAATTCATAACAATATGAATGATATTTTTAATGCTGATGTCAGAACAGTTTCAGCTAAAGAAAAAACACTCCCGAATTATTTGTATTATTTAAAAGCCCAAATTCTTAAAGATCAAGGGTTTGGAGTGAAAGCAGATTTGGCAAAAGCTTATGAAAATCCTGTTATTGCAGAGCTCGCGAAAGGCGGAGATTTAGAAAAATCAAGCTTAAAATTGTCTTCAGATCAGGTTGAGCATCAATATGATTATATCCGAACAACATTTGATGATTTAGGTGTAAGTTTTGTATACTTAAATCCTGATTATAAGCTTTCTGTAATAAAGCCTGCTGAAGAAAATATAGCAGAAATTCCTGAAACTTCCGGCTTGAAAGCTTCTACAAGCCCGCTGGAAACTTTAAACGATGAAAACCAAACATCTATTGCGCAGGTTTTAGCATCACAATCTTTTTATACAGTTAAAAATGACGCTCCGGTGAAGGTAGAATCTCAAATTCCTGCAGAAGATGAAACCATTGCAAATGTACCTCAAGAAGCGGAAGATACAAAAGCTGAAGAAATTGCGGTTTCTGAAAATGTGGAAAAAGCTGACGCTGAACTTCAGACAGAACCGGCTGCGGTTAACAATGAACCTGAGTCAATGAAATTTGTTGCAGAAGAAGTAAAGGATACTCCTGATTTTAAAATAACTTATGAAAATAACAAACCGGCAGTTTCTGATTCAAATGAAGCTGCAGTACAGGAAATTCCTGAAGAAAACATTGAAAATGTTCAAGAAACAGAACCGGTGAAAGTTGTTGAAAAACACGCAGATGTAAATCTTGAAGAGTTTAATATTATTCCGCAAAAAACTCTTGAAGTTAATGAAGGAGACGAAGTTGTAGCATTGGAATCTGAAACTTTAACTGAAAAGATTACAAATCCTGAACCAAAAGAGGAGCAAGAAGAACAAAAGATTGAAAATATTATTGCAGATGCTCCGGCAGAAAAAACGGTTGATGTTAACGTCACAAAAGATGAAATGACTGTAAAAACTGAAAAAGAGCCGGAAATTGTTAATATCGAAATCGCTGAATCTGAGCCTGTAGAAGAACCCCCAACAGAACCTGCAGTTGAAGTAGAAGATAACACTATACTTGAATCTGCATCTACAGAGGTTGTTGAAAGTACTCCTGAACCGATCATTGAACAAAAAACCAAAAAAGTTAAGAAAAAACGCAAAGCTAAAAAAGAAATGGAATTAAAAGATTTCTTAGCTCCGTCTGCTGAAACAGTTTCTGAAAAGAATGTTAAAGAAAAGAAAGAACAGGATTTGGAAGATTTTTTGAATAATACGGCTCCTGAAATTTCTGCTGTTTCTCAAGAAGACAAGCCTAAAAAAGTGAAAAAATCACGTAAAAAAACAGAAAAAAAAGAAGTTCCTGTCGTTACCGAACCAGAAACCGAGCTTCCTGCATTTGTTCAGGAAATAAAACCGGAAAAAGAAAAACATGTTTGGTTCTGGCAAAAGAAAGGGGTAAATGGGTTAAATGATGCAAAAGTGGAAACAAAGGTAAAAGAAGTAAAAGAAACTCCGGTTGAAGAAGTTTTAGAAAAAACGGAAGATATTCTTGTTGAGACAGAACAAAAAGTGGAAAAACCTAAAAAATCATGGTTTGGTTTTCTCAAACGTAAGAAAAAAGCCGTAGTTGATACTGCTTCAACTATCACAGAAGAATTTACTCCGGAAGAAATAGAAAATGAAGCCAAGCTTGATGATATTCCGTATATCAGACTTGATGAAGAAGAAGTTGAGCCGGCAGAAGTCCCGGCATCTGAATCTCCGAAAGTTAAAAAACATAAAAAATCTGAAAAAGAACCAAAACCTGAAGCAGAAAAAAAGGTTAATACAAAACAGGTAACAAAAGTTACTGAACCTATAGAAGTTTTACCTTCAGGTAAAAAAGTTATTAAACAAATGAATCATCAAAAATAAAAAAGACACATTATGTGTCTTTTTTATTTAAGTTTAACATCTACCAGAGATCCAAGAACTTTTCGATATCTTTTGAGGTATGAAATTAGATTGTTAATTTCTTCTTGAGAAAATTCTTCACGCATTGCATTTTTTATCCGATAGGTTTCATTATAACCTTTTTCTAAAAATACCTGACCTTTTTCTGTTATTTCATTTCTTTTGATAATTATATTGTCTCTGGTATCTGCTATGCGCTTAATCAAGCCGCGTTCTTCCATATCATTAAGAATTTTACCTACGTGCGCTTTTCCTTTAAATAAAAATTTTGCCATCTCAGATTGTGACATATCAGGTTTACAATAGATACAGTAAAATATTGCCATCTCATCTGCTGAAATTTCTGTGCTAACGTATTGGTTTTGAAATTTTCTTCTAAATGACTTATTAAAATTTGCTGTATAATCAATTTGATATGGCAAATATTCATCAAGTGGAATTATGTCTTCTTTTTTAATCATACCCGTATCCTTTTCTACCTGTATGGTTTGATTGTACTATTTTTGGAGTATTCTTGCAAGTATTTATTGACAAAAATTTATATGTTTCGTATCATTAGGGTAGAAAATTCTACCCTTAAATTATGGAGAAAAGTATGAAAATAAAAATGACAAGAAAACAGATGGCTATTGCTGTATTATTAATAATTATTGTACCAATTATTTGGAATAAAATTTCAGGAGCAGTTAGCGGTTACATGATGATGCAGGCAATGAAAATGCCGAAAGAAGTTGTTATAGATAAGCCTCACATGGAAGATACTTTTATTTCGGCAGAATCTACAGGCAGAGTTGAAGCTAAGTACTCAGTTGATGTTATTGCAAGGGTTTCCGGCTGGCTGCTAAAGAAATACTTTAACGAAGGTGATTTTGTACATAAAGGTCAGCTTTTATTCCAAATTGATCCTAGGGAATTTCAAATAGAAGTTAATAATTCCAGAGCTGCTGTTAATCAATATAGCGCTTTGTTGAAAAATGCTCAACAAGAATTGGATAGAGCAAATGCTCTTATTAAAGAAGATTTGATTAGTCATTCTGACGTTGATTCAAGCTTGGCTTCAAGAAATTCTAATAAAGCATTATTAGATGCGGCAAGACAAAAATATGAATTGGCTCTTGTTAATTTAGGTTATACTTCAATAAAATCTCCAATTGATGGTCGTATTGGTAAAATTAAAATCACAGAAGGTAACTATGTTAATGCAACTTCCGGTCCTTTAGTAAATATTTCAAGTACAGATCCGGTTTATGTATCTTTTAGTTTAAGAAGCAGTGATTTTATTAAGTTACTTAAATCTAGTAATAAATTTAAAGATGTAGAAGTAAAAATTCAATCTGATACAGGCAAAGTTTATCCTTATGTAGGAAAAATTGATTTTGTAGATAATCAGATTGACCAAAACTCAGGTTCAATACCAATGAGAGCAACTTTTGAAAATCCTAACGGCTGGTTAGTGCCAGGTGATTATATGAAGGTAAGTTTAACAGCTCCAAAACAAACATCTTTCATGACAGTTCCTCAAGCTTGTACAAAGGGTGATGCTATGAGTGGTTATTATGTTTGGACTGTTAAAGATAATAAAGCTGTTCGAAAAGATATTAAAGTATCAGATACAATTGATACAAATTGGATTGTAACAGATGGTTTAGATATGAATGATACTATTATTGTTGCAGGTATCCAAAATGTTACTCAAGATGGTCAGGCTTTAAAAATTATAACAAACGAAGAATATATGAAAAAACAAAAAGCAGGTAAAAAATAATGAAAAAGATTTTTGATAAAGATAAATTATTTTTCTTCATACAAAAACCAAGATTTGCGCTTGTCATATCTATATGTATTGTTATTGTGGGTATGATTTCTTATCTTGGCTTGAAGCAGGAGAGTTATCCGGATGTTACACCACCGCAAATTCAGGTAACTGCTTCATATTTAGGCGCTTCAGCTGAAGTTATAGAATCTTCTGTAGCTACGGTGTTGGAAAATAAATTAAACGGTGTTGAAAATCTTACATATATGTCATCAACTTCTTATGATGGAAGTTATACATTAACAATGTATTTTAAGGTTGGTTCTGATAAGAATATTAACCTCATGAACGTTAATAACAGAATTCAGCAGGTTCAAACTCAATTACCTGAAGATGTTCAAAGAACAGGTGTTACCGCAGTCAGCAAAACTTCAGGCTCCGGTGCGTTGATTTTGACGTTATATCCTGAACGTGGTAGTTGGAATCAGTTAGATTTAACAAATTATGGTTCAATTTACATTAAAGATGAATTAAAACGTGTTGATGGTGTTGCGGATGTTAATGTTTACGGTGCCGGTGATTATTCTATGAGAATCTGGCTTGATCCTCAAAAAATGGCAGGGCTTAATATATCAACAAGTGAAGTAAAAGCTGCTATTGCAGCACAGAATACTCAAGTAACAGCAGGTGCGTTGGGCGCTTTGCCGACTGATGATAATAATGCTCTCCAATTAACTCTTAAAACAAAAGGCAGACTTGTTGATGTTAAAGAATTTGAGGATATTATAATTCGCTCTAATATGGATGGCTCAAATGTTAAAATGAAAGATATTGCACGCGTTGAACTTGGTGCGCAATCCTATTCAAATTTAGGTTTAGTTGATGGTAAACCGTCTGCGGTTATCGTAATTTCTCAACAACCGGATGCTAATATTATTAATTTGTCAAAAGCTGTACATGCTAAAGTAGATGAACTTAACGCAAGAATGACCAATGGTATAAAGATTATTACAATCAAAGATGATGCGGATTATATTCATGAATCTATGAAGGAAGTTGAATTTACAATCCTTCTGACAGGTATTATTGTTGTATTGATTATCTTTTTGTTCCTTGGTGACGGTATGGCAACTCTTGTTCCTTGCGCAACAATTCCTGTATCATTAATTGGTACATTTGCGGCGTTGAAGGCTTTGAATATGTCAATTAACCTGTTATCATTATTTGCACTTGTATTGGCTGTCGGGGTTGTAGTTGATGATGCGATTGTTGTAATCGAAAACGTAAAACGACATATTGAAGAAGGTAAATCTGCAATTATTGCAACTCAATTAACTATGGAAGAAGTCGGAGCATCGCTTGTTGCTATGGCAATGGTTTTGATG
This sequence comes from uncultured Candidatus Melainabacteria bacterium, assembly GCA_949398305.1. GTDB lineage: Bacteria > Cyanobacteriota > Vampirovibrionia > Gastranaerophilales > Gastranaerophilaceae > Zag111. Next base: position 13,370 of record CASLVD010000015.1, on the reverse strand, counting down.
GCAGTATTTGTTCCGATTATCTTTATGGGTGGCATGACAGGAGTTATGTATAAACAGTTTGCTGTTTGTATTGCTGTATCAATTGCAATTTCTGCAATTTGTGCACTTTCTTTATCTCCTGCAATGTGTTCTCACTTCTTAGGCAGAGAGCCTGTACAAAAACCGGAAGATATTAATCATCCTTTCTTTAACAGATTTAAACATATTGGGGAAAGAATTAATAAAAGAACAGGTATAATTGTTAAAAAATTCAACGAAGGTTTTGACAAACTTGAAAGTTTTTATATGGAGTTTGTTGAAAAATTCGTACATGATAAAAAACTTGTAATTACAACATATTTAATAATAGTTGTATTAACTCTTGGTGCTTTTAAATTTATTTCAACAGGTTTTATTCCGGATGAAGATCAAGGTGTATTAATTGCAAGTATCACATTACCTGATGGGGCATCTTTAACAAGAACCGAAGAAGTAGCAAGAAAATTTGTTGAACAGGTTAAACATATTGATGGTGTTGATTCAAGCCGTTTAACAGTATTTAGCGGAATGGGATCTGTAAACTCTGCATTTTCAATTATATTGCTTGATGAATATGCTGACCGTCGTGTCGGACCTATTGAATGGGTTATTAGAAAAGTTCAAGGAAAGGCTACTGATTTACGTCATACTGCAATACTATCAAAAATACGACAAATTGCCGGAAATACAAAGGAAGCTTCTATTATTGTATTTTCACCGCCTGCAATTAATGGTATGAGTATGATGGGTGGTTTTGAGTTCCAAATGTTATCTCAAGGTGATTATACATCTCAAGATATGGAAGCTTGGGCTCAAAAATTGATAGCTGCAGCAAATCAAGACCCTAATTTGTCAAATGTTAATACAACTTTCCAAGCAAATGTTCCTCAATATATTTTGGATATTGATTATGCTAAAGCCTTGGCTCAAGATGTAGATTTACAGGAATTGTATTCAACATTAGCTTCAATGCTTGGAACATATTATGTTAATGATTTTAATAAATACGGACGTGTATTTAAAGTTCAAATACAGGCGGAAAGCAGATTCAGAGATAAAGCAACTGATTTGGAAGGTATTTATGTGAAAAACCGTCGAGGCATTCAAGTACCGGTATTATCAATTGTAAATTTAAGACAAGCTGTAGGTACAGCGTCTATTACAAGATATAATCAATATGAATCTGTTCAGATTACAGGTCAACAAGCAGCCGGAAAAAGTTCCGGGGATGCGATGAGTGCTATGGAATCTGTAGCTAAAAAATTATTACCGTCAGATATGACTTTTGACTGGTCAGGTACATCAGCCCAAGAAAGAGAAGCTTCAGGGCAAACGGCAATGATTGTAGCATTCGCACTTGTATTTGTATATTTATTCCTTGTTGCTTTATATGAAAGTTATACTATTCCGGTTGCAGTTCTTTTAATTTCACCAATTGCGGCATTAGGAGCTTTGATATTCCAAATGATGATTAACCAGTCATTTGATATCTATTCTCAAGTCGGTATGATTACCTTGATTGGTTTAGCAGCTAAGCAGTCTATTTTGATAGTAGAGTTTGCCAAAGAAGAACATGAAAAACACGGCTTATCTGTAAAAGAAGCTGCTGTCAAAGCTGCAAAATTAAGATTCCGTGCGATTATGATGACCGAACTTGCGTTCATTATCGGGGTGTTACCGATGATATTTGCAACAGGAGCCGGTGCAAATTCAAGAATCTCAGTCGGTTCTACCGTATTTGGCGGTATGGTTGCTGCATGTACTTTAGGGGCAGTTCTTACTCCTGCATTCTATGTACTTGTTCAAGAATTTGTTGATAAATTTCCGAAAAGAGAAATTACCGAAAAAGATTTGGAGATGTAAAAAATGAAGATGAAAAAGATTTTTAATATAATTTTAATAGCATCAGTGTTAGCGGCAGGTTCAAATTTTGCTTTTGCAAAAAAAGTAAAAGCACCTGATGAAACTCTGGTTGCGAAAAAAGATAAAGAAATTCAAATTATTGAACCGGAAAAAGAAGTTAAAGTTAATCAGAGAAAAGAAATAAAAAAACTTAAATCAAACCAGCGAACAAAAGCTACTTCATCAAAAGAAGCTGAAGGTATGTATGAAACTAAGTTTCCTACAATTGACAGCCAGATTTCATACAATGATATGAACGGTGAAGTTACACTGACTGATTGTATTAAGCTTGCAATTACTCATCACCCTGCAATTATGTCATCTATCAGTAATGCAGAAATTTATAAAACCCGTATCGGGCAGGCCTGGTCAAATTATTTCCCGACTTTAAGCGCCGGTGTGGATTATTCAAGAAATGATATGTTTATGACAATGGCAGGTAGTTTTACAAGAATGATTCCGCAAAAGTTTAATATGTTTTATGTTCCGACCTTATCTGCAAATATGCTGTTGTTTGATTTTGGTAAAACAAAAGCTGTAGCGGATTCTGCAAAAAGAACATACGAATCATCAAGATATGATGCAGAAACAAGTATCGAAACCGTTATTTATAACGTAAAGGTAGCATATTACAATATGGTTTTTGCAAAGATTCAAAAAGAGGTTTATGAAACAACTGTTCAGGACTATGAATTGCAGTTAAAACAGGCAAGAGCATATTATGAAATTGGTAAAAAAGCTAAAATTGATGTGACTTATGCCGAATATAACCTCGGAAAAGCAAAATTAAATCTGATTAAAGCTAAAAATACTTTAGAACTTGCATCTGTTCAACTTGCAAACGCTGTTGGTATTCCTGAGCTTGCAGAAGTTGTGTTAAAAGACAGTTTGAATACAAAAGAATATGATGTTAATTTTGCAGACTTAATTCAAATTGCAGAAGCTTCCCGCCCGTCACTTTTAGCCGCTAAGAAAAGAATGGATGCGGCAGAGCTTAATGTGAGAAGTGCAAAACGCGCGTTTACTCCGGATATTGGTGCGTATGGCTCATATCAATACGGCGGAAGACAGATAAATGCCGATTACGGTTATGCATTTGGGCTTCGTATGCAGTATTCAAATTTGAATATGATGCTTTTGAAAAAACAAGTTGATGAAGCAAATGCGACTTACAAAAAATACGTTGCAGATTATGAACAGGAACGCCAAAATGTTTATCTTGATGTGAAAAGCGCTTATATTAATCTGATGAATTCATATGACAGCCTTCCGGTTTCAAAACTTGCATTGCAGCAGGCAAAAGAACAACAATATCAAGCATTCAGACGTTACCAGGTTGGTTTGGGTGATGCTGTAGAATTCAAAGATTCCGAAAACACTTACCTTAATGCTCAGCTTGATTATTATCAAACTCTTTTGCAATACAATATTAATGCTGCAGAAGTTGAACGTGTAATCGGTGCTCCAATTAAGGAATCAGACAAAGAGTTATAGGGGGCGAATTCTTGCATAAAGTTTATATGAAGTGGTGTGAAATTCCTGATAAAATAAGATTCCTTTTTATCGGAGGTATAAATGCCGCAATTTCTTATGTGATATTTGCGCTTGCTTTGTGGTGTTTAGGTGAATCGTATTATCAGGTTTGTGTGATTTTGCAATGGACAATATCTTCTGTATTTTCATATCTTAACCAGAAGTTTTTTGTATTCTGTACAAAAGGAAATTACCTGAACGAATATTTAAAATGCTGTTCTACCTGGGCAGTTAGTTATCTTTTAAATGTAATTATTTTAGAACTTCTGGTAAGATTTGCCATTAAAAATGTGTATTTATCGCAATTTATTTCAATATTTTTAGTGTCAGTTGTAACTTATGTTCTATTTAAATATTTTGCCTTTCGAATTAAAAAGTAGCAGTATGAATTTGTATAAAGAAATAACTTTGTTATAATGCTTTTTATCCTTTTAATTTTTTAATTTTTCTTTCAACTTCTTTTTTTATACAGGCAGGAAGTCTATTAATTCTGTAATTTATATAAAAACAACCGAAAAATATCCATCCGAAAATATTATGTGTAATTTTTATATCAAATTCATTTTTTACATACGCTTCGATATTTTTTAGAATTTGCAGTGATAACATAAGCTGAACAAATAACCAGCTAATTTCCGCAAGATTTATTATATATTTTGTCTGAATACCTTTAGCGTGCATGTAAATAGTTAAAATATTTAATGTTATTAGTGCTGAAAACCAAAATCTTCTTCTGATATGTCTTTTCTGATAAAGCTTATTAACATCTGTAATTAGTTTCCATAGCCATATATACCAATAAAATCCGATACTTATTATACAAAGTGCCAGAAGTTTAATTGTAGGTGTTTTTCTAATTGTTGAATGGTTTTTTATTTGCATATAGTTATTATATTTATGTCACGGATTTTAGAAATCCTACAATTAATTTAAAAATAAGTTCTTGACAATTAGTTTTGAAATGGTACTATATAAATACATTCGAAGCAATTGCTTGGAGGAGTGCCAGAGCGGTTGATCGGAGCGGTCTTGAAAACCGTCGTACGTGCGAGCGTACCGTGGGTTCGAATCCCACCTCCTCCTCCATTTTAAAAGAGCCTGAAAGGGCTCTTTTTTTGTTTTTTACTTATTTTTTGCCGCTTTTTTGATTTTTATTGCTCTTTTTCTAATCGGCTGCAGTTCAAAAAGATGTTTAAGACCTTTTCCAATACTTCTTAAGCTGACGGCATAAAGCATTGATGTAATACCGAAATCCGCCGGCTGCCAGTGCGGTAATCTAAATAATTCCACACCTGCCGCAACTCCTGTCCATACCCCTAAATCCATATTGCGGTTGTATTTTGCACGAACAGTATTTTTATACAAATACCGGTTAATTTTTCTTTCTATTCTTGGACCGATTTTTAACATGTTAATTCCTTTTTGTTATTAAGTTGGAAAATTTATATTTTTGCTAATTAAAATGCCGAATTTCAATTTTGAAATTCGGCATTTTAATCTAAAATATTTTTGGTATAAATCTATGTTTAACTTTTTTTGCATATTCTTGATATTCAGGGTCTTTGATAAGATGTCTTTCTTCTGTTATTGCTCTCAGGTAATATATATAGACCCAGGCAAATGTTGAGAATGTTACAAGTATTTTTTCAGCAATTCCCATATCACTCATTAGGTACAAAGGTACGGTGGTTACTATAATATATAGGATTTGCATAGTATAATCCGGGTGTCTTATTATGTTGTAAGGAAATTTAGTAACAATTCCGCGGTTTGTGAGGTTACCTGCTTTCGTACCAAGTCTTAGTATTGCAATTAAACTTCCCAGATTAACCAGAATTACCAGAAGATTTAATACTGCAAGTAAGTAATCATTCTGTACAGGTAAAAGAGATTCTTCTGTTACCTGAATGAATTTATTGGTAAGAAGTGTTATCGGATAGTAACATATAATACAAGATAAAACACCTAACGGGGTTGTATCTGTTGATTTAATTTTGTTTTTGAAAATACTTGTTTCAGATAAATAACTGATTGTAAGTATAATTGTTGATACTGTCATGATAAGTTTAAGCCACATATCTCCGGTGTCAATGAGATATTGAACAGCGCCCATAAAAAAGCCATTTGTTGCAGTATATTGAACAGCTTGTTCAAACATTACTTTTAGAAAATCTATATTGTAACCAAAATTTGGCAGATAGTTGTTACATAGCATATTTACACAGTAAACACCAAAAAATGTTTGAACAAATAGTGTCATTAGTGCCTGTTTTTCATCTTCTTTCGGTTCAATGTCTTTTAAACGAACATCAAGCGGCATATCTTTTTGAAACTGTCTTGCTATATAATTAAATATAGTTATACTTCTGGATTTATGCAAAGACTGCGGTTTGAATCCAAAAAATATGATAGGTGCAATAAATATGTAACCTACATAGTAAATAAGAAGTGCACCTGTATAGTCAAAGTTTTCGTTTGAAATAGTTTCATAATATGCAGGGCAGAAAATTAAAAATAATAAAATGATGCCGTATATAATGACTGACGCTAAATAATGTCTTAATGCGTCAAGCGTTGTAGGTTTTTGTATGTTGTTTTCTTCCATTTAAATTTCCTCATCCAAAATACTTAATAAGTATATCATAATTTGAGATTTTGAACAAATTATGATATATTATCGTTGTTGTTATGAGAGGTTTTATATTATGAAAAAGTTTTTAATTAGTTTGATTATGGTTTTAAGTATTGCGACCCTGTCTGTTAGTGCAAATGAGCAATACAAGGCAAGTACTTATAATTCGGATATGGATAAAAATATGCAGATTTTTAAGCAGATGTATGAACTTTTGAATAATACATTAGAATATAAAGCTAAAACTACTGGTAACAAATATACAAGATATAATGATGTTTTAAATTACAATGTGATTCCGTCTACCGGAAAAAAGATTGATGGCGGATTTTTGATTCCCGGAAATTATGAAAATTTCAACGGAAAATTACGTATTCCTTATAATTATGAGGCTAAGTTTTATAAGCTGAAAGATACTTGTACACCGGTGCCTTCTGTGCCTTCAAAGATTAATGCATCTACTGCTTGCGGTAAAGTTGTAATTGATGTAAACGGGTTTAATTACGGAACAAATAAATATTTCAGTGATAAAAATACACTTCTGCCTAAAGAAAGAGGTGTTTTGTGGATGTATTCAAATGGTATAAAAGCTTCACCAAATTCAGTTGAAGATGTAATACTTATGATAGCTAAATAGTTTTATTTATTTTGTCTTAGGAAGCTTTCTACAAATTCATCAAGTTCACCATCCATAACAGCATCAACATTACCTGTTTCGTATGATGTTCTATGGTCTTTTACCATTTTGTACGGATGAAATACGTATGAACGAATTTGAGAGCCGAAATTAATGTCAGCGTTTTCGCCTTTTAATTCTGACATTTTTGCTTCATATTCTGCTTCTTTAATTGCTAAAAGCTTAGATACAAGAATTTGCATTGCATATTCTTTATTTTGTAATTGAGAGCGTTCCTGTTGGCATTTTACGACAATTCCTGACGGTTTATGCAATATTCTAACGGCGGTTTCTACTTTATTAACATTTTGCCCGCCAGCGCCTCCTGAACGCATTGTGGTAATTTCTAAATCATCAGGCGGGATTGTAATTGTTTTTTCAAAATCTTCAATTATAGGAGAAACCTCAACTGAGGCAAAACTTGTCTGGCGTTTGCCGTTTGCATTAAACGGAGAAATTCTTACAAGCCTGTGTACGCCTTTTTCGGCTTTTGAATAGCCAAAAGCATATTTACCGCTGATTTTTATTGTAGCAGACTTTATTCCGGCTTCTTCACCGTCAAGCTTATCCAGAAGTTCTGATTTCCAGCCTCTTTTTTCTACCCATCTTAGATACATTCTCAAAAGCATATTTGCCCAGTCTTGAGCATCAGTTCCGCCTGCTCCTGAATTTATTGTAAGAATAGCATCTGCGCAGTCGTATTCGCCTGATAACATTTGTTCCAGTTCAAATTTTTCAAGTTCAATGTTAATGACTTTAAGCTGAGATAAAGAATCCTTTATTAAATCCTCATCAGAAAGCTCAATTGCAGCGTAACTATCTTCTATAACAGAATCCCAGAAATTAAATTTATTTAAAATATCTTTTATATCTTTAACTTGCTGTCCTATTTTTGTGGCTTTTGATGTGTCTGACCAAATTTCAGGTTTTTGCATTTCTGTTTCTAATGAAATAAGTTCTTCTTTTAACTTATCAAGGTCAAAGACACTCCTTAAGTTTAGAGATTCGCTCTGTTATACTATTCAGTTCCTGCTTTAATTCTGTTTCCATGACCCTATTGTATAATAAAAATGCCTGCTTGCAATTGATATTGGTGTTGATATAATTATTTAAAGAGAGAGTAAATAAATGAAAACTTTTGATTATCTAAAACAATTATATTCAGGCAGAAATGTATTGCAAAATCATATATCACTATTTTCGTTAATAGGTATTATGGTAATTCTTTTAAACAATGTATTTTCAGTTTTATGGAATAAGTTACTGGTAAATTTCTTTTCAGTGCCGCCGTCATCTTCTTTAGAATTATGGCTGGATATGTTTTTCGGATTTTTAATTTTAATTTATTTGCTCGGATATAGATATCGTTATATAAATTCTGTTTTAAATGGCGGAGACGGTTCGCTTGTCGAGTTTAATTTAGAACCGTTTGTTGTTATTTTGAAGGTTTTCCCGATGATTGTTCTCTGGCATGTTTATATGGCAATATTTGCGGCTGTAGGAACTGCTGTTTTAATGTCAGTTGGGCATGTCGGATTATATTACCTTTTTGCATCTGTTGTAATATGTTTAACTCCGTTTTTATATCTTATATTGATTGATTTTTCGAAAGATTTTAAATATGAAAGAAAATATTTTTTACCAAGACGGATTTTTTTATTTTTAGAAAAATATTTAGGCGGAGTAATTTATTTATTTGTCGAACTTTTTGTAATTTCGCTAATCCCTGCTGGAATTATTGCAGGAATATTTTTCAGCGTTAAATTTGTACAAGTTGAGGCTTTAAAATTAGGATTACAACTTGCGGCTTTATGTCTGGGGGTATATTTTGCTATTATTTTAAAATATGTTTTAAGCAGAGGATTGGCAGAGCTTATTAAAACTAATCCGGAATAATCTGGATTCTGCCATCGTCATAAATATCAATCGGATCTTTAGTTCGTTTTAATATAGCTTTGATGCATTTTGTTGCATCAAAAGAATATTTTTCAAGTATTCTATCAGGTTGGTTAAGGTGTTTAAACCCGTCATTACCCTGTGCACAGTAATCATTTAAGATTGTTACGTAATACTTGTCTGTTCTCGGATTATTTATATCAATCGGGGTTTCTTTACCGTTTTTGTCAATAAATGCCATAGAATGGATTCTGCCGGCGTTTGTTACAGTGTATTTTAAACCTGAAGCGTAGAAGATTCCCGGTTTATTTGCAACATTTGTGAATGATTTTGCAGCTTGCTTAAAACCTTCAACAATATCTTTTTCGCTGTAGCTTATTCTATAAAGTTTATTTTGGAATGGAAGAATATCAGTTAAGATTCTTGTGTCAATTTTTCCCGGTTCAAAGTAGCCGCGAATATTTGATGATGGTAAGATTGCAATATCACAGTCTAAATCTTTTCTTATGCAGTCTGTAATAAAGTAAGCATGCGGATTCGGTTCTATCAAGTCAAAAGATAGCGGAGGCGGTGCGGATTTTACATATCCGTAGGTTTCACGAGCTCCAAAAATCTTATCAAATACGTATTTGGCAGGTATATTACGTTTAAAGTTTTTGGTGTATCCAACGTTATTTTGGACTTTTTTAATAATGCCGTTTTTATCAAATTCAAGGTTCAGTATTCCGAAGTTTTTGCCGTCTCTGCCGCCTTGAGTTATTACAACAGGTTCACCTGTTTTTGAGTAGAAGAGGTTTTTACCTTCTTTAACATCAAATAATAAGTCATGTGAATGTCCGCCAAGGATTACGTCAATACCTTGAGTTTGATTAGCAATGATTTTATCCATAGTAAAGCCAAGGTGAGAAAGTAAAATAATTTTATTTATACCTTTATGTTGAAGTTTATTTACTTCATTTTGAACATCTTGTACTGTTTCTTTTACTTTGCTAACGTGAATGTCGCGATGAATAACACCTTCTTTTGTACGTTTTGCAAGATCAATTGGAGATGTACCGATAATTCCGTATTTATGTCCGTTTCTTTCTTCGACTATAGAACCTTTAATTACACTGCTCCAAGGGTTATTCGGGTTTATTTTAACGTTTCCGGCAAGCAGTTTATAACCAATTAATGGCAGAATTGTATTAATTTTTTCCTGCATATCGTATTCGTGGTTACCGACAGCTGATGCACAAATTCCAATCATCTTTTGAAACATTATCGCAAGCTGATTAGTCTTAAAGTCCTCTCCAATCATAATATCACCGGATGATAGTTTAAACGTATCTACATTTTTTTTATCTTTGTTTCGGGCATCAAATGCGTTTGAAGCGCTTATTGTACGTTCCATATTGATGGACTTGCCATGATAATCATTGATATAAAAAATGCTGGTACTTACGTTATTAGACTGATTGATTGGATTTATCATCTCGTTGTGAGTCCCTTTAGCATGAAACCACATCAAGATTTTTTTTGCGCATGTTTATATACTTTTTTTTACAAATTTTAAAACTTGTAGTAAATGGTTAAATATATATTATTTGTTCAAAGTATCAAATAACTTCAGAATCTCATTATTTGAACTTGCCATTCTTGAGCTAGTCTGTCATATATTTCATTTATTTTATCAATTACTTCAATCAAAACAATTCCATAATTTAAACATTTATATTCCCCCATATCGTGAAGCCCGATGCGGGTTTTTATTACACAACCGTATTCTGTTAAAATGTCTTGTAATTTTGAGGCTTCTTCTCGTCTGTTTTCAACTTTTATTCCGATAATTGCTGTCATATTATTCTCCTCTTATTTGAATCATTGAGATGACTTGGAAATAGCCGGTAGCAATATTTGCCCCTATCCTTTACCTTATAATATTTACCCCCCGCAAAAAAAATAATACCCTCAACAGGTATTATCTTTTTGTTTAAATTTTGTGATAATCTTATTCAATGTCAAGATTATCTTCGGCTTGAAGCTGTTTTGTTCTAATATTATGCATTACTGCATCGACTAACAACTCGTAAGATTTCATGCTTTCAATGCTTGGAAATTCTTCTTTGAGTTGGGCTCTGACCATTGCTTCCAGCTCTTGGTCGTCAGAAAGTGATTTTAGATTATCAACACCTGTAATTGCTTCTAAATAATCTGTGGTGCTTTTATCTAATTTATTTTTATTGGAAAATGAAAGCCATCTAAGTCTAGGGCTTACGGTTTCCTTTAGTTTTTGAACTAATTTTAAATTTTTCATTCGGTCGAACATTTTCTACCTCTACGTTTTGCCTTCTTGTATAATTTTAAAGTATCCTGAAAAAAATAATTGACTTTTTAACAATTGAACGTTACAAAATTTAACATTATACTTGAAATGCTTGTTATACCTTGCTAAAGTCTGTTAAGTAATCGTATTTTTTTCTTAGTAATGTTAACAAAGCAAGTCTGTTTTTCTTAACATTTTCATCTTTATCCATGACAAGTACATCATCAAAGAATTTTGTTACATACGGATTAAGATTTTCAAGCTCTGTGAGATATGTTTTATAATCAACATTATCGTTCAATTTTTTTACAGCGTCATATAAATCTTTTTCTGCAGATTCTTTGAAGAAGCTTTCGTTGATTGAATCTACGCTTGTGTCTTTCAGAATTCTTATTACACGATTAGCGTTTTCTAAAAGTTGTGGTGAGTTAAGCTCTTTAACAACTTTTACTCTTTCAACATAATCAGCAATATCAACCAGTGGGTTTTTCATAGAGCATGCTTCAAGAATATTTTTATTATATTTTTCGCTCAAGAAAATAATCATTCTTTGGATAAAGAATTCGTTAACTTCATCAGCGCAATCTCTTTGTACAGGAAGAAGTTGTAATGCTTCTTTAATATATTTATCTACATTGATTTTCAAACCTGAATCAAGGATTGTTCTGATAACACCTAGTGCTGCACGGCGAACACCAAGCGGGTCTGATGAACCTGTAGGTTTTTTACCTGCTGCAAAAACTGCACAAACGGTATCAATTTTATCTGCAATACCGACAATTTGTCCTTCAATTCCTTTTGCAGTATTGCTTTCAGCGTTTAGCGGAAAGTAGTGTTCTTTAATACCTTCAACGACTTTATTGTTTTCGCCTGAAACTCTTGCATAATCTGCTCCGATAAATCCTTGAAGTTCTGTAAATTCAAACACAAGGTTTGTTGTTAAATCGGCTTTACAAAGGGTTGCGGTTCTTTCAATATCTTTAGATTCAATATTTAAGTCTTTTGCAATCCGGTTTGATAATTTAATAAGTCTTTGAGTTTTATCAAACATTGTTCCCATGCCTTTTTGAAAGGTTATACCTTTTAAAGATTCAACGTAATCAATTAAAGGTTTTTTAGTATCTTCATTGAAGAAAAATACGGCATCATCTAGTCTTGCTTTAATTACTCTTACGTTTCCGGCTTTGATATTTTCAAATTCAGTACCTAAGTAGTTTGTCATAGTGATGAATTTATTTGTTAATTTGCCGTCTTTATAAAGAGCAAAATATCTTTGATGAACTGCCATAACAGTAACTGTTACTTCTTCCGGAATATCAAGATATCTCGGATCAAATTCACAAAGTGCAGGAACCGGATATTCGGTAATGAATGTAACTTCTTCAAGTAAATCGTCTGTGTAATAAGGTTCTGCACCGATTTTTGCAGCTTCTTCTTTTGCTTTTTCAACAATAACTTGTTTTCTTTCGTTTTGGTCAACGATTACACAAGCGTTTCTCATAGTTTCCACATAATCCTTAGGATTATTAATTAAAACCTGCTGCTGGGCAAACCTGTGACCTCTTGAATAGATTGAAGATTCTTTGTCAATGATTTTAATTTTAACTTCTTCATTATCCAAAACAGATACAATCCACTTAATTGGACGTGAGAATTTTGCTTCGTTATAGCCCCATCTCATAAAGTGTGCACCTTGAAGTTTCATAAATATTGACGGTACATTTTCCTGTAAAAGTTCTGCTATTGATTTACCTTTTACAACAATTTTTGCATGAAGGTAATTATCTTCAACGTATAAATCTTCTTTTGCCAGATTGTTTTTTCTTGCAAAACCTTCGCCGGCTTTTGTAAGGTTTCCGTTTTCATCGAATGCAACGTTTTTTATAGGACCTTTTACAATTTTTACTTCATCTGCGGTTTTTGTATCAAGACCGTCAATGATTACGGCAAGTCTGCGCGGTGTTGCATAAACTTTTATATCAGAAAATTTAACTTTATTATCGTTTAGAAAATTTGCAAATCCGCTGTTTAACTGTTCAATTGCCTGCGGAATAAACTTATATGGTAATTCTTCTGTCCCTACTTCTAATAAATAAATACTCATCTATTTTTAATCCTTATGTTTTCTTATAATCTATTAAGATTATAGTAAAAGCATAGCTTAATGTAAACCATTAAGGTTTAATAAAAAATATTATGTAAACATAACTATTAATTTTGCCCCATAACGTAGAATAATTACGGGTAGTTAATGAAACAGTAACAAAGCGTGTACTGTTTGAACGGACAAATTATAATAGACCCTGAATCAGTCTTGGATTATTGGCGGCTCGACCGGCTCAACGCAGCTCTTGCCAGGACGAGTTACGCTGCCGCTGCACTCTTACCAAAATCCGCAGTTCAGGGTG
>CASLVD010000014.1 GCA_949398305.1 uncultured Candidatus Melainabacteria bacterium | reverse complement strand
GGACATTGTTGAAGTCTACATTTACCCTTGCCACGTCAGGTCATTCAATACTTGAGATGACTTGGAAACCACTGGCAGCATAATGCCCCGTCCGGCCGAGGACTAGAAGGCACGTTGGCAGTTTGTACAGGTATTTCCCTGCATCGGAACGATTTTCACATATTCAACAGGTGCTGCACATCCGCAAGCTGTACCTCTTTCTTTTTTAATTTTAACCCCGTGAAGTTTTTCACATTTAGTTAGTTTTGGTTTTTCACATCCGCATTTAGCTGTTCTTGTACCAAATAAAGTAAACGGATTCAAACTTCCTATCCCGTCATATGTCCAGGCAAAAGCACCTTGAGCCGGAATTGTTAAAAATGCAAACAATGCAACTGAAGCTAATAAATTTTTCATACTAATTCTCCTATTTGTTAAATGGGTTACATTCATCGGTTACATTTTCATTTTAAAAGTTTTAAACTGAATTCCCATATACAAACGGTCGAAGGGACATACCCGAAAGCGGGGGATAATTTGGGTAATTTTTTAAATAAATAAAGACCCGATTCTTAATAAGAATCGGGTCTTTAAAATATTTTAAATCAAAGCTTACTTAGCGATGCTTGCATCTTCAAGTAAAATAACTTTAACTTCTTCGCCTTGTTTAGCGCTGTAGTTCAAACCAGGAGTAACTAGACCTGTAATTAAACCAACACCAGCACCAACAGGAGTACCGATAGCGATACCGGTACCAACTTTTTCAGGGTTAGGAATGAATGAGAAACCAACACCTGCGCCGGTACCAACAGCAGCACCACCAACTGTGTATAATGCAACTTTACCTGCTGTCATCCAAGGACCTTCTTTTAAAGCATAGTCTTTGTAGAACGGTTTAGCATTTAAGTCAACTGTTTTACCGCAAGGAGTAACAACTTTGTTGATTTGAGCATAAACTCTGGCATTTTTGTTGAACCATTGTGGATCTTTAATATCTAAAACTGAACCGTAGAAAGTTGATCCTGCAGGGAACAATACTGTACCTTGATCAGTTGTAATATCTTCAGGGTTTGTGAAAGTTACACAATCACCTGCTGCGTGTAATTTTGATTTGAAAGCTTCGTTAAATTCGATTTCTAAAACGTTACCTTCTTTAATGATGTTTCTTAAGTTAGTTACAGAAACTTCGTGACTTGGAGCTTTTTTAACCATAGTTAAAGTTTCAGTAGCTAAAACAGTTTCTTCAACGTGTTTGTATTGAGCTTTAACAAGGTCTAATCTTTGTCTTAATCTGTATAACAATACAGCAGCTTCAGCTCTTGTTAATTCTTCAGTCGGTCTTAATTCGTTTTCGTTCGGGTGGTTTACGTAAATACCATAAGATAATGTTTTAGCGTAAACAGTTTTAGCCCATGCAGGAACTTTAGCTGCATCTGAGTATTTAGAAACGATAGAATTATCAACATCACCATCAATTGTAATATGGCTGATAACTGATTGAGCTTCATCTCTAAGAACTGATCTGCCAGGTTTGAAAGTTCCATCCGGATATCCGTAAACTAAACCTAATTGTTGAGATCTTGCAATTGGAGCATATATATCTGAAGATTTAGCAACATCTGAGAATCTAACTTTAGATTTTAATTCTAAATCATCATTGCCTAAAACTTTTAATAAAGCTTTTACAAAATCTACTCTTGAAATTTTTCCTTCAGGATTGAAGTTGCCGTTATTTAAAGCCATAACAGAATCACTTACAACGCTTGCGATTTCAGTTTGAGCCCAGTAATTTTGAGCAACATCTTCAATTCCTTGATAAGCGAATGCAGGCATAGTGCTTAATGCAATAAAGCCGCCTACCAATAAGCTTGCTAATAATTTTTTCATTTCTACTTCCTCATCTTTTTCTTACAAACTTAACCAGTTTGATTATAATATAATAATAAAAAAAAGTAAAGTAATGGCATGCCCCGTTACCCCAAAGATCAGGAGAAAACATGAAACATTTAACACCCACCAAAATCGTATCAACATTAGGTCCTGCGACATTTAACGAAAAAATGATTCGTAAATTATATAAAGCAGGCGTAACAATGTTCAGGATAAATTCATCCCATGACACAGTTGAAACTCATACAAGAACTTTAGAAATAATAAGAAAAATTGAAAAAGAAGAAAACGCAATTATCCCTGTACTTTTGGACTTGCAAGGTCCAAAAATCAGAATAGGACAATTAGACTCACCTATTTCTGTAACAGCAGGAGAGGTTGTTAAATTCCGTCATAACAGTAAATACGAAAACGGAATAATTCCGGTTGATTATAAAGGAATTGCAGACGATGTTACAGAAGGTGAAAAAATTCTTATAGATGATGGGAAAATCCAGCTTTCTGTACAAAAAGTCGAAGATAATGTTGTTTTTGCAAAAGTTTTAACAACAGGAGAAATAAAGCCTCGTAAAGGATTAAATATTCCGGGCTGCACAGGAAGTATTGATATATTAACCGAACGTGACAAAATGTTTGTTGATTTTGCAATGAAAAACGATATAGATTATCTCGGGCTTTCTTTTGTTAGGAATAAAGAAGATATTGTCACACTGCGCGATATCTTAAACAAAAATAATTCAAAACTGAGAATTATATCAAAAATCGAAAAACCGCAAGCGCTTGATAACATTGATGAAATTATTGAAGCATCAGACGGTATAATGGTAGCCCGCGGAGATTTGGGTATTGAAATTCAAACAGAACGAGTACCTATTGCGCAAAAAACGATTATTAAAAAAGCAAACATTGCAAGAAAACCCGTAATTGTTGCAACCCAAATGCTTGAAAGCATGATTGATAATCCGATCCCGACACGAGCAGAAACCTCTGATGTCGCAAACGCAATTCTTGACGGAGCAGATGCTGTCATGCTTTCCGGTGAAACCGCAACAGGTAAATATCCGATAGAAGCCGTAAGTATTATGAAAAAAATCGCAGATGATATCAATCATTCGAAATTTATTACGAAAAACTGTTTTCCAAAAGAGATTCAGGAAAAACATAATACAACTCCAACCGCAATAGCCGTTTCAATTTCGGATATTTTAAAAAGCATGCCAAAAATCAAAGGAATTATCGCGCTAACTGCAACAGGTTACACACCTGCACTAATTTCAAAATGTAACCCCTCAGTTCCGGTTTACGCACTGTGTCCGGATTTTCAGGTATGCAGATTCCTGCAGCTATATAGCAGCGTACATTCTGTTAAAATTCCGAACGAGGAAATAAAATTTGATAAAGAAGCCGTGAATTTATTAAATATCTTCCTTCGCTCAGAACTAAAAATGCGAAAAGAAGATACTGTAATAATAACAGGTTCAATTCCACATCTAATGTCCGGGGAATCAACAAACTTTTTAAAAATACATAAAATTTTATAGGTATTAATGGCGCGCCGCACGCGGCGCGCCATTAGCCTGATTTTAACTATTTAAATTCCTTAACCAGATTTTTAAAATAATCCGTTTCAGTTTTTGCTCTATAAGCACACCCCATACCATTATTTACACCGGCTTTATCGAAGCGGCAATATGCATCTGCCGGAAATGTTGTACCTTTGTCCCCCATAGTTACCAATTCTCCATCTTTGAAAAAGAATGTAAATAAATCATATCCGGCCTTATTAGGCAGTTTACCCCAACCGTTTAAATCAACGGATACCCATACATTAACACCGTATTCTGAACTTGGATTTTCAAACAAAAGTAAAGTTCCGTCTTGTAATAAAATTTGACCGTCATCAAAATACCAATTTGTAATATTCTTCTTACCATCAAGTGTTATGTAATTCCCGTTTTTATAGCTGTAACATACCGGCACTTTTCCAGTTATATAGCCCGCCCTACAATCATGCGCTCCGCTTAAATATTGCATAAAAGTTTTATATAACTGATTTCCGACCCAACTTTCCTTACTCAACGAAATATCATCAGCTTCCATTCTTCTAAATACCTGCTGAATTGTCGAATACGACTTTAAAAACTGAGAACGTAATTGATGCGCTTTGTAAGCAGTCATCAAACCAGGAATTGTAAGTGCGGCAACAACACCTACTATACCGAGGGTAATTAATATTTCCGCCAATGTAAAAGCGCTCCGCGCTAAGCTGTAAAAGTTACCCCCCCCCGTTTTGCGAATTCGTTAGCTAATTTCATAATTTCTCTCCTTATTTAGAACCTTTTAAATTTTCCGGATGGGCTGAATTAGACAAAATAATTTCATAAAACTCATTTTTATCAATGTTAATACCCATTGTTTTAACATCGCAATATTTTTTCTTTTTCTTGTTCAAAAGTTTCTTGTAATCCTGTCCCATGAGGGTAGTGTATCATAAATTTTCAAAGATTACAATGGTAACATACATTTGCCCCGGCACCACAGATCGTGTATTTTTAGGTTACATTTGGTAACATACATTTGCCCCCTGCTTGCAAAAAAAGTTTCTTTATAATAGGATTATAGTACGAACGTGCGTCGGTGTGCTTTGTGTGGAAAAGTAAAAGAAACATCGATTAAGGAATTACACAATTTAGTACAGATTAGAAATATAAAGGAAAGCAAAAATGAATAACCCAATCATTGATGAATTAGAAAAAAGTTATTTAGGCAAAGAGCTTCCAACTCTTAATGCCGGTGATACAGTAAAAGTTTTTGTTAAAATCGTTGAAGGAAACAAAGAAAGAATCCAGGCTTTTGAAGGTACAATCATCAAAATGCACGGTTCAGGTCTTAACAAAACTATCACAGTTAGAAAAGTATTCCAAGGTGTTGGTGTAGAAAGAGTATTCTTAATCAACTCTCCAAGAATCGACAAAATTAACGTTTTAAGACGCGGTGATGTTAAACGCGCTAAATTATACTACTTGAGAGAACGTTCAGGTAAAGCAACTCGTATTAAGGAAAAAATTGAAAAAAGATAAGACACATATTCACTGGTATCCCGGCCACATCGCTAAGGCTGAAAGAAAGCTGAAAGAACAGCTAACACTTGTGGATGCAGTAATTGAAGTCCTTGATGCGAGATTACCGCTATCAAGTTGCTATGAAGATATAACGAGGCTTTTAGGTCAAAAGCCTCGTTTAATTTTGCTTAATAAGGCTGATTTAACCAATAAACAAGAATTGGCTAAATTTATTAAACTTTTAGAAGAAAAAACCGGCTGTCCTGTAATTCCGACTGACGCTAAAAACTCAAAAGATTTAAAATCTATCGTAAATAAAGCCGTTGAAATGGCTGAACCTAGAATTCAGGCTATAATGGCAAAAGGTTTGCTTCGCCGTCCCGCAAGAGTAATGGTAGTCGGCATGCCAAATGTTGGAAAATCAAGCATAATAAACAAACTAACACGTTCATCAAAAACAAAAATCGGTGCTAAAGCAGGTGTAACCCGCCAGCAGCAATGGGTTAGAATTAACCCTCAATTAGAACTTCTTGACACCCCGGGGATTATTCCTATGAAGCAGGAAGATCAGGTTAAGGCAAGAAAATTGGCTTTTGTTAACGCGATTTCTGAAAACGCTTATTCAAATGAAATTGTAGCTCAGGAACTTTTAGATATCTTAGATGAACGTCAGGCTAAAGCTTTTCGTGAATACTATAAGCTTCCTGAAGATAAAGAATTAAATATTGATAATATTTCACTAGAGCGTAATTGGCTTTTAACAGGCGGTTCTACAGACAGAGAAAGAACCTCTGTTTATATCTTAAGAGATTTCAGAGAGGGAAAAATCGGCAAGTTTATTTTAGACACAATTAATCATTGCGAATAAACTCAATATGATACCCTAAAACATCCAAAATTTCTTGAACTTCTTCAAATTTTATCGTTTTTCTGCGTAATTTATTAGTAATATTATTTCCAATATAACTTTTTCCGGTATCTATAGTTAACTTTTCACACACTTTTTTCAAAGTAGAGCCATTTTTTGCTATTAAACTTTTTAATTCATTTCGCAGTTCCATTTTTTCATTATACAAACCCTTGACAAAACAAACTAATTTGAATATTATCAAACTATAGTACAACATTTATTGCATAATAATTTGATAATATAAGGAAGAAGATGATGAGACAGAATAATGCTTTTACACTTGCCGAGACACTAATTACTTTAGGCATCATTGGTGTTGTTGCGGCAATTACCATACCAAATTTAATTACTAAACTTACAAACGACAGAAATAGCGCAATGCTTAAAGAAGATTATTCAATTTTGCAAAATGTACTAAGAAAAGCATACGAAGACGGAGCAATAGCAGACCTGACAACCCCTGATAACAGAGAAGAAATCATTAATCTTTTTGAAAATCATTTTCTAACTAATATGAAAGTTGCATCAACTTGTTACAATAAACCTGGCTGCTGGAGTTCAGATATAAAAGCATTAAACGGTAAAACTATCACTGATAGAGGTTTCAACGCATCAAATTGCGGGCCGGGCTCAATATCATTTACTATGAATAACGGCAGTACTGTATGTATTAATGACATTTATGGAACAAATACAAGCAGTATTTTTGGTGTTAATAGCAGTAAATATTTAAATCTTATATTTTATATTGACGTTAATGGAATACGTAACAAACCAAATACCTTTGGAAAAGACATATTTATAATAGTTTTTAACAATGAAAGCGGAGAATTTATACCCGCAGGACACAATAAAAGCAAAGAAGATGTAAACAAGGACTGTAAAAAAAGCGGTACAGGATATTGGTGCATGGAATTTATAAAAAATAATGGATTCAAAATTCCGTACATAAAATAAAAATGCCGGCTATATTGCCGGCTTTATTAATATCTCTCTTTTCTTATTCAATCTTTTTCTTACTTAACTGCGGACAGGTTTGCCTTGATACCTGCGTCTGAATTTATCGTATTCGCATTCGCATACGCCAATGTACGGCGTTTCTTTGCTCCTCTTAATATTAATTCAACACATTCGCATCTGTTATTTGCCGGTGTTGTTATCTTCTTTAGCATTATTATTACTCCATTAGACTTCTGATTACAAATATGTTATCGGCAAACAAATTCAAAAACTTTAGAAATTCTTGAAAATTATTAACAAATATTAATATAATTTTCATATCAGTAAAGTATACTTTTTTGACAAATATAGAGTAAAATAGATTTATGAATGAGATTTTTAACGAATCAACAACTGCTCAAATCGATGCAAAACTTCACAGTGATATCCTAAAACACGAAGATAATATCGAAAAAATATGTATTATTATATATTTTATTTTGTTATTTTTGTTCAGAGGCTGGATAGGTTACTGGCTGAAATTCGGTGTGGCAATACCATACAAATTTGAATCTAAACCGGTTATTACAATCGAAGAACCGGTTCAAATAAATTACACAAAAGACGAACAAGCTCAAAAAACTTTTGTATATAAATCTTTAATAAACAAAACTAAAACAACTATTATTCCACAGGCAAAATACAAAATATCAGGCTTGACAATCACTTATAATCACAGCTCAGGATTTATGAATAATTTCTATAATCAGGCAATATTATACGATTACGGAACAGCTTGGGGCAAGCTTGGGAATAAACAATTCTTTGACAACTATTACGAATGCTCTTATGAAAAATCAAATTTATCAGGATATCGCTATATAAGAACCTTCCACAGAGCTTTCGCCCCTCCTATAACAGAAGATTACGAAAAATCCCACTGGTCACATTCTCATATCATCCCTGCAAACCGTAACATTATGGCCGCATTTTTAAAAATTAAAAAGTGGGATAAAGTTACGATTGAAGGAGAACTTGTTGATATAGAATATACTGACAGATTTAATTTTACTCAAAAATATAAAACTAGTTTATCACGAACCGATAATGGTACAGAAGGACGCGGCAGCGGACCTGCCGAAATAATATACGTGACAAAGGTTAAAATCGGTAATAAAGTTTACAAATAAATTAAAATAAAGTCAGCTGTTTTTGTTTTTCAAAATGTTTTCTCAAAAAAGACGGCCTGTGATATTTTGTAAGTCCATATTTATCAATTGCACGTATGTGTTCGTATGTTAAATAACCTGCATTACGATTCCAGCCATATTGCGGAAACTCTTGCGCTAATTCCTTCATATACCTGTCACGTGTAACTTTTGCCATTATACTTGCCGCCGCAATTGATGCTGATTGACCATCACCTTTTATTATAAATTTTTGAGGATAAGTATAATTTTTAATAGATTTATTACCGTCAACCAGCGTGATAAAATCTTTTAATCCTGCTTCCTTGATAACATTTTCACAAGACAATTTCATTGCCTTTAATGAAGCATTTAAAATATTAATCTTTTCTATTTCTTCAACGTCAACACATACAACTGAATTAATAGAATTTGTTAAAATAACTCCGTAAAGCTTTTCCCTTGCGACTTCAGAAAGCTTCTTAGAATCATTAAGCCTTGCTAAATCGACAATAAGCGTATCTGTAACCTCAGGGAAATAAACTGCCGCGGCAAAACCCCCGCCTGCCGCAGGACCCCGTCCGGCTTCATCTGTACCTACGACTACCCCGTAATTTTTATCAAAATCAAAAAGTTCTATCATATGAAGATATTACCATAAAAAGTAAAATATATTAAATAGACAATGTGAATTTTTCATAATAGAATAATAGCATGGGTAAAGGGTGCCTTTTCGAAACAGAAACTGTCTAACAACATTATTGTTTAACCTCGGGGTGGTTTCCCGACTAGAAAGGGGCTGATATGGATAACTTCAATTTAAGCTTATTTTTAATCTTATTGATTTTAATCATACTGAAAAACGGCTCTTACCTGAATAGATAAGAACCGTTTAACCTCTCAAGGCATCTGGCTGGTCTGACAAACCGCCACCCTGTATTTATATTATTTACGATTTAATCCTGTTTGTCAAGTGTTTGACTTTTTTGATTTTTAGTGGCACATTTTTAAAATGAAACACATTTATTATATTATAATTTTCGCTATATATCCCATATTTTAAGCAAAAAAAAGTTGCCAGATTATGGCAACATTAAATAAACACGAGGATATTAAGAGAGAGAGTATAAAAAAACTTTTTTACTTATATCCTTTTCACATATAACATCTATTTATATAAAATAGAATTTCTTTTTCCCGTTTTCTTTAGAATGTCTTTTGCATTCCCCTTACATATATATAAACGTTTTCTATTTTGAAAAATTGCCTTTTTGTTTTTAATGTTGTTAACATTCTGTAACTAGTGATAAAGTGTATAAACCGAGTATATACTTAGTATTTATAAAGCATGTAAAGCTTAAATTTTCACTTAACAAATAAAAAGTCGGCCTGTTATTCTGAATCAAATTGAGAACCTTAGACCGACTTTTTATATTTAATTTAATATGCTTATTTGCTCATAGCTTGAGAAACAGCAACAGCACATGCAACAGTTGCACCTACCATTGGGTTGTTACCCATACCGATAACGCCCATCATTTCTACGTGAGCAGGAACAGATGATGAACCTGCAAATTGTGCATCACCGTGCATTCTACCCATAGTATCAGTCATACCGTATGAAGCAGGACCTGCTGCAACGTTATCAGGGTGAAGAGTTCTTCCTGTACCGCCGCCTGATGCTACTGAGAAGTATTTTCTGCCGTTTTCAAAACACCATTTTTTGTAAGTACCTGCTACAGGGTGTTGGAAACGGGTAGGGTTAGTTGAGTTACCTGTAATAGATACATCTACACCTTCTTGCATCATAATAGCAACACCTTCTGAAACATCATCAGCACCGTAGCATCTAACTTTTGCTCTTTCACCGTCTGAGAATGGAGTTTCTTTAACGATTTTAAGTTCGCCTGTTTTGAAGTTGTATTCAGTTTCAACAGCAGTAAAACCGTTGATTCTTGCAATAACATAAGCAGCATCTTTTCCTAAACCGTTCAAGATAACTCTTAAAGGTTCTTTTCTAACTTTGTTAGCGTTTCTTGCAATACCGATAGCACCTTCAGCTGCTGCGAAAGATTCGTGACCTGCTAAGAAACAGAAACATTTTGTTTCTTCTCTTAAAAGCATAGCACCTAAGTTACCGTGACCGATACCAACCTGACGTCTGTCACCAACAGAACCAGGTACTGCAAAAGCCTGTAAGCCTAAGCCAATAGCTTCTGCTACATCAGCTGCTTCTGTTAAGCCTTTTTTAATTGCAATAGCACAACCTAAAGTATATGCCCAAGAAGCGTTATCAAATGCGATAGGTTGAATTCCTTTAACAATCGCATCAACATCAATTCCTTTTGATAAGCATAAATCGCGAGCTTCTTCTAAGTTTTTGAAACCGTATTCCGGTAAAACTTTAGCTAGAGTAGCTTCACGTCTATCTTGTCCTTCAAATTTTACTGTCATAATTATTTTCCTTTATTTTTTAATAAGTTCTATTTTTATGTCATTCCGGACCTGATCCGGAATCTATCAATGACATTAATCATACTAACCACATATTTTACCAAAATTTTTAGATTCTGAATCACCGAGTAGGAACAAAAAATCTGGTTTCGTATACTCAACCCATTTTCTAGTCAGTTCAGAATGACAAAATTTTGATATTTTCACCCTTACTCTTCACGAGGGTCGATATATTTTACAGCATCTGCAAATCTGCCGTAAGTACCGATATTCTTTTCATAAGCTTCTTTAGGGTCAACGCCTTTTTTGATTGCGTCCATAACTTTACCAAGGTTAACAAACTTGTAACCGATAACTTCGTTATTTTTGTCCAAACCTAATTGAAGAATATAACCTTCAGTTAAAGAAAGATATCTTACGCCTTTTTGAGCTGTAGAGTGGATTGTACCGCACATAGAGCAAAGACCTTTACCTAAATCTTCAAGTCCTGCACCAACCGGTAAACCGTTTTCAGAGAAAGCTGATTGGGTTCTGCCGTAAACGATTTGTAAGAACAATTCTCTCATTGCAACGTTAATAGCATCACAAACAAGGTCAGTATTAAGTGCTTCAAGGATTGTTTTACCAGGAAGGATTTCACCTGCCATAGCAGCTGAATGTGTCATACCTGAACATCCGATGGTTTCGACCAAAGCTTCTTGGATAATACCGTTTTTAACGTTTAAAGTTAATTTACAAGTACCTTGTTGAGGCGCACAGCATCCGCAACCGTGTGTAAGACCTGAAATGTCTTTAATTTCTTTACACTTTGTCCATTCTCCTTCTTGAGGAATTGGAGCAGGTACTCCTTTTACACCGCGAGCTACGCAGCATTTTTCTTGAATTTCTTGTGAAACTTGTATATTAGTCATTTTCTACTCCCTTCACCTTATATACACTTAAATTTTAACTTGCTCAAAATATTCAGTCAAGGCGATTGAACTTTTTGCAAAATAATGTTAAAATAAGTATATATTATTATGAGGATTGGTTATGATTAAGATAAAAAAGAACGGTTTCACGCTATCTGAAATGCTTATAACTTTGAGCGTTGTCGGGTTGTTAGGAGTATTAGTTTTACCGGGCTTAATTAAAGACACCACAAGTAAAGCTTCTATTACGCTTTTGCAAAGCACCGTTTCCAGTATTAATGATGCGGTTCAAAACGAAATAATGAAAACCAGAGCTACAACTATTCAAGATACAAATATTTATAAAAGTCCTAAAAAATTTCTTGAATCTATGGATGCTGTAAACATTGAAGATAACACTAAATCCCTATTTTATAATAATGAATACAAATCTTTAAACGGAACTAAAAAAGCAATAGGAAGTAATGTAACTGCTTCTGCTATTTTAAAAAACGGGGTTGGTATAAATTTAGTAACTGAAGAAGATAATAAACGTACACTAATTAATATTGATATAAACGGAATCAAAGAACCAAATATAATTGGAGTTGATTTATTTTCGCTTATATTATGGTGGGAAAATGATTTCGACAATAACCAACATATGGGAGATTTAGGGGCAAAAAGAGATAATTCTTCATTTGAAACTTTAAAAACTGAATGTAACAAAGGTGACGATTTAGCTTGCTATTACTTACTGGAGGCCTCCGGATTCAACCACAATTATATGAAAAAATAAGGGAAAATATATGATTTTAAAAAATAAAAAAGCTTTTACTTTAACAGAGTTACTACTTGCATTAGCAGTTGTCGGTACAGTTGCGGCATTGTCAATTCCGGCACTTTTAGACACTATCAACAGAAAGGTTTTATCTTCCCAATTAAAAAATACCGTTCTTATGGTACAAAACCTTGCAGATGAACAACTTGTGAATAATAAAACCCAAACTCTTGACAATACCCAGTTTTCGGATCCGACAAAACTTCTGTCCGGTAGTAATCTGGCAATCGCGAATCCTTGTACAAAAGCAGATGACTGCTGGCCGGCAAATTATAAAAAATTGTCAGATATGACAAATTCAATTGGCAGACCGGGCGGGACATCAAAAATGTTAAAAAACGGAGCTGTTATTAACTATTCATTAAGTGAATTAGGAAACGAATGGGCTGACGGTGATAAATGTTACGGATTATTCTGGGTTGATGTTAACGGTAAAGATAAACCTAATATTTTAGGACGTGACTTTTTTGCTTTTCGTATAACTAAAAAAGGTAAAATTGTATATGGAACTAGTTGTAACGGACTTACAAGCGAAAATACAACAGATGAAAAAATGTTAGAATACTGTAAAACAAATACCTATGCAACAGCTTGTTTGGCACATATTCAGCGCAACAACTGGAAAATTACATATTAACCAAAAATACCGCAGCTTAAATAATGATCACCGCAATCAGGAATTATGGTAACAATGGTCTTTCCTTGATTTTCTGTGCGTTTAGCTAATTCAACAGCCGCAAAAACATTCGCACCGCCGGAAATTCCGGATAAAATACCTTCTCTTTGAGGTAAAAGTTTTGTCATTTCGATTGCGTCATTACTTGTCACAGACATAACTTCATCAACAAGTGTTTTATCAAAATTTTCAGGAACAAAGTTTGCTCCAATTCCCTGAATCTTGTGCGCGCCTGCACTTTTTCCGCCAAGCACCTGTGATTCAAATGGTTCAACTGCTATGATTTTAATATCATGGTTTTTCGTCTTCAAACCTTTTGCAATTCCGCAAACAGTTCCGCCTGTTCCTACTCCTGCAACAAAAATATCAATTTTGCCTTCTGTATCTGCCCAAATCTCTTCTGCTGTTGTCAAAACATGAGCCTTAGGATTTGATGGGTTATCAAACTGAGAAGGTATAAACGAATCAGGATTTTGGCTATGAAGCTCTAAAGCTTTATCCACAGCGCCTTTCATACCATACTCAGCAGGCGTTAAAACAAGTTCTGCTCCATAAGCCTGCAAAAGCTGACGGCGTTCCAAGCTCATTGATTCCGGCATTGTCAAAATAATTTTATACCCGCGAATTGCACAAACCATTGCTAAGCCGATACCGGTATTACCGCTTGTCGGTTCTATAATTACAGTATTCTTACCAATTCTGCCGTCATTTTCGGCATCAATTATCATCTGCAAAGCCGCACGATCTTTCACAGAATTGGCAGGATTAAAATACTCAAGTTTTAACAAAACCTCAGCACCTCCTGAATTAAGTCTATTCAATCTTACCATAGGTGTTTTACCAACCAATTCTGTCAAATCACGTGCAATTTTACTCATAATTCGCTCTCCTTTATAAAAATTCTAAATCAAATATTTTGTTTTGTACATTAGCTTGAAGTAATAATAAAAAAATGGTATAATTAAGAAAAGAATAAGCGAGGATAATTACATATTATGCGTAAAATATTAGCATTCACTTTGGCAGAAGTTTTACTAACTATGACTATTGTAGGTGTTGTTGCGGCAATGACAATCCCGACACTCCACTATTCAAGAGTTAAAAAAGAATATACAGCAAAACTTAAAAACTTCTACTCAAGAATGGAAAACTCTATCCTTGATATGGAGATGGATAAAGGTTCATTCAGAGATATGAAGCTTCCTACTCAAGGTAACGGATTTGACTGGTATATGGAAAATATTGACCCGTATTTTGGTCATCAATATGTTGATACAACAAAACAAATCGTATATTTTAAAGACGGTTCTCGATTATTAACATTCTACACCGGCGGCTGTCTTGATGTTAATTATGATGTTAATGGTGATAAAAGCCCTAACCGCCAGGGATATGACTGGCACAGATTCTTATACTGTTTCACAGATGGTAATCGCGAAGCTTGGTTTGGCAACAAAGATGTATTCTTTGGTACATACGGTAGTGGTATAAAAGATGCAGGAACAACCCGTGCTCAAATGATTGATAAATGTAAAAATACTAGTACATCATATTGTACCCGTCTACTCCAAAACGATCAGTGGGAATTCAAAGGCGACTACCCGCTCAAATTCTAGGTGCTCGGCCGCACGGGGCATCATGCAGCGGATATTGTCATTCCGGCCCCGAGCCGGAATCTGTTTAATAAGTTCAGCATGACAATATACATTATATTTACCCCAAATTAATGTTGAAATTTTGTAGTTTATCATTAAACGTATAATATGGCGTTTAATAAATTAGAAAACTTTTATGAAATTTTAGAAGTCAGTGTGGATTCTTCAACTGCACAAATTAAGGCTGCATACAGAAAACTTGCACGAAAATACCATCCTGATATAAATAAATCACCCGATGCAATAGAAAAATTTAAAAAAATCTCACAGGCTTACGAAACACTTTCCAACCCGCAAACCCGCGAACAATACAACATCTTAAACGGGATTTTCAAACCTGAAAAGACCAAAACGTCTTCTCAAAAAGCCGAAGAAGAATACAAAAACACTGCAAAAAATACAAGAACAACACAACAAGAACAAACTCCGCCGCCAAAAACTGAAAAACCGGCTAAAAAAAATAAATCATTTAATTTTTTCAAGTATCTTTGGGCAAAATTCAAAAAAAATAAACGTGCAAAAGATAATAAAAAGCCACAAAAAGGTCAAAACATTACAACCGATATCACAATAACCCCCGAAGAAGTAATTACAGGTAGCAAACGTATAATTAATGTTCTTACAACCCAAACATGCCCGAAATGTCACGGACACAGATTTATCAACGGCGGCAAATGTACAGAATGCCACGGTACAGGCGAAGTTTCAAAACGCAAAAAAATCACCGTAACAATACCAAAAGGAATAAAAGACGGCGCAAAATTAAGATTAAAACACGAAGGCGGAATCGGCAAAAACGGCGGTTTGAACGGTGATTTATATATTAATGTAAAAATCGAAACCAAAACAAAAATTCACTTTGATAAACAAAACATTTATTATAATGTCCCGATTACACCGTTTGAAGCGGCACTTGGTGAAGAAATTAAAATCCCGACATTTGACGGAATAATAAAACTAAAATTGCCGAAAAACACCTGTTCAGGACAAAAATTCCGTATTGCAGGACAGGGAATCAAAAAAAACGGTAAAACCGGTGACTTAATTATTACGGTAAGTATTGAATTTTCTAAGGATTTATCAGATGATGAAATTAAGCTGTATGAAAAGCTTAAAAATTTGTCAAAAGATGATGTGAGAAAGAATTTAATAAATGAAAGCTAAGATTAACGAAATATTTTCCTCCATTCAAGGAGAAGGTCCGGTTGTAGGCTACAAACAATTATTCATAAGATTTTGCGGATGTAATTTAAAATGCGAATACTGCGATACAGAATTTTTGCAAGGTAAAGAATATACAGCGCAGGAACTTTACGAAAAAGTTTCAAAAGAATATGATTTAAGAAGTTTTCACTCAGTTTCTTTAACCGGCGGTGAACCGCTATTACATGCGGAATTTTTAAAAGAATTCTTACCGCTTATTAAAGAAGAAACAAAAATATATCTTGAAACAAATGCAACTTTACCAAAAAATCTTGAAACCATAAAAGATTATATTGATATAATTTCAGCTGATATTAAGCTTGCAATTGACCCGGAAATTCACAGAGAATTTTTCGCAAAATGCCGGGGAGTAGATACTTTTGCAAAAATAGTTTTCGATGAAAATATCACAGATGAACAGATAAAAATCTGCTGTAAAATTGGTTCGGAATTTGGTATTGAACTTGTCTTACAGCCAAAAATGGGAACTAATAACAAAATGTGCGTAACATCTGAATTTTGTAACAAAATTCTTGATAAATTCACATCAATTTATCACAATGTCCGATTAATCCCGCAGGTTCACAAGTTTTTGGATGTAAGATAAATTATTTAGCAGTTTCTTGCTTAGCCTTTTCAATCATTTCATCTGTTTCTTTAAGAAGCTGATCTAATTCTTTTGCAGACTGTTTTGCGTCTTCATCAATTAACTGCAAACCATATTCCATATCTTTCATAGAACCGCTTAAATCTCCAAGTTCCATTCTTGCAGTTCCTCTGCCTGTATAGCAATAACCGTTTTTCGGATTTACTCTTAAACATGTTGTAAAATCAGTATAAGCACTCTGAGCTGAACCTAAATCTAATTTAATCATACCGCGATAAAAATAAGCATCCTCATTTTTTGGATCTAAACTTATCGCCTTATCATAATCAGCTAAAGCCGCTTTTTTATTGTTTAAATCTTCATAAACTCCGCCGCGCAAACAATATAATACAGCAGAATTCGGATAACCACTTATTGCAATATTTGCAAGTTTTAATGCTTCTTGATGTTTTTGAGCATAATTTAAATCAGTTATCTCTATAGTATACTCTTCAAGAGATTTTGCGCAGACACAATTACCGATGCCCAAAATTCCAATAAACAGTACTGTTAATAAAATCTTTTTCATATTTTTACCTTTCTTTATTCTTCTTTTTGGGTATCGTCAAACAATTTGTTTGCGGTTTCCAAATCATCATTTGCACTTTGCAAGTCACCTGTGCTGATTTTTACACACGCGCGCATAGAATATGCTGAACTGTTTTTAGGATTAAGTTTTATAGCTTGATCAAAATCAGCTAAAGCTCCTTTATCATCCCCGAGTTCGTTCTTTGTAATCCCGCGCATTACATAAACATTACTGTCTTGCGGGTTTAACTCAACTGCCTTATTAAAATCAACTAAAGCACCTTTGTTATCTTTCATATGGGTCTTAATCACAGCACTCCAGTAATAAAGTTCAGCCTCATCCGGATATCTTGTCATAGCAGATTTACACTTATCCAGAGCCTGCAGGTATTTTTCAGAATTAGCTAACGTACCGATTTCCGAAATAATTTGAATCTTTTCTCTATCAAATGCGTTTGCAGTATTTACACTAAAAAACACACCAAATAGCAGTGCTAAAATAACCAAAAATTTTTTCAACTGAACTTGCTCCATAAAGCTAATAAACACATCTTATTATAACATGTTTTTCAAAACTTTACCAGTGGGGGGGTAAATAATAGTTACTAGTTATTTCCAAGTCATCTCAACCGTTCAGCTCCGCAGGGGTAAATGACAGTTACAAAGTTATTTCCAAGTCATCACAATTTCGTTATTCTGAGGCTTTAGCCGAAGAATCTAATAATATTTATGTAACCTATCAATTTTATTTTTCCCAGAGGTATTTTTTATCATCCTTACTAATCAGGTCAAAATTATTTTTTTTATAAAAAGAATCTAAACCGGAACTTGAAGCTTTTAAAGAAATTGAGTTATAAATTTTCTTAAGAGCACTCAATATACCGCTTCCAACGCCTTTATACATTCGATTTCCAAAAATATTATATTGTTCAATATAAGCCGGATTTACCTGCAAATAGCTTAAATAATGCGTTTGACCATCTTCAAGATTCATTTGAACAAGCCCCAACAACTCATCTGAAATCAACTTGTCATAATTGTTTTTCTGAGAGGTTAAAGCAAAAATCTTATATTTTTCACACTTATCAAGATTTTTTGTACAATATTCAAATCCATTTAAAATACAACAAGCATATTTATCATTTTCCCAATAATTTACAACCTCTGATAAAGCTTTTGCATCATTAATATTTTTAGGATCAAGCTCTAAAAAAGATGATAACACTTTATCATAATTTTTTGTCTTATGATTATACTTCAAAACAGGAATATTTTGAAGAAATCGGGCCTTAAATGCCAAATTATTGGAATTATTTTGTACAATCATACTGATAAGAACACGCGTAAATATAAATTTTGCTATAAAAATAAACTAATTTCCAAATTGCAAACCGGGGGAATTTATAGTAAAATATTTAACATAAGACAGTTAGGAAGGTTAAATTATGGCAATAAGAAAAGTTTTACACTACGGCGAACCATCATTAAGAGAAAAATCAAAAGAAGTTCATAAAGTTTCAAAAAAAATCTCTGATTTAGTAAGAGATTTACTTGATACAATGTATGCACAAAACGGTGTCGGGCTTGCCGCTCCGCAAATAGGAGAAAACGTAAGAGTTTTTGTAATTGATGTAGCAACAGGTAATGAACCTTTAAATCCGATAGTTTTCATTAACCCGAAAATTATCAAAAAAAGCGGTGCAGTTAAAAGTAACGAAGGCTGTTTGAGTTTCCCTGAAGCTTATACGGACGTTAAACGCTACAAAAACGTTATGATAAAAGCTCTTAACGAGCACGGAAAACCGTTTGTAATGGAAGCAAAAGACGGAACACTTTTAGCACGTGCAATTCAGCACGAATACGACCACTTAGATGGAATTTTATTTATCGACCACTGTATGAACAGGTTTGAAGCCGAATCAGTTCTTCAAAAATACAGTCTTCCGCCGCTTGACCCCGAAAAACTGATTGAAGAAAAAGAATTAGAGGAAGAATTAGCAAATAATGATTAAAATTGTATTTTTTGGAACACCTGATATTGGTTTAAAATCACTTGAATACTTACATAACTGCAGCACAATTGAAGTTCAAGCTGTAGTTACCCAGCCTGACAAACCGGCAGGCAGAGGACATAAACTTCAAATGTCACCAATAAAAAAATTCGCACTGGAACATAATATCCCTGTTTTTCAGCCAAAATCTATTAGAAAAGAACCGGAAATTCAGGAAGAATTAAAAAAACTTGCTCCTGATTTTTTCGTAACCTTTGCATTTGGACAAATCTTATCGCAAGATGTTCTTGATATTCCAAAATACGAAACAATAAATCTTCACGCTTCATTATTGCCTAAATACAGGGGCGCAAACCCAATTCAGCGAGCAATAATTAATGGTGATAAAGAAACCGGAATCTGCACAATGATTACAGAACTCGGACTTGACTGCGGAGATGTCTGTCAAAAACTTGTTATTCCGATTTCTGACACAATGAATTGCGAAGAACTA
Source organism: uncultured Candidatus Melainabacteria bacterium (assembly GCA_949398305.1). Classification (GTDB taxonomy): domain Bacteria; phylum Cyanobacteriota; class Vampirovibrionia; order Gastranaerophilales; family Gastranaerophilaceae; genus Zag111. Next base: position 13,472 of record CASLVD010000014.1, on the reverse strand, counting down.
TGGAATGAAATCGCTGAAAAATCACCAAAAATGATTGAAACCACACTTATCGGATTAAAAACCGGAAGCTTAACTCCTCAAAAGCAATGTGAAGACGGGCTTTGTATGGCAAATAAACTGACAAAAGAAGAATGTCTTATTGACTGGACAAAAACAAATACACAAATCCATAACTTAGTTCGCGGAATTTGCCGATGTCCTAGTGCATATTTTATGTTTAATAACAAAATTATAAAAGTTATTGAATCAAAACCGATTGACGGCACTGCCGCCCCGGGAGTTATTGCAAATCATTCTAAAGAAGGTATTGATATGGGCTGCGGTGAAGGATTATTAAGACTTATCAAAATTAAACCTGAAGGCAAAGGCGAAATGCTTGCAAAAGACTGGTACAACGGAGTCAAGAAGGGATAAGGTAAGTCACATACAAAAAGTGATGGAGCAAAATATGACAACAAAAGGTATCAGAGGCGCAATCACAGTAGAAGCCAACACAGAAAAAGCTATAGAAGAAGCCACAATTGAATTATTGAATGAATTATTTGAACAAAACGGGCTTAAAAATACATTTGATATTTCACACATAATATTTACAACAACAAAAGACTTAAACGCAGCTTTTCCTGCAAAATTTCCTCGTACTAAATTAGGGTGGAATGATGTTGCAATGATGTGTTTCCACGAACTGAATGTACCGAATTCACTAAAAATGTGTCTAAGAGTACTTGTTGTAGTTAACTGCGACAAAGATTTTACACCAAAATTTGTTTATCTTAAAGGCGCTTCAAAACTTCGCAAATAAATTATATTTTTGTTAATTCTGAAATTGACGGGTCTAAAAGACGTCTGCCGACATTTTCAAATGAAATTGAGCAAAGTGTTTTGTTGCCGTATTTTATAATTTTTTCAACAACTCCTCTGCCGTATCTCGGGTGGGTAACACTGTCACCTTGTTCAAATCCGCTTTCGTTATCATCTACAGGATTTTCATCTGCAGGATAAACAGGAACAACCGGAGTTTGTTCAGGTGCGAAAGGTTCTTCCTGATATGACGGTTCAATTAAAGGTTCATTTATTTCCATCCCATCAAACACATCATCAGGCTCAGCAATTTGGTTGTCTTCAATGAAATTTAAATCATCTTCTGTTAACGCCGCATCAGATAAAGAATCTTCAACCAATGGTTCTTCAGTTATATCTTCAGTTGAGAAATCAAGCATTTCAGATTCTTCACTAATTTGTAAATCATCCTGCGCAGGTAGAATATCATCTAAATCTTCTTCTTCAGCTAAAAGATTGTTTACAGGCGGTAATACTGCCGGTTCTTTTAGTTCAGGCATTTCAGGCTGTTCAAAACCTTCCTGTAATTTTTCAACAATATTTAAAGGAGCTGCAACAGGTAAATCCTCCGTGAAGTTTTGAATTGGTTCTTCAACTACATCAATTACCGGCTGTTCAATTTCAGGAATCTGTGAAATTGTTTCATCCGCTACAGGTTCAGGTTCAACAGCAGGCGCTTGAATTTCTTCATCATACTCTTCAGGCTGAACATTAGCAATAGGAATTTGGTTACCGTAATCATCTATTTTTACAAGCTGAACATTTTCAACTACAGGAACAAACTGATATCTGTCACCTAACACATCATCACGGGTTAAATCAAGGTCTAAATCTGCCATATCAACAATAAACGGAATTCCTTGAGTTAACTTTCCGTATACGATACATTCATCGTTATTTAACTTATTGAGGAATGTATTATATGCCGCAAAATCATGATTCAAACTTTGAGGGGCAAATAGAAACATATTTTGGGCATGCTGTTTTAGTTCATTTGCGTATTTATATGATGAACTCGCAAGAATTGTTGTAAATACGTGGTTATTATTTACCATTTGTTTTAATAATTTTTTATCTGAATTTTCATCATTTAACGGTACAAATAAATAAATGTACTTTTCAAAAGATTCTAAGGTTGAGTGAACAAATGAAATAACTTCATTCTGCAAAGATTCGTGAATATTTTTCACATTAATAATTGAACAATTTTTTTCATTCAATTTTTCTTTAAGCGCCAAAACTTCTTCTTTTGTATTTGCAAAAACATTGGCATTACGATATTTTAATAATTTATTTTTCAAAAGCGCTAATTCAGGCATTTGAATTTCTTTATACTGATTAGCAACAACATCTACGAAATTATCAATCGGCAAAAACTCAAAATCAAGAGTTTTAATATATTGCTGAACTGCATAAAAAATATCCTGTATTACAGCTTTTGTAGCCGCATCAACTTCTGCCAGTTCATATTCAAAAATAAAATCAATCATTTTTGAATTCAAAGGCAATTTGAAATCTTTAGCAAATTCAATTTTCGGATAATCTTCAAAAAGGTTACAAGTATCAATAACAACAGATTTTTCCTTCATTTGGAACAGCTGTCTTATACAGTTTGAAATAAATGTTGTTTTATTGATATCTTTTTCAACAAAAACAGTAAGGTTTCTTTCAAACATAGAGATATCAAGAGAGAGCATATCTTCCTGCTGTGAAAGATTACCGACTTTAACAGGAGTTTCAACAGGCAAAAGATTTAACAATTCTTCGGCAGGCAAAAATGAGATTTCAGAACTTACAGCCGGTGTTGAACCGTCATAATTATCAACAACGCCATCCGGTGTAAAAGTAAACAATAACTTAGCAATTGCAAAATTATTAACTGTATCTGATTTTAAATTAACAAATTGGGCAACGTAAGATTTTTCATCAGTTGCTAAAACAATAAATCTTCCAAGTACAGGAATTTCAGTGTCTGCATATGACAGCTTTACCAAATTATTCTTAATCTCAAGTAACTTCATCTTTGCCCTCTCTATTTTAGGTAAATTATACCATGAAAATCCCAAATTTCGTAATATTTTAAATTACTTAACCTTAGCTTGAAGGCTGTTATAAATATCAATTGTCATAGGACAAATTGTTAAATCTCTGTCAACCAGACTTTTGATAGTTTGCTTATAACACTGTAAAAGCGCCTTATGAAGTCCATTATCTTCAAAAAGTAAAGTTCTTATAGGAGCTGCACAAGATTCTTCTCTTGTTCTTGCTTCAATTTTGTCTGCAAGAAAGATTATCTTTTCAAAATCAGACATACCGATTTTACCAATCGTATGCCATCTTATTGAAGATAGAATTTCTTCATCGTCCACCCCGAATTCAGTTTTTGCAATATAAGCACTAACAGGTGCGTGGAGAGTTTTGCAATTCATTTTTTCAATTTCTTCAATATCAAGATTTTTATCTATAATTGCAAGAAGTTTTTCATTAGAAAAACATTTCGCACAATCGTGTAAAAGTCCTGCAACATAAGCTTTTTCACTATCAAGATTATATTTTTCGGCAAGCATTTTTGCACATTCTGCAGTTCCTAAAGAATGCTCATAACGTTCTTCACATAAATTCTTTTTTAACCAATCCAATAAATCTTCCGTACTAATCTTTATATAATCCATTTTCTTTAATGTATTCCTCCACTTCTGCCGGCACAAGAGATTTAATATCTTCGCCATTTTTGATTTTTTCTCTTAATTCGGTTGATGAAATATCTTGATATGGCAATGTTTGAAATTCAAAATCATAACCTTTATCTTTCAAATAATCATACTTTGAAATATCAAAATTGTCTTCCCTAATAAAGACGATAAATTTTACAAGTTCTTTTAATTTATCAGTTTCATACCAAGTTTCAATTTTTTTAAACGCGTCAGTTCCAATAATAAAACTAACTTTACCATAAGTCTTATAAAGCTCTTTTATCGTTAAATACGTATAAGATTTTCCATCGCGGCGGTATTCAATATCTGAAACCGCAAATTTCGGATTCGTACGCACAGCAAGCTCTGCCATTTTCAGCCTGTGCAAAGAAAAATTTAAATCACAATCTTTATGAGGCGGATTTGCAGCTGGTATAAAAACAAGCTTATCAAAATTATACTTATTTAAAACATACTCAGCAACGCGCAAATGAGCATTATGAATAGGATTAAACGTACCTTGAAAAACACATAATTCCATAACTTAACCCTTGCAAATATCATGCCTGTATTTCATTCCGTCAAAACTTATTTGTGCTAAGTCTTCATAAAGATAATTAAGAGCTCTGGTCAGCGTTGAAGCAGTTCTTGTTAATACAAAAACCTCATTTTGTCCTGTAATATATTTACCATCCAAGCCTTTTTTAACATTTATAAACCCGAAATTTTTAATATCATCAACCAGCTCAAACCCACTAATATATTTACCCCCGCTGCGGGAAGATACAACCGCCGCAACAGAAGATAAATCATTTATCTTAATTTGTTCGTATTCATCTGAAAACAAACCTTCAATACATGCTGTAAACAATTTAATTAGGTTCTCATCAAGAAGATTCAAAACAGATGCCGCATCAAAATCCTGTAAAAACGGTTTAAATTCATTGATATAGAATTTATCTTCACCTGTCATAACACATTCGACACCAAGAATTCCAACATACGGTTCACCTTTTTTATCCAAAGAAACAAGCGCATTTCGTACAACATTTTGAACCCTTTGCACAACAAGCTCTGAAACCCGATAATCCGGTACATAGCACCCAGAGCCATTGGTTAAAATTCCGCCGTCTCCATCTTCTAAAAACTTATAATTTCCGACAACCGCAAACGGCAAAGAACTATAGCCGTCAGTTACAAAATAGACCGTAAAATTATGCCCGAATACGTATTCCTCAAGTAATACTCCGCTTTCTCCTCTCGAGAACAGATTTTCCAAAAACTGACCCGCAAGAGATACCGTTGGACAAACGAGTCTATCACCAATATTATTTGATTCAAAACATTTAATTGTAACAGGGAAATTTGCCGTTCTCAACCAGTCTTCTGCCATCTGTTGTTTATCAAAAACCCCAAATTTAGAAGTCTGTGCATGAATTTTGTACAAAAACTTTTTACCTGCCGCCTTGTTTAATGCTATATTACAAGCTTCTTTTACAGGTCCAAAAATGCTCTGCCCGTTAGACATAAAAAACGACACAATATCAGATTTTAAAGCTAATTCTGATACCGGAACAGTTAATGAGATTTCGTTTTCTAAAGCAAACTTCAAAAGACCTGTTAAATCATCTTCACGTAAATCTACATTTGTATAATTATTTGATTCAATACCATTTCCCGGAGCAACAAAAACCTTACATACCCCTTGAGATACTAACTTTTGTGCAAGTGATGATACGACAGCACCCTTACCCACAATTAAAATATTTTTCTTATTGTTTTCCATAAAATAATTATACTACACAAAATGTATGATTTTTGTTAAGTTAATTTAAGAATTTCAAATAAATTATGTTATAATCGTGACAAAGATACAAATTTTATTAAATAAATACCAAGTAGAAAGGTATATAGTCAGATGGCAGGTTTAGTTAATTTATTATCAAATGTTTTTCAGCAATCACCGCGTGTGAATGTATCATCTCCTGTTGTTACACAGCCTAACAACAGCAATCCGTACAGTAACAATCCGTTTGTTAACTATAACGGAAACCGTTATAATCAATTTTACGCTCAAAACAAACCTGTAAAAGGCGGCTATTTCGCAGGATATTACAACGGCAAACAAAACATTGTCGGCAGACGATTATTTGTAGAAGTATAGGGGTAAATATTTTAAAATTATACTTAGTCAAAATATTGATAGACCCTGAATCGAGTTCAGGGTGGCACTAATACTTAAATCCGTCAGCTTTCATTCTATCAATTACTTCCTGCAATTTTTCATCACTGCATACATATGATATGCGGAAAAATCCTTTGCCATATTCACCGAAAGCATCACCGGGTACAACTACTATACCTGATTTTTCAAGTAAATCTTCACAGAATTTAAATGATGAATCATATTTTTTCGGAATCGGAAGCCACAAATAAAAAGTTGTGTGAGGCAACTTCGCATCATCAATTTCCCATCCGAGTTCTTTTAAACCTTTTACCATAATTGCTTGTTTACGACGGTAAGCTGCATTTCCTTGTGCAATATAATCTTCACCTTCAGGAGAATTCATAATATATGCACAAGCCTTCTGCAATGCTTTAAAAATACCGTTATCAATAGTAGATTTTGCCTTACCGAAACGTGAAATAACCTCCGCATTACCGCACATCCAACCTAAACGCCAGCCGGTAATTGCATACGGTTTAGACAAACTGAAAAGTTCAACTGCAACATCTTTTGCACCCTTAAGTTCTAAAACACTGAAAGGTTTTTCATCTTCATTAAAATATAAATCACAATATGCAGCATCTGCAATTAACAAATAATTATGTCTTTTACAAAAATCAATTACACTTTGAACGTATTCTTTTGTTGCAGAAGCTCCGAGCGGATTGTTCGGATAATTTATTATAACAGCCTTAACTTTTTTAGAATCCAACCCTGCCGCTTCAAGATTACCCAAAACTTGTTCCATATCAGGCATATAATTGTTTTCGGCAGTCAAAGGTATAGGAAAAGCCTTACCGCCTGAACACTGAACCATTTGACCGTAAGAAGCATACCCGGGATCCGGAATCAAGATAATTTCTTTTTCCAACTCGTCAGATTTTGGATTAATAAGGAATCTGATTAAATTCGCAAGCCCGTCTTTTGAACCCAAAAGAGAAAAAACTTCTTTATTCACATCAAGCTCTACGCCGAAACGGTTTTTCATACGCTCAGCGACAGCCTGTCTGAAATACAATTCTCCGCGTGTAACAGAATATGTGTGAATATTATCTTCTGTCAAAAACTCTTTTAATTTTTCAATAAGCATAGCTGGCGGATTTGCAGTCGGCGCTCCCATAGAAAGAGCAATTGGCGCGCGATTCTTCTTTGCCAGACTATCTGCCAATTGCGCAGTTTTTTCTTTCAACTTAACCATAATATATGTATCTAAAGCCATTACTTCATCATTAAATAAATTTTCCATATTTTTCTTCCTTACTATTTCTGTTTTCGGATTGAATTTTAATAACTTGCCCGACTCATCGCCGCCAAATTCAGACTTCACACCATTTTACCCCTGCATTTGCATAGGTCCTTCAAGAGAGGCGGTTACAAATTGTTTTGTGTACGGATTATCCTGTTTTAAAAGTTCAGTTGGTGTTCCTTCAAACACAATTTTTCCATCGTACAACATTATAACACGATCAGCAGTTCTTGTAATCGTTGACATCTGGTGTGTTACAACAATAGATGCCGCATTAATCTCACGCTTTAAGCTTACAATGTAGTCCTCAATCAACGTTGATGACATTGGATCAAGCCCCGCAGTCGGTTCATCGTATAATATCGTATTTGGTTTTGTTACAATTGCACGGGCAAAACTTACCCTTTTTTGCATGCCGCCTGAAAGTTCAGACGGGAACTTATTTTCTATCCCTTTTAAGCCCACAAGTTCAAGCTTTTGAGATACTATTTTTTTTATTTCATCTTTTGTGTATTTTTTTCTTAAATCTTTTCTTTCACGAAGCGCAAACGAAATATTATCAGCAACAGTGAGCGAATCAAACAACGCTGAATACTGGAAAACCATTGCAATATCGCCTTCTGAGGTTAAAATTTCGCCGCTGTCAAATGGTATAAGCCCGCAGATAAGTTTTAAGACAGTACTTTTACCTGAACCGGAAAACCCGACAATTGCGAGGACTTCTCCGTCAGCTACTTTAAAAGATATATCGTTAATGACTGTTCTTTCATCAAACTTTTTAATAAGATTTCTAACTTCAATACTCATAATTTAACCTTTTTTTAAAAGAAAAATAATACCGCAAACACCATATCAAGTACAACGATTGCAATAAATGACCAGACAACAGCTTTTGTAGTTGCAAGCCCGACACCTTTCGCGCCGCCTGATGCGTAGAATCCGCAGGTACAGCTGATAAGTGAAATTGTTGCGCCAAATGATGCGGCTTTAAGCAGACATACGCCTAAATCCTTCATATATAATCCAAGCCCCGCAGAGTCAAAATATGCTCTATAAGTAAGTCCTGCAAACATATCAGATGTCACTGCACCTAACAAAACCCCGACAACAGACGCCAAAATTACCACAAACGGCATCATAATCATACCTGACAACACACGCGGCACAAAAAGATAACTGACAGAATCCACACCCAAAACATCTATTGCATCAACCTGTTCAGTTACACGCATTGTTGCAAGTTCAGAAGCTAAAGATGAGCCAATCATAGATGTTATTGCAAACCCTGACATAATTGCACCGACTTCACGCACGATAAGAATTGTCATAAGCATTCCAACGAAGTTTCCACCGCCTTGTTTAACCATTTCATGCGCAACCTGAGAAGCTACAATAATCGATGTCATCCCAACAATTGAAAGCGTAATAGGTAATGAACTTACTCCAAACCTGTCACACTGCGCCAAAAGCTCTTTTCCGTCAATTTCTCGTTTAAAAATAGCTTTTACGACATGCACACCCATTTGCGCAATCTTACCTAAAGTATCCAAAAAGTCAGCAAACACAACCAAAAATTGTGAAAAAACTTTATAAGTCGCTGACTGTTTAAGATATTTTTGTAACGTTGTTGCCATAACGAGATTATACTAAAAATAAATAACAGTGTAAAGCTTGGTTCTATATATAGAAACCCTTTTTAATTAAATTGATATATTATTTTCATAACAAAAAGGAGGGTAATATGAATTATAAAAAATTAGACAAACTATTTGAGCTAACATCCGGCTTAATAGAACTTATGCAAAGTTACTGTGAGAATGAAAAATGTTTAAGTCTTATTGCAATAAAACCGGGATTAAAATATTTAGGTATAATTTTGAGTCGAATATATTGTACAATATTTACAGATACACAAAGAAAAAATTAAATTTCGTCACGCCAAACTACGTACAAAATAACGTAGAATTTTATTTATAAACACAAACACTTGACAAACAGTGTAAAATAATAAATAATAAGCATATAGGGGCAAGCCCTAAAGAAATAGGCTTCCTTAGGACTTGACTTTGTACCCTATGTTAAGACTTGAAAAATAGTTCCAGTAGTTCCAATACTGGGACTGTTTTTTATATGCCTTTGCAAAGACATACAAAAAGTATTCTAGCCATATTAACATGTCATCACCCCCTCTCTGACCGATTTCTTTGTATAATCGTGTGTATCAGCGGGAGCGCAGGTACTTACCCTACAGTCATCTTATTATAAAAATTCTTTGCAGTCTATAATTATCATAACTTCGTTTTGCGTCACTCCGGCCTTTGAGCCGGAGTCTAATGTTTGGTCGGTTTGTAATAGATTCCGGATCGGAGTCCGGAATGACGTCACGTTATGATAATCATTCGTAACAACGTTCACCCCCTTGCGGAGCTCAACTCAAACTCTTGCCTTAGGTTATAACCAAGTAGATATATCGCCCAGTCCGGCCGAGGACCTTGCGGAGCTGAGCCTTTGAAATGACATGGAAACAGTTCGTAACAACATTTACCCCCTGTCGAGCATTAAACGGCAACGCTCACACTTACGTCAAGACTCAACGTCTTGCCGATGCGTGTTCGTCTCTCGCTCTCGCTCGTGCCTCTGCTCGACAGCAAAAAAAACGGACAGCAAGCTGTCCGCTTATTTCATTTCTGAAACAAAAAAGGATTCACATTAACCTAAAATTATCTCATTAATTCTAGTACTCTATTCCCTGTCTTGCCATTACGCCCATATCAAAGTAATGCTTCACAGGTTTCATCTCGGTCACAAGGTGTGCCATTGCAACCAATTCAGGGTGCGCATAACGACCTGTCAAAACTATTTCTAAGTTTTCAGGCTTATGCAACAATGTATCTTTTATTTCACTGACTTTAATCATATTCATTGCAGTGCAAATATTAATCTCATCAAGAATAATAAGCTGATATTTTCCTGAGTTTATCGCTTGTTTTGCAAACTCCCAACCGCGTTTTGCCTCTTTGTAATCGTCAAGGCAAACGTTATGAGAGTAACAAACCCTGTCCATACCAAACTGAACTACTTCCAGATTTTTAGAAAAGTGTGTTGAAGAAGCGATTTCTCCGTATGTTGTAGCTCCGTCCCCTTTAGTAAACTGAATAATTAAAACCTTCCAGTCATGACCCAGCGCTCTCATAGCTAAGCCCAATGATGCTGTTGTTTTTCCCTTGCCATCTCCTGTATAGATTTGTATATATCCGTGCTCTAACACTTTTTACTAACCTCCAAAATACACTTAGCTTCCTAGTATAATTGTAAACTATTTTCGACTAAATCTTAATCGTTCAATAGATTGAAAAAACTATCCTTTAATCTCATTCCCGATTTGTATATCCATCATAGAATAAATTATTGGTTTTGACTAACTTTTTTTTATTGGCATGCCAAAGTCTTTACAATTATTTTTAAGTAAAAATTGAAAGGGTTATGATATAACCCTTTCGACAATTTTGAATTTCTATAAAAAATTTACAATATTTTTGTTAATTTAGATTACAAAACACTTGCAAAACTCCAAACAAGTCTTGCAGTACGGGTTAGCTCAATTTACGGATAAGTTCCTGCGCTTCTTCACATTCCGCAAAGTTTTCTGCGACCTTTTCTGCAAGTTTTAAAGCTTCATCATTATTGCCAAGTTTTTCATTACATTTTGCAAGATTCAACAGCACATTAACATTAAGCGGAGCTTTCTCAAGCATGTTTTCAAAAATAACTTTTGCCTGATCATAGTTACCAAGTTCAAAATAGCATAAGCCCAGAAGATTCTGGACATCAGGCATTTTTTCAAGCTCATAAGCCTTTACAAGATACATTTTAGCGGTTTCAAAATCCCCTGCAAGGTGATAGATTCTGCCTGCAATAAAAAGTAAAAATGCTGAATCAGAACATTTTGACATAACTTTATCAATCTGTGCTTTCGCTTCATCAATTTGTTTCAAATGAGTTTTATTAAGTGCTGAGAAAGCTAAAGCATTAGGGTTTTCCGGTTGAAGTTCGATCGCTTTTTGATACAATTTATCTGCCGCTTCGAAATCAGATGTTGAATGAAGATAATTTGCATACTCAACAACAATTGAATAATTATTCGGGTCAATTGAGTATGCTTTTTCAAACTCATCTTTAGCATAATCAAAAAGCCTTTTGTTCAGGTAAATAACACCTAAATCTTTATGAGCCGGTGCAAAATCCGGATTAAGCCCGCAGACTTTTTTCAAAATCTGTTCTGCTCTGTCTAAATCATTTGTTTTTACGCATAAAATCGATAATTCATAATACGTTTGAGGATTAACGGAGCCCTGCTTAATTATACGTTCATAAATTTCTTTAGCATTAGCAAACTGACCCGTTGTCATATAAATACTTGCAAGCTTTTTCAAATAATTTGCGTTTTTAGGGTTCATCATAACAAGCTGTTTCAAAAGAGAAATAGCAATTTCAAACTCTCCCAAAACCTGATAACAGCAGGCTAAATTAAACTTATAAGTAGGTTTTTGCGGATAAGATGAAGCAAGGTATTTGTAATGTTCAACAGATTCCCTGAACATTCCTGCTTTTATTTCAGACAAAGCCCAGGCTACAATATAACTGTCTTCATTAGGATCAAGCTCGTGAGCTTTGGCAAAATATTCACAAGCTTCCTTGTGTTTTTCCTGAATCTGTAAAATCGATGCGATATTAAAATAAGTTAGTGAATCAGTATCATCAATTTTCAATGCCTTATTATAAGTTTCTATCGCTTTATCAAAATTCCCGATTGTCAAATAAGAAGTACCCAAATTATTATATAACTGAAGGTTTTCAGGATTAAGTTCAATCGCTTTTTCAATATATTCAACACTTTTTTCAAAGTAATTTCCTGCCATACTTGCAGTTCCGAGAATATAATATATTGAATAATCATCACCCGAAATTTCCAATGCTTTTTTCCCTGTTTCAATTGCTTCATCAAATTTTTCGGATTTAATATAAACTATTGCAAGACTTTTATAAGCATCAATATACTCAGGTCTTAATTCCAACACTTTTAAATAAGCGTGTTTTGCTGCGATTAAGTCATTCAAATTATCATAACAACAGCCCAGATAATACCAAACTAAAGCATCATCCTGTTTGTATTTCACAACATCTTCGAGTATAACTCTTGCCAAATCGTAATTTTCAAGGTTAACTTCACACAGCGCTAAAAGTTTTCGCGCGTCCATATCTTCAGAATCCTTTTCAATAATCCCTGCAATGATTTCTTTTGCAGATTCAAATTCCTCGGATTCTATAAGCTCATATATTTTATCAATTTCTTTATCTTCCATAACAGTTATATTATAGCATAAAGAGAGCTAAAGGGATAAAGGGGTAAAGGTTGTTAACAATTATTTCCAAGTCATCTCAATAGTTGTCAAAAAAGTCGTCATTGCGAGCATCAGCGAAGCAGAGGTAAATATCTGTTCCCACGCCCCTTGTGGGAGAGGACAAGGGAGAGGGGTAATAAAAACCGTAACGAACTTATCAACTTATCTACTTATAAACCCATTTACTCATCCATTTATAAACTTATTAACTAAAAATACTTGACAATTATTACTTCCATGGATAACTTTTATCTATTTCCCAGTCCTCACCGGACGGGGTATTATGCTACATACAATATAATTATCACCTCAACAACTCAGCTCCGCAAGGTAGCAGGCTGGAAAATAATTTTATACTATTTCCATGGATAACTTTTGTCAATTTTCCAGCCTGCACGTTTAATTTTCTCAGCACAAGCATTTGTTGAAATATAACTGCAGTATCTACTCAGGTTATTGTTATCAAAATTATAACCATAAGGCTGAACTCCTTTTCCATCAGGTATTCTGTCTAATACAAATATATCCCGTCCAAATTTGTTTGGTCCTGTTCCGCCATTTATATCTACCCACACTGAACTCATAGAATTATTGTCAACCCCGCCGCTTACTGCAACAACATATAAAAAACCATCCATAGTTAAAAAATTAACACGCCCAGGATGAATAAAATATGATCCATTTGATGTGCCTGTGATATTATAAAAAGGTAACTGAGATTTATAACCGCACATTTCAGGAGTTTTACATAAGGTTAATACTTTTATATATGGTTCCCAATACTTTTTAAAATAAGGTTCTGCTCCCAAAACTTTTGCTTCTTCGGCTGTAACATCACCATTTTCTTCATAAGATAATCTATAAGCTTGATTTATAACTGAAATTGCTTTTTGTAATTTTGTAACAGTAACTCTTTTCTGATGTTCTGTAATAAGATTAGGAATCGTCATCGCAGCAACAACACCGATGATGCCGAGGGTTATTAGGGTTTCTGCTAATGTGAATGCGGCTTTTTGAAAGTTACATTTAAAAGGAGATAGCTGAAATGCGCCTAGATTTAAGCT
>CASLVD010000013.1 GCA_949398305.1 uncultured Candidatus Melainabacteria bacterium | reverse complement strand
CTTCGATAATGATAATACTGTGCCTGTGCTATTCCTAAATTTAATTGTATATCTTTACTATCGCGACAGAGAGCTTTTTTATAATATACAATTGCATCATCATAATTTCCTAATTTATAACAAACATAAGCAATATTAGATAAATAGATTATGTAATTATTTTTATTAAAAAAATCTATTTGTTCTTTTATCATTGACAAAGCTTCATTCGCCATATTTAAATATTCTTTGCTTGCAGGATATCTTTTTATTTGAGTCCAAGATATTCTTGCCCGCTTTAACTGACTTAATTTTTCATGAATTTCTGAAAAAGTTTTATATGCATTTTTATAAAAGCCTATTTCGGCATAACTTAATCCTGTATACAACAGACAAGAAACTTTATTATTGAAATATGAATAATTTAAAAATTCTGCATCAAGCATAGTTTTAATTTTATTTTTTATTGCAATAATTTCTAAATATCTTTTTTCGCTAAATAATTTCTTTGTATCCTTCTCTCTTAAAACTAAAGGATGTCTTTGCCTAGCTCTTGTTCTGGCCATTTTTACTTCTCTCTTTACGTTCAGCCATACATTTTTCGTATTCTTTTTTTAAATCTCCGTCATTAATAAACTTAATCAACTCAGGATAGTCAATAATATTATTAAAAACATTATTCCCAATAACTGGTTCATATAATACCATAATAAAATTTCCTTTATAAAACTATTTATATATTATATAACATATACAAATACTTTTTCTTGCTCCTCCTGTTCATATTATCACAAAATCTTTACAAAATAAAAAACATTAAATATTTGTAATACAAAAAAACTAGACACATAGGCGTCTAACTAGGTTATTTGATTTCAACTAAATCAAACTACTTTCGAGTCGATTCTGCCCCACATTTCTAACAAAAAAAAAGAACCTCATACAAGGTTCTTTTTAAAATGGTGGGCGTGAAGAGACTCGAACTCCCATGCTTTCGCACTAGTTCCTAAGACTAGCGTGTCTACCATTCCACCACACGCCCACGCGTGTGTTGTCTTAGGACAATATCTAATGTATAATAACCAATTTACAATGTCAAGTATAAATCTTGAAAATTTAGTATATTTTAGATATCCTACAAGATATACAGGTAGAATAATGAATAATTTAGCCATTTCTTCTTACAATAGCAAAAATATAACATTTCAAGGCGGCATTAAATCATTTAATGTGCTAAACCCTATTTCACGATATTCTAACCGATATTTTAACAAATCTGCGCAGAATTCCGGTTTACACATAACTGAATTAAGTGAAGATATAGCACCTTTTGTCAACACAATTTGGATGAAAAGTAAGAAGAACACATTAATTTCGGCATTAGATATAAACCCGTCAGGCTCAAAAACTTATGTCATGTTTCTACACGGAATGGCACAAAATGTTTATGACTACCAGCCATTATATAAAACAATTCTAAGCAAGAGATTCGGCGTTTTCGCACCGGAATACCGCGGCTACGGAATAAATCCGAAAGCAAAAATTTCTGAAGACAAATTAAGAGCAGATGTTGACAGAGCCTACAAGTACTTAACAGAAGAAAAAGGAATAAGCCCTGAAAATATTATCCTAATAGGTCACAGCATGGGCGGAGCTCTTGCCACTAACCTCGCAAGCAAACACAAAAATCTTAAATCTCTAATATTAATATGTCCTATTACAAATTTATCTAACATTGGCGAAAGGTTTGCTATTCATAAACAAATAGGAGAAGGCATTCCAAAACCTATATATAAAACAACAGAACATGTAAAACCATTGAGATGGCTTTACTCTTTATGTTTTAATTCCATAAATAAGCTTAACAAAACAAAAGTTCCGACATACATTATACAGTCTAAAAACGACTCTGTAACTCCAATAATCCATGCCCGCAAACTTGTAAAAACAGCAAGGAAAAGAGGAATTTTCAAAAACTTCATTTGCCTGCCGACAGGGGGACATAAAGTTGACAGTAAAAAAGTTGAAGCGATTGCAAATATTTTAGAAAATTTGTAAATCCGTAAAGTTTATGCCATAATGACAAAGTAAACAGAATTAGGGATGAGCTTATGGAATATAAATTAAAAGATACGTTATCTAAAGACGCATTCAGATACGGTTATTTGACAAAAAAAATTGCACCGTTTATAAAACCGCATCTGTCAAGAATTTTTTTAAACATACTTATCGCTATTCCTCTGGGCCTTTTAGACGGGGTTGTTGCATTTGCCCTAAAACCTTATATGGATTGTGTAATCAACGGCAAATCCTGGACAATCGGAAGTTTTACTCTGGAACAAAATGTTCTTGCAATAGCAATTCCTTTTGGAATTGTACTTTTTGCTGTAGTTCAAGGGGTTTTAAAATACGCAAACAACTACCTTACAGATTGGACAGGAAATAAAATATCAAACTCTTTAAAAATTGAATTATTTAAAAAACTAACATCTTTAGACCCTAAATTCTACGATATAAACTCTTCAGGTCTCGTTTTAACAAGGTTTTTCACAGACCCTGAAACTGCTTCCAAAAATATAATAAATACCATCAGAACGTTTATCATGACAATTTTCGGAATTGTTGGACTTGTAAGCGTTCTTTTATATAATTCCTGGAAACTGGCAATCATCGGTGTCGGTATCATGGCTATTGCGATTACACCTGTTGTATTTTTAAGAAAAAGAATTAAAAAAGTTTCTAATGCAACAATGGTTGTCGGCGGAGATATGACTACAAACTTCAACGAAACCTTTGCAGGAAACAAAATAATGACAGCTTATAACCTGCAGAAATTACAAAATAATAAATTTGAAAAACAAATTAAAACTCAGTTTAATTTAACAATGTCGCTTACCAAAAGAGTTGGCTGGATGTCACCGATAATGTATTTTATTTGTTCTATCGGTATAGCTTTTGTAATGTTTTACGGGAATTCGCTTATCATAAAAGGCGAAATGACAGCAGGAAGTTTTGCTTCTTTTGTCACATCTTTATTGTTATTATACAAACCGGTTAAAAACCTCGGAAGAACTTTAACTGATCTTCAAACAACATTTGTCGCTTTAGGCAGGGTTTTTGAGTTATTTGATTTAGTTCCGCATATTGAAAATTCTAAAAATGCCATAAAAATGAGTGATTTAAAATCGTCTATAGATTTTGAAAACGTATGGTTTGAATATGAACAGGATGTTCCTGTACTAAAAGACTTCACGCTTCACGTTAATAAAGGTGAAACTATAGCACTTGTGGGAAATTCCGGCGGCGGAAAAAGTACAACAGTAAACCTGCTGCCCAGATTTTACGATATCAAAAGCGGTTCTGTAAAATTTGACGGAATAGATATAAGAAATATTGATATTGAAAGTCTTAGAGATAATATATCATTTGTTTTTCAGGATAATTTCTTATTTTCCGGTTCAATCAGGGAAAATATTTTGATGGGAAAACCTAATGCCACAGAAGATGAAATAAATACAGTAATAAAAATGGCGCACCTTGATGAATTTTTATCAACACTTGAAAACGGAATTGATACATATGTAGGAGAGCGCGGAGCTTCCTTATCAGGCGGTCAAAGACAGCGCGTTGCGATTGCAAGAGCAATGATTAAAGATGCACCGATTGTAATCTTAGATGAAGCAACATCAGCTCTTGACAATGAATCAGAAGCAATTGTTCAAAAAGCTCTTGATAACTTAATGCAGAACAAAACAGTTTTCGTAATCGCGCATAGACTTTCGACAATAAACAATGCCGACAGAATTGCGGTAATTAATGAAGGTGAACTTGTAGAACTCGGGACTCACGTGGAGTTGATGAATATTAAAGACGGTAATTACAAACACCTTTACGATATGCAATTTAAAAATCAAGAAATTTCTGTTTAAAAATTTTAACAAATAGCAATTTTTCAGTTCAAAAATACTTTATATAAATATAGGGGAAAATAGAACGGGGAAATTTTGCATATGCTTGATTTATGTAGTCCAATGGGATACGATAACAATATCAATCCGCTTGTAAACTGGTATAATAACAGGTTTTTTCAATACTCAATCGGACCTGTATATAATTTTAAAGGCAGAAAATCTTCAAACACGGATTATCGATTTTTCTGGCAGCAGCCTTCATATGGATGGAATTTCTTAGGTCCTGTGTATAATTTTACAGGAACCGGAGGTTCTGCAAGTGTTTCTACTGTTTCGAAAGCTTCCGATACTAAGACAGTAAAAGAATCAAAACCTGACTCTAAACCTGAAGAAAAGCCTAAACTTTCGACAAAAGAATTTAATACAGCACTTGTTTCTAATGTTGAAAAGTATTTAGGCTGCATAGAAGGGGATAAAACTTATGAAAAATTCTCTTCAAGTCCTGAATGGTGCGCAGATTTTGTATCATATGTTGTAAAAGAAACCTATAAAGAAAAAGGATTACCAATACCAGAAGGTTTTGGTTCACACCGAGTTGAAGAAATAAAACAATGGAGTATCAAAAATAATAATTTCTTAAGTACAGTCGGTAAAGAAAATAAAGCACAATTCATTGCACAAAATATCAAACCCGGAAACTTAATGATTTTGAGAGAAAACGATGCTTCTCATATTGGAATAGTCACAAAGGTAAATAAAGACGGCTCATTTGAGACAATTGAAGGTAATGTATCATACAACGGAGTTGATTCTGTTGTACGAGAAAGATATGGTGCCAATTATGCTGACCTTAGCGGATTTGTCCGATTACCAGTCTGATATTATTTTCAAGTTCTTCAAGCGTAGATTCATTATATATAATAAAATCGGCTTTTAAGATTTTTTCATCCTGCGAAGCTTGGGACTCCATCCTTATTTTTGCATACTCTTTTGTGTAGCCATTACGAGCGATTAGACGATTTAAGCGTATTTCATCATTACAATAAATAAAAAACACTTTATCAAATAAATCTTCCATGCCGGCTTCAAACAGTAACGGGATTGCCACGAATGCCATATTTTCATTGCTGTTTTGCACAAAAAATTCTTCTATTTTTATACGTAAATGCGGGTAAAGAATATTTTCAAGTTTTTGTTTTAAGTCCGGGATGTCAAAAACTAACTTACCAAGTTTTTCTCTGGAGATTTTACCATTTTCAAACACATCAAAATCCCTGAATACAACAGCAATTTCATCAAGTTCGTATAGAAGCTTGTGACAAACTTTGTCCGTATCAAGAACTTTATAACCGAGCTTTAATAAAATATTTTCTGCAGCAGATTTTCCGCTTGCAATATTTCCGACAAGTGCCGCCTTAATCATTTTTTTGTGCAATCCTGTTTAAGAAATTTCTTAAATCCTTAATCTGACGCGGCTTAATTGGTTTAAACTCACCGCGTTTAAGCCCGTCAAGGTTTAGAATAGCGTGCTGAACACGTTTTAACGATACAACTTCATATCCTAAATGTTCGAACATTTTCCTAATCTGCCGGTTCAGACCTTGATATAAAAGGATTTCCATAACAGTCGAAGATTTATCAATTTCCAATACATCAACCTGCGCATAAGCAGTTTTTCCGGGTTCAATTTCAATACCTTTGTACATTTTATCAATGTCATTCTGGGTAATCGCAGAATTCACAACAACTCTGTACAGTTTTGGAACTTTAGCTGACGGGTGGGTTAATTCGTTTATCAAATCACCATCATTTGTTAAAATTAACAATCCGGTAGAATCTTTATCTAACCTGCCGACAGGTTTTAGATGATGAAGATTTTCCGGCAATAAATCGTAAATTGTTTTTCTGCCATTTTCATCATCAGAAGTCGTAATATATCCCGCAGGTTTGTAAAACCTGTAATATTCATGTTTTACAGGGTGAATCATCTTGCCGCTGACAAAAACTTTATCTTTAGGCTGAACAGAAAAACCCAACTCGGTAACTTTTTTCCCGTTAACGGTCACAACACCTGACTCGATAAGTTCATCAGCTTTACGTCTTGAACATAATCCGGATGAAGCGATATATTTATTTAAACGAGTGCCGGACATTTTAATTCCTCGTCAAATTTTTCTGCTAAAATTTGCGGCATTCTGCGGTATAATTTTCCGCTGTTATTGATTGCAACAACAGAAACTTCAGCTTCCACAAATGTTTTACCTGTTTCTTTTGACTTGATAAACTGTTTAAATACTGCAGTTAATCCGTTAAATGAAGCCACTTCGGTTTCAACCACAACAATATCATCCAGTCTGGCAGAAGATTTATACTTCACACTCAAATTTGTCACAGGAAGTGTAATATCCTGATTTTCAACTAAATCAATCAGACTTAAACCTTTCATTTCAGTCCAGTATACACGTCCCATTTCAAGCCATCTTAGGTATGAGCCGTGCCAAACCACACCGTATGAATCAGTGTCTGAATAAAAAACCCTTTGTTCAAATATATTTTTCATACCCGAATTATAACACTAAAATTATATTAATGTATAATAGATTTATGAACACAAAAATATCAGAAAAAGTAATCAATCGTTTAACCCTTTACCACTGTATTTTGCAGGATTTTATCACTAAAGGAAACGAATATATTTCAAGTAAACAAATCGCAACACTTCTAAAAATTGACGACTCTCAGGTTCGAAAAGATATTAATTTACTTAACAACTCCGGAAAATCCAGAGTCGGCTATATTGTAAAAGAGTTAAAGAAATCAATAGAAACAACACTTGGTTTTGCAAAAACAAAAAAAGCGTACATAATCGGTGCCGGAAACCTCGGTATGGCACTAGCGAAATACGACAATTTTACAAGTTACGGACTTAATATTATCGGACTTTTTGATAACGACAAAACAAAAATCGGTAAAACAATAAATTCAAAAACTATATATAACATTAAAGATTTACCCCAACTTGCAAAAGAGCACGGAGTAGAAATTGCGATTCTGACAGTTCCGGGAAAATTTGCGCAAAATACCGCAGAATTCATTATTAATTCTAATATTAAATACATTTGGAATTTTACTCCAACTGTTCTGAATGTACCGGATGATGTTCAGGTTTGGAATGAAAACTTAATGGGGAACTTCCTACAATTTACATATAATATATAAATTTAATAACCTAGTTTTTTTAAATTAAAAACTTTATTATATTTTAAAATATATGCAGTTGGAGAATGTCCGTCATCGGGATTGCAAATCCCGCCATTTCTTGTTGCACATAATCCTAAATCAGCCCCTCCCGCTCCATCTTCTCCGTAATAGGGATTAATGCCTTTGTATTTTTCATTTTTATAAGCTCCAAGTGATAATGGAAAAACATCAACACCGATTCTATTAGGTTTAGCAGAGTTATTTATATCTATAAAAATAGGTATCACCTCTTTTGCATATGTATCAATCATAAACGTAGCTGAAACTCCATTTGGTAATAAAATTTGTGCAGAATAGTGAGGATCAAGTTTATTTACTCCCCAATAGACTTGCCCCGCTGCTCCATTTAGAGCAGTTGCGCCCTTATCTGATAGCCATTGTTTTTTATTTCGATTTTGTCCATCTCCCTTATAAATAACATCTGAAACTTTCATATACTTAATCATTTGTTTCAAGTTACAGGCTGAGTGAGGAGTGCAACCCGCAATACAGCCTCCGACATCATCTACACAATCATATTCATCCATCCAGCGTTTTGAAGCTTGTGCCATTATTGAATATGTTTCTTTTACTTTAACAACTGTAATTATTTCCTGATATTTGGAAATAAGTGCAGGAATAGTTATTGCTGAAACAACCCCAATTATTCCTAAAGTTATTAAAACCTCCGCTAGCGTAAACGCCAATTTTCTCATTTTACATACCTCCAAACACTGTTATTATGGAGAATATCATGATTTTTGCCGACTGTCAATCGTGGAATAATCTGTATTTTATTTGCACAATAATTTTTATGACCAAGGATATAAAGAAAAAACTCGGTAAAAATATAAAAAAACTAAGAAAACAAAAACACCTTTCACAAGAAGAACTATCTTTGAATCTGGATTTGGATGGTTCTTATATTGGAAAAGTCGAAAACGGAAAACTGAATATTACTATTGAAAAAATAGCTAATATTGCAGAGTTTTTTGATGTCGATGTAATTGAATTATTTCGATAATACATTATTCGAAACATTTGCTAAGTATATAAACCTTAAACCTTCAAGAGTAAGAACAGGATTTACAAAATCAAACGGTCTTTTTAAATAATTTGCAATCAGCCCGCAATAACCGCCGGTTGCAACAATTGTCACCTTCTCGCCTAATTCTGCTTCACATTGTTCAACAAGCCCGTCTACCATACAAGCTGTCCCCCTGATTACGCCTGATAAAATTGCATCAGTCGTATTATGCCCGATAGCAGCAGGCGATATGGAAACATCAATCTTTGGCAGCTTTGAAGTCGAATTTTTCAAACATTTCATCTGCGTGTTAATACCGGGAGCAATTACACCGCCTAAAAACTCTTTTTTTGAATTTATAATATCAAAAGATGTTGCCGTACCAAAATCTATAACAATTACAGCACCTTCATACATTTTAGATGCTGCTACAGCATTTGCAATTCTGTCTGCACCTACTTCACGCGGATTATCAGTTTTGATTGTTATACCTAAACTGACATCACAATCAACAAATACTGAATTTATCCTAAAAACATTATCAACAGCACGTTTGAATTTAATATTTAATTCTTCTACAACAGAAGCTATAACACACCCTTCGATAAGATAATCCTTAAATAAGGATTTCAAAAGAATTTCATATTCCTCACCGGACAAATCCCTATCAGAAGCTAAACGAAACTCATTAATATATTTATTTTCGTCAAATAAACCCAGGGTAATATTAGTATTTCCGATATCTGCTGTTAATAACATAAAATAGTCCTCACATATCTGAGGACTATTTTATTACAAACATAGTTTTATTGCAAAATACTAATTCATACCGGTTGAAGCTGTTGCACTGGATGATGCAGCTTGTGCCTGTAAATTAGAATCTAATTGAAAAATAGGAGTTTTTTTCAATATGTCTTTAAATGAAACTTTAGTTCCGTGTTCTCCTGTAGAATATCCGTTAAAAAAATTATTAATACCGGTTAAACCTGAACCGATTTTCATATCTTCGCCTGCCATATTTCATCCTCCGAATCATAATCTAACTTATGTATATATAAAGTATTTATTAAGGAGCGGATTGCGCAATTGCAAAAATATTGTTACATATCTTAATATTAAAAAAATATTAAAGAAAATATTCAAATTTCTATTATATCTTGACAAAAAATTATGAGCGAATAGAATTATAATTATCGTAGAATACTAATTAAAAGTAGTATATAGTAGACAAAAAAGAAGGAGATTAATCTCATGGCACGTGAAAAGTATGAACGTACGAAACCGCACGTTAACGTAGGTACAATCGGCCACGTTGACCACGGTAAAACTACATTAACAGCAGCAATTACCGGTACATTAGCAGCAGCTGGTAAAGCAGATGCTAAAAAATTCGATGAAATCGATGCTGCTCCAGAAGAAAAAGCAAGAGGTATTACCATCTCTACTGCTCACGTTGAATACGAAACAGATTCAAGACACTATGCTCACGTTGACTGCCCGGGCCACGCTGACTATGTTAAAAACATGATCACAGGTGCTGCTCAAATGGACGGTGCAATTCTTGTAGTTGCAGCTACTGACGGTGCTATGCCTCAGACTCGTGAACACATTTTGCTTGCTCGCCAAGTTGGTGTTCCTAACCTTGTTGTATTCTTAAACAAATGCGATATGGTTGATGACCCTGAATTATTAGAATTAGTAGAAATGGAAGTTAGAGAACTTCTTTCTTCTTACGAATTCGATGGCGACAATATCCCATTCATCCACGGTTCAGCTTTAAAAGCTTTAGAAGCAGTTCAAGCTAACCCTTCAGTTGCTAGAGGCGACAACCAATGGACAGATAAAATTTGGGAACTTATGGATGCTTTGGATTCATACTTCCCAGAACCTGTTAGAGAATTAGATAAACCATTCTTGATGCCGGTTGAAGACGTATTCTCAATCACTGGTCGTGGTACAGTTGCTACCGGTCGTGTTGAACGTGGTGTTGTTAAAGTTGGTGACGAAGTTGAATTAGTTGGTTTAGGTGAAACTAAAAAAACTACAGTAACCGGTGTTGAAATGTTCAGAAAATCTCTTGACCAAGGTCAAGCAGGTGATAATATCGGTGCTTTACTTCGTGGTGTTGATAAAACTGAAATTGAACGTGGTCAAGTTCTTGCTAAACCTGGTTCAATTCACCCACACACTAAATTCACAGCAAACGTTTACGTATTGACAAAAGATGAAGGTGGACGTCACACTCCATTCTTCCCTGGTTACAGACCTCAGTTCTACATCAGAACAACTGACGTAACCGGTTCAATCAAATTTGAAGGTCAAATGGTAATGCCTGGTGATAACGTTGTTATGGAAGTTGAACTTATCGCTCCTGTAGCTATCGAACAAGGTATGAGATTTGCTATCCGTGAAGGCGGTAGAACTGTTGGTGCTGGTGTTGTTGACTCTATCATCGAATAGTTAAAAGCTTAACTTAAGCAAAAAAAGACTTGATGAAATTCATCAAGTCTTTTTTCTTTTCTAACTTACTTTCTAAATCTTTACCGAGTGGAATTTACCTAAACCAATGAATGCTTCCATTTTGCGTTACTAATAACCAAGTAAACTTTCTAAGATTTTGGCATTAGTCTGCGCTCTACGTACCTTTATAAGATACTTTTCAACACTTGCTTTTAATTCTTTTGCATCAGTATCCAAATATGTTACTTCATTGTCCAACATATTTACATACTCTTTTACTGTAATCATTTGATAATTATTCTTTGCCATTTTCCCCATCCGTTTCAAATTTTAATTAACCAAGCAGTGCTTCAAGAATTTCTGCATTTGTTGTTGCTTTTTTACCATTTCTAAGCTGACTTCTATACATATAAGTTCTTAATGCTTCACGAATCAATTCAGAACGTGTACGATTTTCAGAATCCGCAACTGAATCAATCTCATCTAAAAATTTTTCGGGCATTGAAATTAATACTCTAGCCATTTTTTCTCCTTTAATTTTTCCTGATTGTAATCCCCTTACTCATATATAAAGTATTTTTATTTGCAAAAATTGCGTAATTTTGAGTTAAAAAGTATATATTTGTAATATATCGTTACAATTTAAAATCGTTACTATCATTGGGTTTTAAGCACAAAAAGAACCGATAAATTATATCGGTTCTTAAAAAATGTTTAACATATTTTTTATAATTAAGCTAATAGAGCTTCAACGATTTTTGCGTTAGTTTCATATCTTTTTTGGTTTAATAAATATCTTTCAACTTGTGCTTGAATTTCTTTTTCTTCAACAGATAAACATTTTACATTTTCTACTGTGTTAACATAATCTGCAACTGTAATCATTTCATAATCATTTCTCATAATTTTATCCCCTTTGAATTCTCTTAATATCGTTTCCCTTACATTTATATAAAGTATTTTTAGATTTAAAAATTGCCTAATTTTTATCGAAAAAGTATATATTCGTTACATTTCGTTACAACTAATATTATGATACTTATAATAACCGTTTAGTCGTAATATTATACTTCACATGAAAATTGTTCCATTGAGTTTCTTTTACAATCTGTTCAAAAAATTGATTTCCGCTGAACCAAAGTTTATAACTCGTCGAGTTTGGACAATTTTGCATTTTATAACAAGATTGACTAAAATTAAATTTTTCTCCTATGTTAAATTTCTTAGCGCCATTACTCGTTTGAAAACCTGCAACATAAGGATTTATTGAAGTAGTACACGATATAACTCTAGTATAGTTACCATCACGGCCACTCCAACTTCCGGGAGTACAATTTAATGCAATATCTACAACTTGATGACAACTAGCATTTCCGTTTTTTATCTCTTCATAGTTACAACAAGCATCTGCAGGATCACTGATAGCTCTTATTCTACAGCAATCCAAACTATTTTGATCTATTTCGCAGGCTGACTTTGGTGGTTCCGGCGGATCTTCCGGAGAATTTGGAGGGGTGTCTCCTCCGCCCAATTCTATATAACCGTTATGTGCCAATACTTCGGTTGAATCACTCACTCTGCCGGTTCGTGTTTTGGCATTTATTATAAAACTGCGCAAATCTCGATCCAATACATTTGGCCCTTTCTGACCATTTATATCAATAATTCCTTCTATACTTCTTGCGCCGATTTGAGGGGTTATACAAATACTCATTCCATTTTTTAAGCGGGCACAGCTGCCCTTATAAGTCGGTAGAAACTCCTTTTTCCCGTTATCTGAATAATCATAATATTTTGACGCAAAACAATCTCCGTTTGTATCACCGCAATATTTAGCTACCCTTAAATATTTCTTTAAAAACTTGCCTGAAGTATCTTCATAAGACTCCGGTTCAACATCTGTGTACATCATTGTTGAAAAGAAATCCTTTTTATTCTCACTCACGACTAAGCTGTCTACTGAACTCTTTATCGTTTTTATTTCACGTTCATAACCCAAATCTAATACTTTTTCATTAAACTTACTTATTGCAGCAGGAAGTATTATTGATGAAATTATTCCTACTATTGCCACTGCTAGCAATATTTCAGTTAAGGTGAAAGCTCTTTTACATTTATTCCTTGTTCGCCTTGTAAAGTTCAGGATGACATCATTTTTTTGACAACCATTGAGAAAGTTTAGGAATAATCGGGAGAATATATTTACCCTTAAGCAATTACCCCCCCCCCGTTTTGTGAATTTACCAGTGTTTTTCATAATTTTCTCCTTCTTATATTTCTCATACTACTACTATTGATTAAGCATGGCAAGATAAGAAAAAAGCCGGTAAAACCGGCTCGTAAAATTTATATTAAAGAGAGATGATTATGCTAATAATTGTTCTAATTCTTGTGCTGCTTTATTTGCTTTTGAAGAAACTGATTTTTCAATTCTTGAAGCTAATTCTTGTTCTGCGGGTGTTAAGTATCTTTCGTTATTTAATGCTTGAACGTAATCTTTAACTGTGATGAATTCTGAAGTTTGAGCTTGAACTGATTGAGTTCTGATAGATGCAACATAATCTTCAACTCTAATCATAGAAGATTCATCTGCCGGATTATATCTTAAAGTTTCTGCATATTCTTTTACTGTAATCATTTCTCCATAAATATTTGTCATAATCAATTCCCCGTTTCTCTTAATAAATATCCCTTACATTTATATAAAGTATTTACAGATTGAAAAATTGCCTAAAATTTATCGAAAAAGTATATATTCGTTACATTTGTTTACAATGGCTCAAAATGCTATTTATTACAATGGGTTTGGGGTAAAATAGGGGTAAATGAAATTACACTATAAAAAGGAAATATAAATGCTTAGAACAGGAATAGTAGGACTGCCAAATGTCGGTAAATCAACATTATTTAATGCTTTAACAAACGCACGAAATGCTCAAAGCGCAAATTACCCGTTTTGTACTATCGAACCGAATATTGGTGTCGTAGAAGTACCGGATGAAAGACTTGAAATATTATCTAAACTTTGTAAAGCACAGACAATTATCCCTACAGCAATTGAATTTGTTGATATTGCAGGGCTTGTAAAAGGTGCAAGCAAGGGCGAAGGCTTAGGAAACCAATTTTTGCAAAACATCAGAGAAGTTGATGCTATTATTCAGGTTGTAAGATGTTTTGACGATGAAAATACAATTCACGTTGAAGGTAAAGTTGATCCGATTAGTGATATTGAAACAATTAACACTGAACTTGCACTTGCTGATATGGCATCAGTTGAAAGACGTCAGGCAAGAATCGCTAAAACCGTTAAATCAGGTGATAAAGACGCTGTTTTGGAAGACAAAGTTTTGAAAAAATTAGTTGAACTATTATCAGAATGTACATTTATTGATATTTCAAAACACTTTGAAGACGATGAAATTCAGGTGGTAAAAATGTTAAATCTTCTATCAACTAAACCTGTTATTTATTGTGCTAACGTTTCAGAATTTGATTTGAAAGACGGAAACGCATACACCAAAAAAGTTGCAGAATACGCGAAATCTCACGGTGCAGAAATGGTTGTAATTACAGCAAAAATTGAAGAAGAATTAGCAGAACTTGGTAAAGAAGAAGCGGAAGAATACTTACAAGAGCTTGGTATTGAGGATTCAGGAATCAACAGAATGATAAAATCTGTTTACAATCTTCTAAAACTAAGAACATTTATTACAGCTGGAGAAAAAGAGGTCCATGCCTGGACTATTACAGCAGGAACAAAAGCTCCCCAGGCTGCCGGCGTAATCCATACAGACTTTGAAAAAGGATTTATCAGGGCAGAAATCACACCATATAAAGACTTTGCAGAGCTTGGATCTTACAATGCCTGCAAGGAAAAAGGGGTTACACGTCTTGAAGGAAAGGATTATGTAATCCAGGACGGCGATTTAGTTCATTTCAGATTTGCAGTATAGAATAGAAAAAAAGGTGACTTGAATGTCACCTTTTTTATTACTTAACTAATGCCAATTTTTTACCGCAGTCATAAGTTTTATTTTCATAAGCATTTGCGACAAATCTGGTATTTGGTTTCACCATACAAGAACCTGTGAATGTCAAAGGAATTCCTTTTGGTACGTGATACAAAATTAAAGTTGTATCATTAATTGGCATTGGAACATCTTTTCCGTCACAATGACGTGACAGGTAATAATTTCCGTTTTCATCAATTCTTGTGTAGTAAATATCTTTTTCATCGTTTGCATTAACAAATTGAGTACCTTCACGAAGTCCTGCAATACCAACAGTACTGTCTCCGGATTCTGTGAAATACAATCTGTTAAGATATAAGGTATTTTCTTTATATGCACGTCTGTGGTCTGTATGAAGACCTGACGGGTTAAATATAGAAATTGCCATTCTACCATCTGTACTTTGTCTGAATATAGATGATACAAGTTCTCCCGATTGTGTTTTATTCAACGGAAGCGTATAAACAGCACCATTGTTTAAAGCATTACATTTAGGATTACGGCGAACTTTCATAACATTATCAAAAAGTTCTTTATAGTCATCTAAGAATTTTTTGTATTTCGGACTGTCTGCTTCCAGCCATTCATCGTGAACTTTTTGGCGGCACTGCAGGTACATATTCTTAGTTTTTGTATCATAGCCTGTTGCTCCGGCATCATCTCCGTCAAATAAAGTCGGCATACCTGGAAGTGCTACCAGATATTTCATCATACCGAGTACTTTAGATAAAGCAGGCTTCATCAAAGCTTCAAAAACATCATCTTCAAAATCGTCTGCTTCTAATCCCGGAAGTCTGAAACCATAAACTTCTTTTGCCTGTTTTAAGACCATAGAAATTGTTACATCCAAAGGTTTTACACCAAAAGCTTCAGGGTCAAATTGTTTACCCATAAACTTACCGTTAGCTAAATCTGAAACGGCTTTACTTATCGGAATATAAGCCTGATCAAATGTTTCTTTTGAATAATGATATTTATCCTGATAAGTTTTTAAGACATTAACAAATGCCGGTCTGACAGCATCAGCCATCGCTACAGCTTTTGGAGAAACCGCAGCAAAGTTATATTTTCTAACTTCTTCATCTGAAATCGGATCGTGAAATTTATCTTTAATAATTTGATATGCCTTACGGCGTTTTTCCATATTTTCAGGATATGTCAAATCAGTATAAAATAGTTCCATATCCATAGCTGCACAGTGCAAAGCACGCGGCTTATCGTGATTACCTATAAATGTATAAGAATATCTTATTGCATCAAGTCCGCCTGAACGAATAAATGCATTACCGCCATTCAACATTTTTTCAAATATTATACGCTGTAAATAATTATTATCACTAAAACTTGAACCGTCTTCAAAGTCTTTTGTAAAGATTTTTGATACATCTCTAAAGAAGTGAGTATAGTTAGCTGTAGCAGTAAGTCCGGTATCTCTTAAGAATTTCGGAACAATATCTTCCCATTTTGGATATTTACCTGAATATTTACCGTACCCAAGCTTATGAAGAGTACCTTCATCTGTAACTTCGGCTACAGTATAAGCATTCGGATTTTTAGAAATTACTGCCTTGTTAAAGTTTTTCCAGAAATCTGTGACTCTTTGCCATGTATATTCAAAATTAGTATTTCTGTTACGTAAATCTTCAATATCTGCAATATCTTTAGTTGCGTCAATTCTCCAATCAAGACCGGCCTGCGTTTTATCAATAATTAAATCTGCCAGTTGGAAACTTGCAGTGTTTGTACCTTCAATAGTTCTGAATACACTTTCAACAATTTCACCGTCAATTGATGAATCAACGTTTTTAATACCTTTAGCTAAAGCTTCCAAAACCATTTGAGCTTCATCAACAGGACTTGCCGGATTAGTAATACCCAGAGTCTGAAGCGAAACTTCTTTTAATGATTTGTAATCGTAAGAAATTTCACCTGTACTGCTATCTATAGCGACAGTATTATCAGGAGCTAAAGCTTTAACTACAGCATATTTCGCAATTGATGGCAGAACAAGCGGAAGAACATATTTACCATATTCGGTAACATTATCACCGTCAAACAATTTTCTGCCATCAGGAAGTGCTGAATCTACATTATTTAAAACAGTTTGAGCAAATTCAAGCATTTCATTAGTATAAATTTTATCCATCATATTGTATGTTTTTGCATACTCATCAGATAAACTTGGATTACCCTGTTTAAACATTTCATATCTGGACAAGCCGATTTCTGATTTTTTAACCGCTCTTTTTGAAACAAGCGCAGAAGACAACACAGAAACTAAATTATCACCAAATTCAAACGAATCTAATGGTGTATCCATTAAGCCTTCCAATATTTGAGATTTTTTATCTTCATTAGAGAGATGTCGTTTATTATTATAAAAACCTGATAAAACATTTTCGACTTCTGCTTTTGTAACCTCTGCTTTTACAGATTTAGGCAATATTTTATTATCAGAAATTTTCATGATATATTCATAAACCTGCTGAGGATTATCAGAATCAATATTTCGCAGACTTTGAGCAACATGAGTTCTTAAAATATCATCTGTTTTCTGAGTCCAATACTTACCTGATGTAATTACATAATCCTGAACCTGATAGTTGCCGCGTAAAATCTTTGCCATTTCTGCTTTTCTTTCGTTTACAGAAAGATTTTTCAAAGCAAGAGCATCGGCATTTGAATAAACAAAGTTCAATTTTGCAATATCAGGATTGGCATCCCAGGTTTCAAAACCGCTTTCAAATTTACCGTCAACAACAAAGGTTTCAAATTTTGAAAGGAATCGGGCAGCTTTTGGACTATCCATATAAATAGGGAATTGTGCATTTGCATTATTATATGAACTTAAGTTACGAATATTTTTGTTATAAGTTTCCGGATTAATTTCAAATGCATATGGATAAATAGAATCATTATGCGAATGAAGATCATAAATATTCGGTGTACTCATTTGAGAGTATGTTTTTATTAAAGAAGTAGTATCATTTCTTTCTTCTTCCGTTACTAAACGGGTATCAAAAAATTGAATATAAGTCGGTTTTTTAGAATCATACAGCGGATTATCTTTTATTGAAATAGAACCTGTACGGCTCTGGTTGTAAGTATAAGGAGAGTTTACGATTTTGTGTGAAATATAATCTTTATTTTTGACAAAAACACCCATACTTAAAGGACCGTCTTTTAATGATGAAGCCCTGAACCAGTTAAAATAAGGAGAATCTTCACCCCATCTTAAAATATTTTTAAAGTGAATACCTTCTAAGCCTTCATTAACAAAAGCGCCGTCTGAAACAAAATTCAAACCGTGAGCAAACATTTTTCTTTG
Source organism: uncultured Candidatus Melainabacteria bacterium (assembly GCA_949398305.1). Taxonomy (GTDB): domain Bacteria; phylum Cyanobacteriota; class Vampirovibrionia; order Gastranaerophilales; family Gastranaerophilaceae; genus Zag111. Next base: position 17,219 of record CASLVD010000013.1, on the reverse strand, counting down.
TAATGAAGCATAGTTATTGATATTACCTAAAGAACTTGCCATCTGCATACAGTTTTTATTCCAGTATGCATGAGCGGTAAAATCATCATCAGTAAAAACAGGTAATGAAATAATTCGTCCATAATTATCGTATTCACCGTTATCAATAGCCTGCTCTAATCCGGCAAGAGTTCCGCCGAATTTATTTGTAAGTGTTTTAATACCTTCCTGACCGCGTTTTTCAAGCTTTTCGTCTTTTACAATCATATTCTGGTCATTATAAACATAACCGACCTTTTGCGAATCTATAATAACAAGCTTCATCGCACCGCCGCGAGAAAGATTTGATTTATCAGGAGTTACAATATTGAAAAAGTTACGTTTTTGATTAGCCTCAGAACGTTCATCTATAACATCACCCGCGTCAACTCTTGTTTTAGTAAAATGTGTTTTTTTATCAACAAGCAAAAAATGATATGCAAATGCCTGATTATCCTCAATACCGAACTCACGGGCTAAATCAATACGATTTTGTCCGGGATTCATTTTGTAATTATCACCGCCTGAACGGCTGTAGGCTTTGCCGGTCGTAAAATAATTACCATGCTCGTCTTTATCAAGTTTATAAATTTCTAAATAACAATCATCCTTATTTTCATCATAAGGATATGCTACTTCAAATTCCCTGAAACCATCTTCTGATTTAGTAAATTTGTACCCCTCAAACGAAACAGAATTTTGATGTTTCATTTTTTCATTTTTTAAATCAAAACTAACTTTCACAAAACACTCCTTAGCTTCAATTATAACAACCATAAAGAAAATTTTTTGACACTTATTCATGCATTATTAAGAAATTTTTACAATGAACTCAAATAATTAGAAATAAAAGTTTTTTTGGCTATAATGAAACGTGTACAAAGTACAATTAAAATGGTAAACATTAAGGAGAATAGAATGTTGGCAACCGAAATTAAATGTGATATTAAAGATATTAACCTTGCAGAACAAGGCAAAAACCAAATAGATTGGGCATTCAAAGACATGCCTGTTTTAAAAACAATAAGAGAAAGATTTATTAAAGAACAACCTTTTAAAGGTTTAAAACTATCTGCCTGCGTGCACGTTACAAAAGAGACCGCTGCATTATGCACAGTTATGCAAGCCGGCGGGGCTGATGCAGTTCTTGTAGCATCAAATCCTTTATCTACGCAGGATGATGTTGCCGCAGCACTTGTTAAATATTACAATATTCCGGTTTTCGCTGTTTCTGGTGAAACTGTTGAACAATATAGAGCACACATTGAAGAAGCAATTAACCATAACCCTGATATTATTATTGATGACGGTTGCGATATGGTTTCAACAATTCACGCTCAGCGTCCTGATTTAATCGGTAAAATTATCGGTTCTACAGAAGAAACCACAACAGGTATCATAAGATTACAAGCAATGGAAGCTGACGGTTCTTTAGGATTCCCTGCTGTTGGTGTTAATACAAGCTTAACAAAACACTTATACGACAACCGTTACGGTACAGGACAAAGCGCATTTGACGGTGTTTTAAGAGCCGCAAATATTCTTATTGCAGGTAAAACAGTTGTTGTTTCAGGATACGGCTGGTGCGGTAAAGGCGTTGCATTAAGAGCAAAAGCTTTAGGAGCTAACGTGATTGTTTGTGAAGTTGATCCGCTTAAAGCTTTAGAAGCCGCAATGGAAGGTTACAGGGTAATGCCGATTGCAAAAGCAGCTTTAGAAGGCGATGTTTTCTTAACAGTAACCGGTGACAAACACGTAGTTGATGTTCAACATATCCTGACAATGAAAGACGGAGCATTTGTCGGAAACGTTGGTCACTTCGATTGGGAAGTTAACGTAGGTGATTTAAAAGCCCATACAAAAGAAATCAAACAAATCAGACCGGCATTAGAAGAATACGTTTTAGATAACGGAAAATCAGTTTACGTAATTGCAGAAGGTAGATTAGTAAACCTTGTAGCAGCAGAAGGTCACCCTGCAAGTGTTATGGATATGAGTTTTGCAAACCAAGCGCTTGGCATTGAATTCCTTGTTAAAAACCACGGAAAACTGGAAAATAAATTATACACACTTCCTTATGAAGTTGATGTAAAAATCGCAGAATTAAAACTTCAATCTATGGGAATTGAAATTGATTCATTGACAGCTGAACAGGAAGAATACCTTAACAGCTGGAAATTAGACTAAGTTCAAAGTAACTCCGAATAAGAAAGCCGGTCTTTTTAGACCGGCTTTTATTTTTATTTAGAAAGTTGTTTTTTATTATGAATAATTGATGAAATCAACGCCGCAACAATAAAGAATAATCCGATAAGCCCTGTTACGACTTCCGGGACTTCCTTAACTGTTGAAACAAGCATAATCACAGCTAACGCCCCGATTGCCCAGTGTGCTCCGTGTTCAAGATATAAAAACTGTGCCAGAGTCTTTTTTTCCACAAGCATTATTGTCAAAGATCTTACAAACATCGCACCAATCGCCAAACCTATTGTAATAATCAAAACATCATTACTTAAAGCAAACGCTCCCAAAACCCCGTCTAAAGAAAAAGAAGCATCAATAAGTTCCAAGTATATAAAACTAATTAGTCCGGCACATTTTACACTGTCAGCAGCACATTTCGCATTACGCATTTCTTCGTGTTTTTCCAAGAAATGAGCAACACCGTCAATTGCCAAGAATGTAATAATCCCGGCCATACCTGAAATAATTACGGCAACTTTTGATTCTGCAGGAATAAAGGATTGCACCCCGATCAGCATTAACAACGAAATTATAATTTCAATACCACTAATATGATCTAAATGAGATAGCGGGGCTTCAATAGGCTTAAGCCAATGAACATTTTTTTCGTGATTGAAAAAATAATTAAGAAACAACATTATCAAAAACATTCCGCCAAAAGTTACAATCGGCGCGTGAGTTGCATGCAAATATCCGGCATATTTTTGAGAATCGGTCAGTGCAATTTTTGTTACAGTTACCATATCAAGATGAGCAAAAATTGATACAACTAACACTGGAAACAAAAATCTCATCCCGAATACTGCAATCGCAATACCCCATGTTAAGAATCTATGTCTCCAAACATCAGACATTTTCTCGAGTTTCATCGCGTTAACAACAGCGTTATCAAACGATAAACTGGTTTCTAAAACAGCAAGAACAAGTACAATAAAAATACTTGACAGCCCTGCACCTGCATGAACATGTTCACCCCAGAAATATGCAGCAATAACACCTGCAATTGTAATAATATACGAACCTAAAAAATACTGTAACATAAAAATACTCTTTCTTTTTTTATAACTATTTAATAGTAATAAAAATTTGTGCATTTGTTATCATATAAATAAACTAAAAGAGTCCTCATATTGAGAACTCTTTTATATAAATCTATCTAAATAGATCCTGAATCAAGTTCAGGATGACATATTATCGTCATTCCTGTTTTTTGCTTCCGCTTCGTGTGAGAACCTGTGGAGCTAAATAATATCAGTTTTTTAGGCTATAATTAGCAGCATATTACCCAGTCCGGCGAGAACCTGCGGCGCTCAACAGTTGAGACGACCTGGATATATCGTTAGCTATATTTACCCCCTAGTTCATGTCGCTTACGCTAGGAACATAATATTGGAATGTATCAGGACCGTTGTTAGGAAATACCAGCTGGAATGGTTGGTTTTGTCTGATAAGTCCTGCTTTACCTTTGTATGAAGCCGGATATTCTTTATCAATATTTAAATTTTCTTCCTGATAATTTACGTAGCTAACCGGAACAAATAAGAATCCGCCATTTTGCTGAGGAACAACCTTACCTGTTACCTGAAAACCTTGAAATAACATCAAATCATAATCAAGTCTTGTATTAGCATTCATTTGTACGTGTAAAACCTGAGGCGGATTAGATGTTTGGAAATCTTCCAAAGCTGTTACCTGTACAGTTTTAGCTTCTGCTCCCTGAAACATAGCAAGGGATAGAACAAATGCTGTAAATAACATAAATAACTTTTTCATCTTTAAATTACTCCTTTTCTATAGTATATAATTTTGTCCTTTTATTGTTTTATTTTTTCTGCATCCGGAAATTTCAGGAAAAAACTTTGATTTGTTTTTATATATAAATCTTCACCTTTTTCGGCATATGAGAACGGCGAGGATTCATACATTGACTTAGCAGAGGATTTAAACCTGTTTCCTTCCGAATTTTTAACTGCTCCGGATACTGCTGCAACTCCCATTGATAAGCCTTTTACAAAAAAATTACCAACACCTAATGCTGCACTTTTTGCAACTGAGCCTTTATCAACCGGCTGTGTATATGAAGCTGTAATGTACGAATTTATCGGATGAGTTTCACCATTTAAATCCGTATATTCTGTCGGTTGAAATGAGAATCCTGCATCACGTTTAAGTCTTTTCGGACTTACTACATCTATAAGATTACCTTTTAGAGTTGATCCTGCTATTATAACTTTTGGTTCTGTAAATTCCAAAGGTTCTACCAGCTTCACAGATATAGTTTTTGGAGGTTCTGCTGTTGAAAAATCTTCAAGAGCCGAAACTTCAATGGTTTGCGCGTAACATATCGAAAACGCACAAGATAATACCATTAAAAAACATAAATATAAAAATTTTTGCCTCATAACAGTTACCTTTTTTATGAAAACATAATAACAAATTTTTCAAAAAATATCAAATAGTCCGTAAATTAAGCATTTTCAAAGTATCTTGCCAAATATTTACCGGTATAAGAATCTTTACATTTCGCAACTTCTTCAGGTGTACCTTGAGCAATAACTTGTCCGCCGCCAACACCGCCTTCAGGTCCAAGGTCTATAATATGGTCTGCGATTTTAATCAAATCAAGGTTATGTTCAATCATAAGGATTGTATTTCCTTGATCAGCAAGAGCCTGAAGAATTTTAGCAAGCTTGTCTAAATCCGCCCAGTGAAGTCCAACCGACGGTTCATCAAGCAGATATAAAGTTCTTCCGGTTGAACGTTTGTTAAGTTCGGATGCTAATTTTATACGCTGAGCTTCCCCGCCGGAGAGTGTTGTGGCACTTTGACCAAGTTTCATATAGTCAAGTCCGACATCGTTAAGTGTTTGAAGTTTATTTTTAATAGCAGGTACGCTGTCAAAAAATTCTAAAGCTTCTTTTACACTCATATCAAGAACATCAGCGATTGTTTTTCCTTTATATTTAACTTCAAGCGTTTCGCGGTTGTAACGTTTTCCTTTGCAGATATCGCATTTTACGTAAACATCAGAAAGGAAATTCATTTCGATTTTTACAAGTCCGTCACCTTTACAAGCTTCACAGCGTCCGCCTTTTACGTTAAAACTAAACCTTCCCGGTTTATATCCGCGAACTTTTGCCTCATTAGTTTTTGAATACAGATCGCGAATAGGTGTGAAAACATCGGTATAAGTTGCAGGATTGGAACGTGGTGTTCTGCCGATTGGAGATTGATCAATATCAATAACTTTATCAATATTTTCAAACCCGAGAATTTCATCAACACCTTGCGGTTTAGGTTTATTTTTACGAAGTTTGTGTGCGGCGTATTCATAAATCAACTCCTGCATAAGCGTTGATTTACCGGATCCTGAAACTCCGGTAAGCACAACTATTTTTCCGAGCGGAATATTTACGTCTACATTTTTAAGGTTATTCAGATGTGCATTTTTTATTTCGAGAAAATTTCCGTTACCTTCACGTACTTTTTCCGGAATCGGAATAGATTTTTCGCCGCTCAAATACTTCCCTGTAATAGAATTTTTTGCCGCAATAATATCATCAACAGAACCTTGAGCGATAATTTTACCACCTGCAAGTCCGGCTTTTGGTCCGATATCAACAATATAATCTGCACTTCTAATAGTATCTTCATCGTGTTCTACAACAATCAGGGTGTTTCCTAAATTTCTAAGCTTAAACAGAGTTTTAATAAGCATATCGTTATCGCGCTGGTGCAACCCAATTGACGGCTCATCAAGAACATATAAAACTCCGCTTAATCCGCTTCCGATTTGAGAAGCAAGACGAATTCTCTGGGATTCACCGCCGGAAAGAGTTCCAGCCATACGCGCTAAATCCAGATAATGCAGTCCTACATCGCTTAAGAATTTCAGACGTGCACGAATTTCATCTAACACCTGTTTTGCAATCTTCATCTGATAATCAGTCAGGTCAAGATATAAGTCGGTAATAAACTGTAATTCGTCATCAATAGACATTTTTGTAAATTCGTAAATATTTTTATCGCGAATTTTAACCACAAGCGGGAATGGTTTAAGACGAGCGCCACCGCAAGACGGGCAAGGTTTTGCAACCATAAACTTTTCGATTTCTTCACGCCAGTAATCTCCTAAAGCATCATTGTAACGTTTTTCCAAAAACGGAATAACACCGACAAACGGAGAAGTATTTGTTTGATAACGATGTGTGCCAAATTGCTGAACTCTGATTTTTATAGGCTCTTTTGATCCGTAAAGAATAATTTTTTGCTGTTCTTCTGTTAAATCCTCAAACGGCACATTCATATCGATATCATAAGCCGCACAAACAGAACTTAACAAATCATGATAATAAGTTGTGGCACTTCTTGTTGCCCACGCAAAAATTGCACCGTCATTTAAAGACTTTGATTTATCAGGTACAACAAGATCCGGATCTACAATAAAATCCGCACCAAGCCCTGAACATCTTTCACAAGCACCGTACGGAGCATTGAATGAAAATATTCTCGGAGTTAACTCTTCAAAACTCAGATTACAATCAGGACAAGCCAGTTTTTCAGAAAAAACGATTTCCTTATCGCCAACAACATCTACAACGACTATTCCATCAGCTTTTTTCAAAGCAATTTGAACACTGTCTGCAATCCTTGACATTGCAGACTCTTTTACTACAATTCTATCTACAACAACACTGATATCGTGTTTTTTAGTTTTTGCAAGTTCAATTTCGTCTTCATCGAGGTTATAAACTTCACCATCAACCTTAACCCTTACAAAACCTTCCTGCCTTAATTCTTCAAAAAGCGAAGAATATTCACCTTTTTTACCGCGAACAACAGGAGCTAATATCTGGATTTTAATACCTTCTCCAAGCGCTATGATTTTATTTACAATCTCATCAAGCGTCTGCGGTTTAATCTTTTTACCGCAAGACGGGCAATACGGAGTCCCGACTCTTGCATAAAGTAAACGCAAATAATCATAAATTTCGGTAATTGTTCCGACAGTTGAGCGCGGATTGTTACTTTTTGATTTTTGATCAATAGATATAGCAGGTGACAAGCCGTCAATGTATTCAACATTAGGTTTATCAAGCTGTCCTAAAAACTGTCTTGCATAAGTCGATAAACTTTCGACATAACGTCTTTGACCTTCTGCAAAAATAGTATCAAAAGCTAATGAACTTTTTCCGGATCCTGACACTCCTGTAAAAACAATAAGTTCATTTTTGGGGATTTCAAGGGAGACATTTTTCAAATTATGTTCTTTTGCTCCCACTATTTTAATCATATCTGCCATAACAATATTATTATACGATTACAAAAAAAATTCAAATAATCAGACAAAACGCTTTACAATCACTCATAAATGTGTTATAATAGGCTCATCCAGACCAGCTGCACTAAATAACAGATGATTTCCTTGTTAGAAAGGAAATTTTACTATGGGAAAAACATCAAAATACCCGGGCTACGCAACAGGGAGCGTAGAAATTAATGGAAACAAAGTTGCAACATCTTCAAAAACAGGAAAAAACACTTACAGCAGTTCATACGACATGACTGATACTGAAAAATCCGTTTATGATGGAGTTTTAGGTAACTTAGACACAAGTCTGAAAGATTTGTTTTCTATTTCTGATGCAAAACAAGAGCAATGGAATCAAACACTTGATACCTATAAAAAACAAGGCATAAAACAAATTAACGACATTTATGACCCTATGCAAAACGCTTTAAAAAATGATATTGCTTCAAGATTCGGTAACCTTGATAACTCAATTTTCATGGATAACTTAAGTAATATCACAGAAAATAAAGCTCAAGCTGTTGCAGATTTAAGTGATTCATTACTCATGAAGCAAAATGATTTGTATTCAACTGAAATGGCAAACCGAATGAATTATATTTCATTGCTAAGCGGTTTATATACAAACTACAACAGTCAAATGATGAATTTCATGCAGCTTGCAAACGCAAATACTGCTTCAGGTAACAACTACAATCAAGCAGCATATCAAGCAGCCCAACAAAACAGTGTTTGGAACAGAACAATGCAAGGATTAAATACTGCAGCTAACGTAGCTCGTGCAGTTTCATCATTTACTCCTGCAGGCGCATCCTCAAATATTGGAGGTAATTGAGTGTCCGGCGGCACTCCGCATGAATCAAATACATGGTATTGCTAAACATTAAAAACTTTGTCAGGAGCGAGAAATCGCTCCTTTTCTTTTATTTGAACACCGCTGTCTATGTAAACTTTTGTAACAAAAATCCCATATTCCTGAAATTATACACAAAGTATATACTTAATATATATAAGATAACAAAAATAAGAGGACAGAGATATGGGCATCTACGGAGCAGGCAAAGCATTTAATCTACGATATGCACAAAACACCTATGTACCTAATCGAGGGATGAATATCAGGCAAGCGAGACAACCAATAATGTTTGGCGGTCACTGTCATTGTGCACCACAGAATACGAATGTAACCATTAATAATGGACCTACAGGATTCTGGGGATTCATGTCAGGATTATTCGGCGGCCTATTTGGCGGTGGCGGAATGATGGGTATGGGAATGGGCGGCGGTCTGTTTGGCGGCTTGTTCAGTAACCTCTTTGGCGGCGGAATGGGCAGTTTTAATCCATTTGGTATGATAAACGCTCAACAAGCTCAACCACAACAATTACCTGGAAACCAAGATAAACTAGCTAACTTAAAAACTCTTTATCCAAACCATAACATAGTATCAGATGGTAATGATAAATATTCAGCAACTGATAAAGAAGGACATTTAATTGGTAAAGGCTTGAGCTACGAAGATATGTGCGAAGCCTTATCGAAGGCTAAGTCTGAGGAAAAAGAAAAAGTTGAGAACAATGATAATAACAAAGGCGGTAAAGTCAAAGATGATGATACCGGCAAAGTTAAAGATGATGATACCGGTAAGGTTAAAGATGACAATACCGGTAAAGTCAAAGACGATAACGGCAAAGTTAAAGATAACAGCGGAACAAGAAGATCCGGCGGAAGCAGTAAAGCCGGCGGAAGCAACAAAGCCGATGGTACTCAAGGAGCTGGTAACAAAAACAATATCGATAAAACTAAACCGGTAAAAGTTAACATATCATTCTCAATTCACTCAAATACAACAAACAGTGGTACTGCAACAGTTACAATGCCTGATGGTACAAGATACACAGCTTCAACAGGAGCTTCATTAACACACAATAGGGCAATGAACGCATTAGCTGATGACATAATGGCTCAATTGAAAAAAGCAGGTTGGACAAATGTAACTCTAACCAACCAAAACTTCAAATTCTCAAAAGGCGGTCAAACTCAAAATACTCAAAAATCTCAAGGAGCACAAAAATCCCAAGGAGCTCAAGGAGCTCAAGGAACTCAATGGACTGCCGCTGAAAAAGCTAAACCAAGAAAATTAACAATCAATTTCTCAATCCACACAATGAGAGGAAACAATGGTACAGCTACAGTAAAAACACCTGATGGTAAAACATATACAGTTGAAACAGGTATGTCATTAACACATCAAAGAGCAATGGAAGACTTATCAAACAAAATGAAAGCAGCACTATCTCAACAAGGTTGGACAAATGTCACACTAGTAAACCAAAATTTCAACTGGTCAGACTAATTATAATAAATATAAAATTAAACCGGAGAAAATATTCTCCGGTTTTTCGTTTTTCAAATAAGATTTTTACACCTTCCAAATGACCTTTTAAAGGTCATTTATTTTGTTGACGATAGATAATTTATCAAGGAGGTCGTTATGGCAAAAATTATTGAAGGTCAAAGAAGAATTATCAGATTATCTACAGAAGATGTGTTAAATATTATACGTGAATATCAGCAGATTACCCGCAAAAGCTGCTGCTATGAACATACCAGAGAATTACTCGGTAAAAATCCGTTATTCATTCCTGAAGAAGTATAAAAGGGTAAATACTGCTTAAATTTGTTACAATTAGTCGCAAATATTTCCCCCTTATAGTATAATCAAATCAAAAGGATTTATACTATGCAATTTATCGATAAAGCGAAAATAAAAATATCATCAGGAAAAGGCGGAAACGGCGTTGTTGCCTGGCGTCGCGAGAAATTTGTAGACAAAGGCGGACCGGCTGGCGGTGACGGCGGAAAAGGCGGAAGTGTATATTTAATCGCAGATGAAGGCTTATCAACACTTTTAGATTTTACTTACCGTTCGATATTCAAAGCCGACAATGGTGAAAACGGTTTCAAAAAAAGTATGCACGGAAAAAGTGCTAAAGATTTATACATAAAAGTTCCTACTGGCACCATTGTTAAAGACCTGAAAAGCGGTAATATTATTGCCGATTTAACAGTGCATGAACAAACAGTTCTTGTCGCCAAAGGCGGGCGCGGAGGAAGGGGAAACACTCATTTCTGCACCCCTCAAAACAGAGCTCCGCAATATTGCGAACCTGGCGAACCGGGAATTGAACGCGAACTTCAACTGGAATTAAAACTTCTGGCTGATGTTGGGCTTTTAGGTTTCCCTAATGCCGGAAAATCTACATTCATAAGCAGAGTTTCAGCAGCAAAACCCAAAATTGCCGATTATCCGTTTACAACAATTGTTCCGAACCTCGGGGTTGTCAGAAAATCCAACGGAGACGGGTATGTAATTGCAGATATTCCCGGACTGATTGAAGGAGCATCTGACGGTGTTGGTTTAGGACACGATTTCCTTCGCCACGTAGAACGCTGTAGATTTCTGCTTCACATAGTAGACGGAACAGAAGAAGATCCGATAAAAAATTACAAAATCATTAATGATGAACTTGCAAAATATTCCGAAAAACTTGCAAAGCTTTATCAGGTTGTTGCAATTAATAAAATTGATGCAATTGAACCGGAAAGATTAACCGAACTTCAACAGGAATTTGAAAAACTTGGTATAAAGCCATTTTTAATTTCTGCTGTTACAGGTGAAAATCTTGACAAAATCAAGTACGAGCTTGAAATTAAAGTTGACTCAATTGAAAAACCTGAATCTGAAATTACTGTTGAAGAAGATCTGGATGCAACAAACAATGATGACGGCTATTGGAATGTTCAAAAGGTGAACAAAGACACATTTGTCGTAACCGGCGGAAGAATCATAAGGATTTCACAGGTTACAGACCCGAGAAGCACAGAACAGGTTATAAGATTCCAAAATATCATGATAAGTATGGGAATTATGGATGAAATCAAGCGTTTAGGTGTTCAAAACGGCGATACTATCGTTGTCGGCAAGCTTGAACTTGAATACTGGGATGATGAAATGTATTCATAACTTTAATAACTTGCATGAACTTAAATTAGGTGATAAACTCAAGTTGTATAGTAAAGTGAGGGTAAAATTATGGCAAGATTAATCAGACCAACATGGGCAATAAGATGTGTACAATCAGGCTGCAAATGTTTATTTGAAGTAGCAAAATTAGAAGACGGAAAGCAGCAGGAAGTTGTTTGTCCTAATTGCGGTGAACATTACGTTTATCCGATTTATGACAACGAAGAAGACAAATAATGTTTTTTAACAATACAGATAAAAGATACAACCAATTCAGTGCATATTTGAAAAACAAATTCGGAGCAAAGGTTTATAAAATAACCTTAGATGCTGGTTTTTCATGTCCAAACAGGGACGGTACAATATCCACAGGCGGTTGTATTTTTTGTGATGATGGAGGAAGTTTCTCACAAGCTCACTCTAATCTTCTATCAATAGAAGAACAGGTTAAAATTGGTGCTGAAACTCTTCATAACAGATTTAAAGCCGAAAAATTCATGTCATATTTTCAGGCTTATACAAATACTTATAAACCGGTTAACGAACTTGAAAAAATATATAAATCGGCCTTAACACATCCTGATGTTGTAGGTTTATCAATCGGGACACGCCCAGACTGTGTTGAAGATGAAAAACTGGAACTAATTTCAGATATTGCAAAAGATTATTACACGTGGGTTGAATACGGATTACAATCTATTCATGACAAAACACTTTTAAAAATCAACCGTGGTCATGATTTTGACTGTTTTTTGAAAGCTTATGAAAAAACAAAAGAAAAAGGGATTAATGTTTGTGTACACGTAATTTTCGGACTGTGGGAAACCCGTGATGAGATTCTGCAAACCGCCCAAAAACTTGCCGAACTTGGAGTAGATGGAGTAAAAATTCACATGCTTTGCGCGCTTAAAGACACAAGACTTTCAAAGCTTTACGAAGCCGGCGAAATAGATTTTATGAGCGAAGAAGAATACGTAAATCTTTGCTGTGACTTTTTGGAAATTTTGCCTCAAAGTACAACAATTCACAGACTTGCAGGAAACGGTTTAAAGAAAAATTTAATAGCACCGCGCTGGCTTGGAGCAAAACTTGACTGTCTTAATAAAATTGATCGCGAATTTATTAAAAGGAATTCATTTCAAGGTTCAAACTGCGGTGCTGAACAATACCGCTTGCTTTAGGTTATAATCACTGTTATATTTACCCCTGACTCGGAAACAATTTATAGCATAATACGGTACGAAGTACCTTGCGGAGCTGAATAATTGAAATGACTCGGAAACAATTTGTAACATAATACAGTACGAAGTACCTTTACAAATGCGAACTAATATGGGATAATATAGGTGTCCTAATGTAACATTTTGTTAATGGATAGCAGGTGTTTTAGCAAAAAATATTTTTCAGCTGTATTATACGAATGAAATTTATTTAAGTGTAGTGGGGAATACTATATGTTAACAATTCAACCAAAATTCACACATTATTCAAACACAAGACAAATTGCGTTTAGAGGTGAAGACCCGTCAAACGAAGACAAAATTTATGAAGAAAAGCAAAAACATTATGCAAAACAAGTTGAAGAACTTGATGAATTAATTCAGGATAAACATACAAATAAAACCTTTAAAAAAGTATTAAAAGGTTCTAAAGTTGTTTCAGAAGGTCTGCTGGAAGGTTGGGCTGTTGCCTGGGGTGCTCATAAAGGTGCAAAAATTGTTAAACCATCTATTCTTGTAAAAGGTGCAGACAGCAAATTATATAAAGTATTGAGCCCTATGTTTTCAGGAATCAAAAAAGGCGGAGCAAAATTCATTGAGGTTCTGTCCAAAGGTGTTGATAACGTAAAAGCTTCAAAACTCTACACCGGAGCTGCTGAAAAACTTGCTGCAATTACAGAAAAATTGAACAACCATTCTGTTGGCAAATATGTTGTAAAAGCATTTGAATACATCGGAAAAGCTTTCAAATATGTAGGCGGCTTAGTCAAAAAAGGCTTCGAAGCAATCGCTAAACCGTTTAAAGGTAAAACAGGTGAAGAATTATACGATAAAGCTGCAAAAGTAACCTCAAATACAATGGGGGTTGGAGCAGGCGCAGCAGGTGCATATGATGCAGCGACAAAGGATTCAAAAAAGACACCTAATGCAGATAACTCTGAACAAGATGAAAAACTTGTAGCTGTAAAAATTGAAAATATAGATGACATAGATGATAAAGAAGATGTCATAAATAATGATAATAATGAATTAAATGAAGTTGAAAAAATGCTTGAGGATGGTGAATAGTATGACAGGAATACCACCAATCAATGCTAATACAACAAGTCCATCTATGACAGCTCAGCAACGTAAAGAAAAAAGCGAACAAGTTGCAGCAGGTGTCGGCGGAGCTGCCGGTTTAACTACATCTGCCACAAAAATGGCAGGTAAAAGAGGACTTCAAGCCGAGCAATCATTATCTAATATGCTTGGAACAGTTACCAAAACACAACAGGCTGTTAATAAAAATACAAAAGCAGTATCCGGTTTGTGGGCAACCTTTAAAAATAACATAAAAATATATTCAAACGATATTTTTGCGAGATTAAACAAACTAAAAGATACTAAATTTATCGGACCAATTATTAAAAGTCCGTTAACTAAAAAAGTTGCAGGTTTCTTTGGCGGTGCATTAGCATTTTTCGTTCTTATTACAGGCGTAAATAAAGCCGTAAAAACCGGTGAAATCGCAATTGACGATTTTAAACATCAATTTAACGAAATGAGAAACGCAGCTTAAATTTATAAAATTTGAGAAATAACAACAATCGTGCTAAACTTAGTTTATGCACGATTTTGTTTTAAAAGAGATTGTTAATACTGATATCGAAAAAGAACTTGAGCTTATAGGCTTTGACAAAACTTATACAGGGAAAGCTAAAGACAAGTTTGAGTATAAGAATTTCAAAATTTTCAACCTTACACCCGCGCAGGCAAATATCATAAAACAAACCGCAATTTCAGCAGGTGCAGATTGCGGAACGCATCGTGAAGTCATCACGGGTAAAATCGAAAATTCAAACTGCATTTTAGGCGGAAGTATATCTGAACTTACGAAAATAGCACAGAAGCTCCAATTTCAGCCGTTTGGATTGAAAAATCTCGGACAAAATATATTAGAAAAACTATCTACCCAAAAAGTAAAAACTAAAATTATGGGGATTTTAAATGTTACCCAAAATTCATTTTCTGATGGTGGTAGATATTATGAGTTTGAAGATTCCATAAAGCAGTTGCATAAATTGATTGAGGACGGAGCTGATATTATTGATATCGGAGCAGAATCCACAAAACCGTATTCTAAAGCGATTCCAGTGCAAAAGCAATTGGATAAACTTATTCCTATTCTTGAGTATTTAAAAACAATTTCGCACCCGCCAATCAGTATTGACACAAGAAGTTCAGAAGTTGCTTCAAAATGTATTGAAATTGGTGCTGATATCATCAACGATGTTTCCGGTATGGATTACGATGAACAAATGGCAGATACTCTGGCAAACTTTCCAAATACAAAAATAATTCTTCAACACAGTCAGGGAACTCCTGAAAATATGCAGGATTCACCGAGTTATGAAAACATAATGGATGAAATTTATTTAAATTTGAAATCTAAACTTGATTTTGCAATATCTAAAGGTATAAAAAAAGAAAATATTATAATCGACCCGGGCATCGGTTTTGGCAAAACAAAAGAACACAATCTTGAAATTTTAAAACGCTGGAAAGAGTTAAAAACACTAGGCTGTCCGGTTCTTATAGGTTTATCCAGAAAAAGCTTTTTAGAAATGCCTGATGCAACCAATGAGGAAAAAGACATTTATTCTCTTGCTTTTGCAAGTATTTTAATGAACGAAGGACTTGATATTATAAGAGTTCACAATGTTCAAATTCATAAAAAATTTCAAAAGATATCAGGCTAAATCAACAGTCCAATTTAATTATTTTTTCTAATTTCCAATACTATTTGTATGAATCTTACAGTCGGAAAAATAATTTTACTAATCTTGTTATTTATATTTTTAGGCGTAGTTGTTGTGACATATTTTAATCACACATACATTAAAGCTGAATTTAACAAAATGGACCCTATGCCCCCCAGAATGGGAGTTTACTATAAGGGTTACAAACTCGGCACAACACGAAAACTAAAAATTTCAAAAGATTTTAAAACAACATATTTATATATAACATTAAATCAAAGAGGTTTACAGCTTCCTAAAAACATCACTGCACGTATAAAAAATTACGATGAGGATACCAAGTACGTTGATATTCAATATCCGCGTGCACCTATGCTTAAATATATCAGAACCGGTGATGTAATTAAAGGTGAATCAGGATTTACATTCAGCGGAATTTCAGACATAAATCAGGCACACTTAGATAACTTATCAGAAAAAGGGGAAAGCCTGTTAAGTTCTGCCACCAAAACAACAGATGCTTTAACAGAATTGTTTGATCTGGTAACAGAAATCTTAACAGAAAACAGAGAAAATATTTTGGATTCAACAACTCACCTAAAAAACAGTATGCAAAATCTTCAAACAACAACTGCGAATCTGAAAGATTTATCACAAAAAACAAATGATGAAATTACACGCCAAACAATTAGAAACAGTGCAACAAATTTAGAAATGACTACAGCTAATTTCGCCAATTCATCAAAAGATTTTATATCAATTTCAGGCAACTTCAATAAAACAAGTTCGGATTTTTCAGTACTAGTACCGAAATTAAGCGTTCTGATTGACGCAGTTCAACTTGTAGTCTGCAATGTTAATGATATTGTAGTCGGGGTTAAAAAGACACTCCAACAGCGTTTTGGAGGAGCAAGAATATTTTTTGGCAAACCTATCAAAAATAGTAACTGCGAATAATTTATTTCCACGGATAATCATCGCTGATTTTCCAGCCGTCACGCTGAATCAAAGCTCCGCACCAGATTCCGCGCCCGCTGTAATTACATTGATAATTCTCATTTGAAGGTCCGTCTATTAATTGTTTACGAGTTTTTTGTACAATACCTTCTCCGTCATCGCGATAAGACATCTTCACACCTTCTTCAGGCGCTATGGAAATAAAAAAAGCATCACGACCAAATTTATTCGGTTTTGTATTATAACCATTCAAATCAACCATAATACCTATACTGTAATAGCCATTATTATTACCAACAATAACTCCATTATTAACAATAAGCTGTACGCCTGATAGCAAAGTATACACACCAGCACCACCCCGTATAATTGCCAAGCCCTTTTCTTGTTTTCCATTTGGACTAAAATATTTTATTTCACCAGCATTTATTAGTTTTTTAGAACATTTCATATATGGAGCAAGGTATTTATCAAAAACTTCAATTGTATTTTTATTTGACATATCCCATCCAGCGACCTCTTCATTTTCTGATTCAGAGGTTCTTACCGCAAGTGAAACTGTTGCAAAAGTCTTTTTCAATTGTGTTGCAGTTGATTCTTTTTGATAATGAGAAATCAAGTTAGGAATAGTCATCGCTGCAACAATACCAATTATGCCGAGGGTGATTAATACCTCTGCTAAGGTAAATGCTTTTTTAGGA